>CAYSLA010000097.1:0-12825 GCA_964431685.1 uncultured bacterium | reverse complement strand
CGCCGGGATCTGTGCGGGGGGCTGGGGGCAACCCCAGTCCCTACCGCGACAAACAACGCCTACAGTCTACTCGCTCAGCCTGCACATGAACTCAAACGTCCTGTCGGCGGCCTGCGGCAGACCTTCGTGGCCGAAGTCCGGGTAGATAACCACGTTCTTCTTCGCGGTGATCTTGTTGTATGCGGCGAACTGAGTCGATGGCGGACAGATGGTGTCCATAAGCCCCGTGAACATCAGCACCTCTGCCTTGATTCTTGGCGCCAGGAACTGGTTGTCGATGTATCCGAGCCTCGTGAATATCTCATCTTCGCGCTCGTGCAGAGGGTCAAAGAAGCGTAAGTACTGCCGCAACTCTTCGTAAGCGCCCACTGCAAGGTCCATCTCCCAGACCCGGCGATAGTCGCACAAGAACGGATAGAGAGGCGCAGCCAGTTTCAGCCTGGGTTCCAACGCGGCGCAGGCAAGGGTCAGACCCCCACCCTGAGATCCACCCGTCACCCCCACCCTGGTTGCGTCTACCTCGGGCATGCCCATCACGATCCCCGCGAGTTGCGCGCAATCCAGATATATGGCCCTGAAGAGCAGCTTCTCGGGAGTGTCCGTGAGACCTCTAATGATATGGCCGCGGAGCGTGTTGCCGACGGTTCCGCCCAGGTCCTCCGATATTCCCCCCTGTCCGCGCACGTCGATCGCGGCAACTGAGAAACTCTGGCTGACCCAGCCCAGACAACCGAACCAGTCCCCCGAGTTGCCAGAGTAGCCGTGGAGCACGACAACTGCCGGGTGCGGTTTGTTCGAGCCGACAGGACGAAGATACTTGGCGTGGATTCTCGCGCCACCAACTCCTGTAAAGAAGAGGTCATAGAACTCTGCTCCGTTCGACTTTGTGGCGTAGGGAACCAGCTCTACCCTGGGATCAACACTATGCATTTGGGCGAGCGCACTGTCCCAGTACTCATCGAAGTCGTCCGGACGAGGGTTCCGGCCTTGATACTTCTTCAGCTCTTCGAGCGGCATATCAATCAACGGCATTCTTGCTTACCTCACTGGCGTGGAAATAAAGTTGCTATACTGCAATACTGATTTCACCAAACAATCGGGCATATCCTTCTGCGTGTGGGCAATCCGTTGCGGCAATTTCGTGCGCATTACCGCCTGTGGTATACTGTGGCAAGCAAACCCAGGAGGCAGACGGATGACTTGGCAGACGGCGGAGAATCTGCTCGTTGAAGGACGCGGATGGAGCGATACGAAGGATTTCTTCAATCGATTGCCTGCGAGGGCGGAAGGCAGAGTTCCGGAGGAAGTCTGGGCCTTGTCGGCGAACACGGCCGCGATGGTCGTCCGTTTCGTTACGAATTCTCCCGGTATCTCCGTCAGGTGGAGCCTGACATCGCCGCAACTGACGATGAGTCACATGCCGTCAACTGGTGTCAGTGGGGTAGATCTTTACGTGCGTCACGAAGGCAAGTGGCGCTGGCTGGCGATTGGGGTTCCGAGGGCTGAGGATAACGAAACTGAACTTGTTTTGGACCTGCCCCCAGGCAATCGCGAGTACGCGCTCTATTTGCCACTATACAATGGCGTGAAATCACTGGAAATAGGGCTGGCTGACGGGGTGACTATGCAGGCGCCTCCACCACGTGCGCGCGGAGCCAGGCCGGTGGTGTTCTACGGCAGCTCAATCACCCAGGGAGGGTGCGCGAGTCGACCTGGTATGGCCTACCCCTCGATCGTCGGACGAAGCCTCGATGCACCAATCATCAATCTCGGCTTCTCGGGTAGTGGAAAATGCGAGCACGAAGTCTCAGACCTGCTTGCTGAGCTTGATCCGTCACTCTATGTCATTGATTGTATGCCCAACATGGATGCCGAAGATGTGGATGAGAGATTGCGTTACCTGCTCTCTGTGCTGAAGCGGGCGCACCCTGGCACGCCCGTCATTCTGGTCGAAAACCTGGTATACGAGAATGAGTTCATCAGGGGCGATGAACAACAGCCGACTGAAATCAAGAACCGCATACTTAGAGGAATCTTCCAGGAGCTGGCTGTTTCGTGGAACGGAGGGCTGCACTACGTGACCTGCGAGGCGCTGATTGGCACGGATGGCGAGGCAACTGTGGACGCCGTGCATCCAACCGATCTGGGTCACCTTAGAATGGCACGGATTCTGTCTTCTGCCGCCGAACGCGCACTAGGTGCTGTGTAGAGAGGCATTTGGGAACGGCAGATTGTTTGACTCAGGATGCCTGCGCGATTTGCGGCATAGCGCTAACAAATTCGTCCAGAGATGGGTAGAGACGCACGCACACTGGCAAGCGGCCGCGCTTCAGCAGTAGCCCCAGATTGTCCGGGGCGACAACGTGTATGCCTGCATTTGCCCGGCTCTTCTTCAGCACGAGGACAATGCCGGATGCTGCTTCTGCTTCGGCACACCGCAAGTCCATAAGATCGAGCACCAGTACGCTGGAGCCGTTGGACTGCAGTTGGTCGAGGATGCAGGAGAGCAGACCGTTGTGGTCACGCGTGTATGAGCCGCGCACTACAACACGCGGAATGCCTATCAGCTCTTCTATACGAATTGACAGTTCACGATGTCCCATATCACTACGATTATCGGTGAAACACAGGCGTCTCTTCAGGTTCGCACCGCTCTGCCCGCCGGCGGCACGAGGCCGATTTTCAGGCCATTATTCGAGCTGTCCTTGACAGCCGTTCAGACGTACTGCTACAATGACAATGTGATCACGGAAGATGCGTCGCAATAGTGACGCCGCGTGGTCGGGAAAGATGATGATGAAGCTGAAGAACGTGCAGAGCATAACCAGAATGCGTGATATACGCACTCACATGAGCGGCGTATACGTGTTCCGACAACACGTGTTCTGCCCTGTGCGAACCGGATGAGGCCTGCCACGACAACTGTCTTGGCGGGCTTTTTTGTTATGTGAGGTAGGCTAATAGTGAGTCAAGAGGTGCTAGTGCTAAACAGCGACTACGAGCCGCTGAACATCTGTAATGCGAGACGGGCCATCACGCTCGTGCTGAGTGGAAAAGTCGACGTGCTGCATCACTCGGGCAGGATGCTGCACACAGTGTCAACTGCTCTGGATCAACCGTCCGTAGTCCGCCTGAGAAGTCACATCAAGAGGCCCAGGCCCCAACTGAGATTGTCGCGCAGGAGTGTGCTGGCGCGAGACAACCACACTTGTCAGTACTGCGGCCACAGAGGCGCCGACCTGACTGTAGATCACGTTGTTCCCAAGCGGCTTGGCGGCCCCTCCACGTGGGATAACCTCGTCTGCTGCTGCAAAAAATGCAACTCCAAGAAAGGCGACAAAGAACTCAGGCACGTTGGTTTCTCGCTCAACAAGACGCCCACGAAGCCGAAGTATGTGCCGTTCATCAGTCTGACGAAGTTCATCTCGGGAGTACGCAACGAGATATGGCGAGACTACCTTCCGGTCTTCGAGGAGCGCACACACTCACACGCGAAAGAAGAATCCGTGTTTGCCGGCGCATCTGCCAACTGACGAATCCGCACTGACCTTATTCGCTCAGTTTTGTCTCCAGGTCCGTCACTGCATCCAGAATCTCTTGGGGAGGAGAAAGCGCCTTGATCTTTGCGAACGTTGACTCCGCTTTCGCCTTGTTCTTGCGGTCCACGTAGAACGAGGCCAGAGCCAGCAGGCTACTCGCATCTTCCGGTCGCTTATCGGCAATTGTTTCCAGCGTCTTCTGCGCGTTTTCGAAGTCTTCGGCGTCCTCATAGACCACTGCCGCCGCGATCCAGGCATCCAGCCAATCAGGCGCAAGACTCAACGCCAGTTGGATCGCCTCGATTGACTCCTTGTACTTCTTCAACGCCCTGTAGGCCATTGCGTACTGCAGCCTGGCCAGGGGACTCTTTGGCGCGAGGTTCACCGTCTGCCTGGCATATTCCAGCGCTTTCTCCAAAGTCTTCTCATCCGCAGAGTAGAATGCCACCAGAGCATACAGTGGACGAGTGTCACCGGGAGCATCCTTCGCCGCCTGCAGCAGCTCCTTCTCGGCCTCATCGTTCCTCTTGAGGCCAATCAGGGCAGCGGCGCGGTTTGTCTTCAAATTCGGAGCTTCGCGGTCGAGCTTCTCAACCTCACCGAACACCCCCATTGCATCCTCGAACTTGCCCTCTGCAACAAGAGCAACGCCGTAAGACATCCTCGCGGCAGGATCGTCCGGCATCAGCTCAGAGAGTTCTTTGGATACCTTCAGAGCATCTTCCGAAGCGCCGGATGAAGACATCGAGAGAGCTCTCACATTGAGCGCAAACGCTCTACCTGCTCTTGGAGAGGTCTTCAGGGTTGCGGCGGGTGTCACGTGCAGCGTCTCTGCGGGGATGTTCTGCTTTGCGGCGAACGACACAAGCTCCGATGACGCCAGACACCTGCCGAGGATCACGTCTTCCTTCTTGGGGTCGGTGATACGGAGGCGATTCACATACATGCCCACCGCTGTCCTCTCGCGCATGGCCACCGAACCGTTGGGTATTGGCCTGTCAGCGGGACTAAGCTCACCCAGCAGCAACCACTTCCGGCTGCCGATCTCCGTTACAAACGCCCGGTTGGCGTTCCATCCGCGCACAACCAGACCCGCATCACCCGATCTGCCTGCCGCAACGCCGAAGATGGTCGTCGGCCAGACCGAGCCGATGGTGTCACTGCTCGCAAGCTCACCGACAGTGCCGAAGCCCGCACGCGCGAAGTCTTTGCTCTGACCCAGATCGACGGCTGGCAGACCCTTTACCGGCAGTTTGAGCAGAGCGACGCTGCTCTTTTCGTCCACAGCAACCACCTCACACTCATAGGCAAGTCCGGTGAACCTGCTTATGAATATTGGATTGCGGATCGGTTGAGAGTTGGTGGCAGACGTGTGTTCCGTGACTGAGTCGGCAGTGCATATCACCCACCCCCCGTCCGCTATCACGAACGCGGAACTGAACCACGTCGCCGCGTCTCCCACTGCAAAGACCACTCCAAGGCAGTTATCTACAGGGCCGACCGCTGCCGCGACTGGCGTGAATGTCTGCGTCACCAGCAATACAACTACTCCGAGAACTGCTCTCGACATCTACGATCCCTCCAGAGCCGGTTTCGGCTCGCGCACAAGCACAAACATTAAGAGCGCAGCCACCAGGGCCGCCGCTGACCCATAGTAGAACGGAGCCTGTGGCCCTACTCTGTCCCACAGTTGCCCCGCGACGATGCTGGCGGGCAGCAGAGCCAAACCGCTCACCGTGTAGTAAACGCCCACGGCCGTTCCCTTGAGATTGGGCGGAGCAATATCCACTGCATAGGCCCTCAGCGCTCCGTCAGTCATCCCGTAGTATGCACCGTACACAAGGTACCATATCCAAATTCCTGTGGAGGTATTGACTCTCGCTATGGCATAATAGCACACTGCGAAAACCAGCCAGCCCGCGACGATAACCGGTTTGCGTCCGATCCTGTCGGAAACCACCCCACTGCGATAGGCCACCAAGGCCTGAAGCGCGTTGAAGCACACATAGACCCACATGAATGGGAGAAATCCCATGTTGACAGAGTCTTTGCTTGTCGCTCTGAGAACCAGAAAGGCATCGCTCGAGTTGCCGATGGCAAATACAGCTACGCATAGGACGAACAGCTTGAAACGCCTGTCAAAGACAGAGAAGGATATCCTCGGGCGTTCAGTCTGCCGAACCGCAACCGACTTCTCAGGCACGTAAAGCACCAACGCCAACCATCCCAGAAACGCGGGCACCGCCGCCGCGAGAAAGAACACGTTGTAGAGGCTTCTGTGTCCAATGTCAAGTGAACCGTATCCCCCACCCGGGATAACCAGCGCAACAATGCCAATTACTACTAGTGGCCCCGCCGTGGCGCCTGCCGTGTCCATGGCCCTGTGCAGCCCGAAAGCGCGTCCGCGTTCTTTGGGATCAGTGGAGTCGGCTATCAGCAAATCCCTTGGAGCGCTGCGGATTCCCTTTCCAAACCTGTCGGCAAATCGGACTCCGAAGACGTGGGTCCAGGACGTTGCGGGGACTAGAAACGGTTTGGAGAACGCCGACAACCCATAGCCGATTGTGGCGAGGAGCTTGGGTCTGCCCATACGGTCTGCCAGATACCCTGCCCACACTCGAAGCAGCGATGCCGTAGCCTCCGCAATGGCTTCAATAAAACCAATTGCTGAGGCCGAAGCCCCGACCGAATATCGCAAGAACTGAGGCAGTACCGGCACCAACATCTCGCTGGAGATGTCCGTTAGGAAACTAACTATCCCCAGCAAAAAGACAGTTCGGCTGACTCCAGCGATCCTGCGCTCATTGTCCATTGTCGGACTACTTCCTCACAACATTGAAGCTGGTCTCAACGGATTTGGTCACTCCGTTGACGGTCACGTCAGCGCGAACAACCACATCTCCACCGGCGCCGACAGGCGGTCTAGCGGAGAAATCCACTGCGGTTACCGCCCTGCCCGATACTATGTTGAACTCCTTTGTATCGGCGTTTTTCCAGACGTCCCAGCCGAGCGGGTACACGATCTTGACGCTACCCCGAATAGGTTTGCGGGTGTTGTTGCGTACTATAACTTTCACCCCTACGTTCTTGGCGTCCGCAGCAACGCTCCCGCTGGGTCCACGTATCTCCGCGTTGAAAGTATCGACAACCTCAAACGACACGAGGGCTGCTGCCGCTCTTGCGTCCTCCGTCCTTGCCTCGGCACCCATTACCCAGCAGCCCAGTGGCATATCGGATGGAATGGTAGTGCGGAAATCCTCAGATACGCGCCGCTTGGGTGACATTCCATCGAGACGGAATCTATACCCGTTGAGATGTGGGCCGGCTTTGCCTTCGCCCGCTATGATGTAGTTGCGGACATTGACGGTCTCTGGACCGTTGTTTGTGAGATAGAACCTACCCACCAGATCCTCGCCTCTGGCCACAACTGCGTCGCGCAAGTCCAGGCCAACAGCCAGCGGATTGAGTTGGACGGTCTTCTTGGAAACAGCAACACACTGAAAACACTGGCGCTTGTCTCCGGCCACCTTCACTGGAATCCAACCATCGGCGGCCAGAACAGGCTTCAGCCCAATCTGAATACCGACCTTCTTGCCATCGGCAAGCCTGAAGTCACGAATCACACTTCTGGGAAAGCGTATCTCAACGCAGTGATAGCCACCGTATGTGCCTGTCCTGGTGTCCACAAGCGCTGCTTCCGTATCAGTCACAGGATCGGGCTGGCCCGAAACGGAACCTCGTGACAGAAACCGCAGAACGCGCTTGCCCCCTGGAACATCCGAGGAAGCCGTTGCAAGTATCTCGTAGTTGTCTTCACCGTGGAACCATCCGTCATTGTTGGCATCCACAAGCACCATCATGTCCAGGGGCTCGTCGGACCTTACTGCGAAATACAGATTGTCGTCGTCCCAGTTAGCATAGGTCGTCGCGTTGAACCCCGGCTGCGATACAGCGTAGAATCCGTCCCATTCACCGTCCTCAACAATCCCATCGATCACAGGAGTGCGCTTCATCAGGTCCGTGTCAGGAACGACTGTTATTTCCGCAGCAGCCAGCACGGGTGCGGGAGCGAGTTCCTCGAAAGCAACTGAACCGTCCTGTGCAAAACTGGGCACCGAGAGTGCAAGCAGCAGTAAAGTGGCAAACAAGACTGTGGATCTGAAATTCTGAGACGGCTTCATCGTAATCCTCCGAGTGTGTCTAGTGATCTTCGGAATGCTGTTAGACTATATTGCGGAACTGACCCGTTTGACAAATTATAAGGATACGTGCGCGCATCGTCAACGCGTCGATCCGCCGGGTTCGGCAAAAGGATGGTCCCGCATTACTTCAGGCAGTTCCCCAATCAACACGGGCACGGCTCGCTTGTATTCTGCGGGATGCATTGGATGCAGATTCTCGAGACTGTGGTCTTCATCCCATTTTAGCCATACGTTCTCATACCAGCCCCCCACAAACTCTTCTGCGTGAAGCGAGTTCGCCAGCTTCTGGCGTATTCTCTCATTGTCCCTTGAGTACGAGAAGTGATGGCAGATTGCAACTCTGCGCGGAACGGTGACCCTCCACGGCTCGCTGGTGCGCCGGATGTCCACAAGCCGAGTCGAATTGCGCAGCCGGCTGACGACGTATGCTCTAAGCGGCTCAGGTGGGTCAATGCGGTAGAATGGGCGAGTCTTCCAATAAGTGTTCAACCTTAGTCTGAATTGCCCCACGAACGGGCGAAGCGCTATGTATCGCCGAAGCCGCCCCAGGTCCGCCACCGAGTATATCTCATCTGCATCCACCACAACGTGATAGTCCACAGTCCCGCGAAGAACGTCCAGGCCGTGGAGCCGCTGGGCCATCTCGTCCGGCCAGTCTCCGGTAACAAGGTTGATCTTGTTCTGTGGATCCGGGAAAGCTCGCACAATCTCTTCGGTGGAGTCGAGCGCGAAGCGCTGACCGCCCCACGGGATGCCATCAGTCATCATAACCGTTATGCGGTCAGCGAAGTCGTAAATGGATTTCAGGCAGTAGCCTATGTAGGCTTCGTCGTTGTGGACGCATACCGTCACTCCAAATCGCATCTTTCTGCCGAATGTTAGTCCCATCCGCCAAACCTCGCTACGTAGCTCTGATCAAGTCTCTCCGGCATTCCACACGCAAACCATCGAAGCAACTGAAAATGAACGCGGAGTTTGTCGCGCACCCGTGCGTTTCGACCAACGAAGAGCCTGCTGATGCCGTAGAATAGCACCTGCAAGACTTCTGCCGAAAGGTCGCGCAGTTGTGCGACCCGCGATAGAGGGCCGCCGGACATCTTCTCAATGAGCTGGTATTCTGAACGTTTGAACTCAATCCGTGCCGACACTCGCGGGGTTGAACTGCCGCCCGCGTGTTCCATTCGGGATGTTGGCAGCACAACCACGCGCAGCCCGCAATTCGCCATGCGCATGCACCAGTCCACGATCTCGTAGTAAAAGAAGAACCGCTCGTCCATTAGTCCGACGCGTGAGATCGCTTCTCTGGACGTGAGCACCGCTGCGCCTTCAGTCGCCTCGACCTCCAACGGCTCTACGCCCAGCTTGCCGCGCATCGACCTGTATGCCCGTTTTGCCAGAAAGGGCAGAATGATCCGCAGGCGCGTCGGACGCGTAAGAAATGACCTCGCGCACCGTCCCTCCGAATCAACGAGCGCGGGGGCGACGATGCCCACGTCGGGTTTAGTGCTTAAATAGTCGACGAGATCGCGAACCGACTCCGGAGCCGCAACTACATCGCTGTTGAGCAGCAGTATGTGTCTTCCGGTGGAAGCACAAATACCCGCGTTCATTCCTGCAGCGAATCCGAGATTCTTTGTGAGACCTATAACCGCCGCCTCGGGGAACTCCTCCCTGAGAGCGGCAACGCTTCCATCAGCCGATCCGTTGTCAACGACTATGGACTCGATCCTATAGTGGCCCGCCGCGTCAGCAGCCGAGCGCAGCGCCCTGGCACTCTCCCTCCAGGCACGGTAGTTGAGCACAATCACTGATATGTCCGGGCCCCGAGCTTCCAGTGTTACCACTTCCTTGCCAGTCGCTGAATCGCACGCCTGCGCTGACCTCCGACGAACTGAAGATACATAAGAAGTATCTTTGTGCGCCTCGGATACTCCCGCCACGCCGCCAGAATCCGCGAGGCCGTGTCCGGAATCAGGCCCTGTTCCAGAGATTGCCGAGCTTGTGCCAGTAGAACGTCGCTTCGAGTACGTGCCAGGGATTCGGAGGCAACTTTGCGGATCGGTTCATTGCCGAGGTTGCGCCTCACAGCGTCCGCGTAGACTTCTGCCAGGGTTTCGTACATATAGATCTTTCGTGTGCCCAGGCTGTCAGGCCGCTTCCTGTATCTGACAAGCTGTTCCCACGCCCCTCGTGCGACACCGCCCATCTCCAGAATCTTGAGCCAAAGATCGTAATCATCCACACCGGATACATCAGCCCGCAGCATACCGACACGCAGCACGTCACTGCGCCTCACCATCACGGAGCTTGCCCACACACAGTTCCCGCGCAGGAATCTCCTGATATCCGCCCCGTCCGGCAGCTTGTCACGGCTTCGATAGAACGGGCCGACGTCGCCGGAATCCGAGAATTCCATACCGTTTGAAAACACCAGCGCCGCGTCAGGGTGTTGATGAACGATCACCATCCTCCTGAACAGGTTCTCGGGCATCCAGATGTCATCTGCGTCCAGGAACGCGATCCACTCACCCGACGCCGCTGAGATGGCTTTGTTTCGGGCCGCTGCGGTGCCCTGGTTGGTCTGAGCAATGAGCTTGAATCGGCTGTCTGCAGTATATGGTTCGATAACCTTCACTGACTCGTCTCTGGAGCCATCGTCCACAACGATGACTTCAAAGTCAGCAAAGGTCTGCCGTCTGAGCGAGTCCAGAGTTTCGCGGATCACCGCCGCCAGATTGTACGACGGCACGACTACCGATACCGCAGGCATAGCTATTGCTCCCTGTGGAATTCGGCACTGCCGCCATCAGCAGAGTCTGTGTTCTTACGAGGCTCCCCTCGAATAACGTACTGGTATGAAAATGCGCCGGGGCAGAGACAATGAAGCCATCTGTCCGTCCTGCCACGGAACGACGGCATCACGCTCGGAACATCATATCCACAAGACTCGAACATCTCCACGGCTGTCTTTCTGGTGAAGAACCGCAGGTGGGTATTGTCGAGTATGCCATAGTCGGTGTAGTCAAATCCTCCGAGCAGCAGATGCTTGCGTATCTTGTAGTAGGCGATGTTTGGGACTGACGCCACGACTATTCCGCCGGCAACCAGCGCATTCCTGGTTCTGCCAAGCACTGTCCACGGATTAGCGAGATGCTCAAGGACATCGGCGAACACCGCGCAGTCAAAACCGCCCCGCACCTGATCCCACACATCGTCACTCTCAGCGTTGCCAACAACCATCTTGTCGGCAAACGGCATCGCCTGTCTGGCCATTTCCGGGCTAATCTCAACCGCCGTTACGCTGCATCCCAACTGCTCTTTCATGTAACGGGTCATGTAGCCGGTGGCGCAGCCAAACTCAAGCACTCTCCCGCCGCGAGGCACGTGCGATAGTACCATCAGTTGTGTCCCCGCCATCGGGCCGTGCGACTCATAGACCTTGTCAGAAGCGTTTTCTGTGGCCGGTTGATTGTTTGATTCTTTCACTTCAACGGAAGTATGCCAGAGTAAACGGTATCGTGTCAAGAAAGCTCAGCGAGCAGCAGCCTGTCTACTTCGTGAACTTAAACAACTCCCCGTCGCCGGGCTCCAGGCGGACGCCCACAACATCGTTGCCGGCCAAGTCCTGCAGCTTGCTCCATTGCCCATTGAGGCGAGAGAATCTCCAGAGCTTTCCCTTTCCGAAGTTCAGAGTCAAATCTGCGCTGGCTGAGTTTTTGTAGTCTCGGTTGACGATCACAAACGAGTTCTGCACGCCTTTGTCCTTGAACAGACCAATCACAAACTCACCCTCAGCAATCTTCACCGGACAGTCTGTAGGCAAGGCTTGCGTCCCCAAAGGCAGAGGTACGGTGTGGTAGACGGCAGTGGACTCGAGCTTCATCAGCACCTGTCCAATGGCCTTGATATCCTTATTGATGGCGGCGGCATAGTCTGCGTGCGGCATCCGTACGCCGTTCTGATACATCCCGCCGAACTCCACCGGCCCCCAGTGTAGAAACCAGCTCAAAGCCTTTCCGCCATATGCCAGGGTCATGAACGCCAGCCAGCGCATCTCACTCGCATTTACCAATCTCCACGAGGGCTCTATGGTGCAAGCTTGTACGATGTTCAGAAAAGGGACTCCAGCTTTCATTGCGGCAATTCGTATGAGCGCCAGATTGAGGAAATACTGCTCCCCATCCTCGCCGTCGCGGAAGAAGTGGTAGTGGTCATAGCTGATGATCTCAGGTTTGACCTGCGTGATGAACTGCGCGAGGTGTTCGTTGTACAACTCAACAGTCGGATTGTCTGGACCAATGCCAGCCAGGTTCTTCGGATAGCCGAAAAGTTTGTTTGGCTTACCCGTCAGTTCGACGCCAAGCTGCTCTTTGCTGGCATATGTCGGGAACAGGTTGATGTAGGCAAGATGTCCAGGATCACGCTGCTTGAGGTAGCGAACCAACTTGCCCCAATCCGGAAAGGCTGAGGCGGATGGCTCGTCAATGAGGTGGTAACCCTCCAGCGCAGAATGTTTCTTTACTGCATCTACCAGCTCATCCAATTGCGTTTTCTTTGCCGGGTCATCGAGTGACTGCGGAGTCAGCAGAGGGCTGAACAGTAGGGCCTTTAGTCCGTACTTCTTTGCGATATCCAGTTGACTCAGCGCGCTGGACTTTGATGACTCCGGGTCTCCATCCACCGTCACTCCGGTCAACGTGTAGTTGTCCTTTGCGAGAGCTGCCATGTTCTCTTCTGTTGCGGGAGGAGGACACCACATCGTTATGATGAACTCTTCCTGTTTCCAGGCAGCCCGGGCACAACTGCTGTAGCAGACAAGCGAACACAATACCGCGATAACGGCACAATATCTCATCACAGCTCCGTTCTTACACCAGATATCGACCGGCTCAAATATACAATGTTCTGATTCTACCAGAAACCACGATGAAAAGTCTCGCAAGAGCATATTTCGCTCGTGGAGCGGTGCTCCTACGGCTCCGACTTGAGCACGCCTCACGGACCAATCTACTGTGGCACGGCGAGTGACTGCGCGTTGCATCACGTAAGAATCGCACCATGGTGTATTTCTTGCATCACGAGAG
>CAYSLA010000096.1:11685-12891 GCA_964431685.1 uncultured bacterium | reverse complement strand
CGTATGCTCCGCCCCCCTATCCTCAACAGAGCGCGCAGCCCACCGCGAGTTTCGGCCCACCCTCGGCTGCACCATCGGCGGGGAGAGGCCTGCTCCAAGGGCTCGGGGTGGGTCTCGGCATTCCAGCGGGCTGCGCTGTCGGTTGCCTCGCCCTGTTTATTATCTTGGCGGTCCTTGCGATGATTGGAGGTATGTCGCGAGAACGTTCAAGAAATGAGTCCAGACCGTCTGACACTCGGAGTTCCTCTCCATCTACATCTGCAACCACGTCTTCCCCTACGAGGTCCGATTTGCTTCGTGGCTTCATTCCGCTCGCCGGCCACGCGAATGCGGGCGTAGACGTATACATTCAGGGCTTAGAAGAGTGGGACAAGGATCCGCCGCGATACGCCTTCACCATCGTTGATCCGCTGATCAGGTGGGGCGGCGAACGCTGGATGCTAGTACGGCAATCCAACGGGACGCACGGTCACGTGTCCAGAGACGCAGTAGTATTCTCCGAACTGTACTATGTGAAAGTGGGCGATGTGGGCAATTAGTTGTTCGATTCGTTGTTTCGGGAGTTCGGAATTGGCTGCACTGATGGGTTTGACTGGGCCAGAATCCCGAAACAACGAAAGCTTCCCCCAGTCTCCGAGGTCCATCATGACGGCTGTTTTCTTGCCGGCGTCGTCGATCAGGTAGTTTATCGCTCGCATACGTGCACCTCCAGCGGTTCGGTATCTACACCAACATTATAGCCTATTTCCTGCGTTTCGGCAGTAGACCGTCCTTGCACGTTTCGGGACCTAGTGTTCCGCCGAGATTCACTCAAGTCCCGGCGCACCTGTGCACGTATTGTTTGACATGCCAAACGGTTGTGTGGTTTACTGTGCTCGCGAGGTGATGGCGTCTCGTTAGCATCAGACCGGAGGTTACTATGAAGTCGATTTTCCCATTCACGATGGCAGGTGTGCACCCATTCCAGGACATGGCCGAGCTCGAGCGGATTCGGAGTATCCCGAAGGAAAAGATGTGCGACCACCCGAACCCGAACTTCAAGATACGAATCATCGAGGATCGAACCCAATTCGGGTTTTCATACTGGCTGGACATAGTGACGGGCATCAAGCGCAGTCTCGACGCCGGTAAGAAGCACGTCATCATCCTGCCAGCGCCGAACCCGCAGTACGCGTTCGTGGCGCAGATGATCAACCAGTTGCGGAT
>CAYSLA010000096.1:0-11585 GCA_964431685.1 uncultured bacterium | reverse complement strand
CCGGTAGCCTGGCCAGGCCCTGCGACACCGAGGTGATGGGCGAGCGTGCGATAGCCTATCAGAACATTCAGTTCAAAGAGCGGTAGATCCTGGACGGTATAAAGAGGCGTCAGAACATGGTCACAAAACATCTAAAGAGCGCGGACTTGCGGGGCAAGGTCATAGACAGTCACGTTCACCTGGGAATCAGCGTGAAGTCGTACGCGTCGATGGAATTCCCGTACGCGCAGAGCCTCGAGGACCACTACTATCGCCAACTTTGCGGGGGCGTGGACGCGAGTATCGTCTTTCCGTACGCCCCCGACCTCTACTTCGACCCGCAGGCACTGGTACGGCGCGGCGAGTGTGTTCCGGGCAATCCGCCGATCTCACCGACCCCTTATGGCATCGAGAACCGAATGGTCATCCGCGAAATCTTCGAGTACTTCCCGGAGCTCGCACAGCGGTTCATCCCGTTCATCTCGTTCGACCCCGGCCGCGCAGTCGAAGACCAGATTCAGGCTGCGCTGGAACTGGAAAGGCAGTGGCCAATCTACGGGATCAAGATTGTCCCAGTGCTGTGCCAGAGCCCGGTAACGTGCCTGCTCAAGGAAGGTCTCCCGATAATCGAGTTCGCGCGAGAACGGAATCTGCCGATACTGCTGCACACTACGCCCGATTCCTCGGAACGCTATTCATACACACCAATGACATTCGAGGTCGTCGAGCAGAACCTGGACGTGCGATTCTGCCTCGCCCACTGCATAGGCTTCAGCCGGGCCCATCTGGACCGCGCCAACGAACTGCCCAACGTATTCGTGGACACTGCCGCGCTCAAGATTCAGGTGCAGTTGATGCATGAAGACTGCGAATCGGTGCCAGACCACGAGAAACGCTTTCCGACGAACTACGCAGACCACAAGAGCGTGATGATGGATCTGATGCGAGCGTACCCGAACACCCTGATATGGGGCTCCGATGCGCCAGCTTATTCTTACTTCTGCCACCGCAAGCAGGGAGAGGACTACTACGTCGACTTCAAGCTGAAAGCGCGATACGAGGACGAAGTGGCTGCTCTGGACGCGCTGCCCGCCGACCTCCGCACGCAAGCGAGCAACACCAACACTCTGCGCTTCCTCTTCGGGGAGGAATAGACCGAAGTACCCTTCCGGCCTCTTCGGATATCTTCTCCGGAGGGGCGCTTTCTTAATGCCTAGCCTCCCGCCGCCGCCTGCGAGACTCACCTGCACCGCCCCAACAGAAACCCCCAGAAAAAAAGTTCAAGAAAATCGAAAAAAGTTGTTGACAAGGCTCGGATCGGGTGGTATACTATAGGTGTAATTCTTTACACCTGCGAGCGTGTTATGGTCAGTAGTCTTACTCAGAGGCAGCAGAAGCTGCTGGGCGAAATCGAGAATGGGATTAGACGTGAGGGTAGACCGCCGAGCATCCCGGAACTGATGCGGGCTATGTCGGTTGCCAGTCCCAACGGCATCGCCAAGCATCTGAACGCACTTGAGAAAAAAGGCTACATCGATCGGCTACGTGGAGCGCGGGGAATCAAGATTAACGCTCCAATTGCGGCTTCGCTCGAGGATGCGGTTACAGACCGCGGCGCCGGTATTCGGGTTGTGCCGGGTGGAAGATCAGCGGTGGTCAGCGAGCGTGACGAGCCCCAGGCTGCATACGTCCCGCTAGTTGGCAACATTGCTGCCGGCCAACCCATTCTGGCTCAGGAACAGATCGAAGAAGTGTACGCGGTGCCCGAGGACATGGCGGACTCATCAACGGACACTTTCCTTCTGCGAGTGCGCGGAGACAGCATGATAGACGAAGGCATTATGCCCGGCGACCTTGTGATGGTAGCCGGATGCGATAGCGTGGCCAACGGAGAACTGGCCGCCGTGCTGCTTGATGATGAGGCCACGGTCAAGCGGTTCTACAGACGCGGAAACACAGTGGTTCTGGAACCCGCCAATGAGCAGTACCAGCCAATCGAGATTGATCTTGAACGGCAAAGCTGCAGCATAGTGGGCAGAGTGATTGGATTGATGCGCAGTTACCGAAGAAAACTGTGATTGTTCGTATTGGAAAAGGAGACTTCAATGCTTTCAAGGAATGAAAAATGGCTCGTCTTGCTGGCTATCGTTGGGTGCGTGTTCTTTGCGAGCCTGACCCCGGTGTGGGCGGGCGCTTGCCTGATTGGCCTGGGTTGGATGGGCGATGCCAGGGACAGGTATGCCAAAAGCAGGGTTGTGCGCGTGTGGTCGTTCCGAAACGCCGTTCTGATGACCGTGTTCGGCGGCGCGCTGGTGGTTGCCGGACTGAAACTGGACGGGCTTTCCTGGTCGGCCGCAACCTTGACTTCGCCCAAAGCCGCTCTGGCGGCGCTGGCGGCTTATGCAATATCGGTTCTGTGTGTTCCGGCGTGGATAGCTGCCTACATTCAGCGGCGAAAGCACTACCGGATGATCGATCGCAGACGCTCTGGCACCAGCGCTCATACTCTCGCGAGGTTCGCGAAGTGCTGCGCGGTACTGGATATCCCTACCGCCGTATAGTGGTCAGCCGCGGGCTGCGAGGACGGAGCTGACGCTGAGAAAGCAACGTCATTGCAGATGATTGTTCTTGCCCGCAATTTATAGTGTGCGTTTCGCCTTTCCCCGTGGAAACATATCATTGAGCGGCGAGCAGGGAAAGGGGAACCATATGGGGCCTGTCGGAATCCCGGAAGTCTACGAAGACCGCTCAGTGAAGCTGACAAGGCGTGAGTTGGAGGTGCTCTCTCTAGTAGTAGAGGGCAAGTCCAGCAAAGATGTCGCCGACGCGCTATTTGTCAGCAAGCGGACAGTGGACTTCCACTTGGCCAACATATATGACAAGCTCCAGGTAACCAACCGCGTTCAAGCATTTCGGCGTGCTACTAGATTGGGACTTATCTCGCTCTAGCAAAACCGGCAGGAAGCCTGGAAATACCTAGCCTAGTCTCGTTGGAACAGCAGCCTCGATGGAATGTCGAGGCTGCTGTTCCGTCAAATCCAGCATATGAATACTTCCGTCGGAGCAGTAGATAACGAGCTTTGCCCCGTTCCTCACTGAGACTGCCAGGCGGAGCCGAGATGGAAGCTCCAGCGACGGTTTGACCTCGCCCGTCCGACTGAGTATGTAGAGCCTGTTCTTGCTGCCCACAACAACCACGTATCCGCTGGATGTCACAAACAGAGGATCGGCCTGGAAGAACAGAGAACCTTTGTCCCACAGAGTCTTCCCAGGAGACTCCACTAGAACTCCGTGCCTCTCCACAACTGTGTTTCGCTCGTGGCGAATTGCTCTGGAGTAGCTGCGACAGACATAGCGGCCGTTTTTCGCGATCACGGCCTTCGGACGCGCGCTTTGACCAACCTTCGTCTCCCAGAGCTTTTCGCCGTCTCCTCGCATGATCCATAGTGACCCTGCCGACCCGGACCTATTTGGCACAAGCACGCACGCCGTCCTGGACGCGCTGAGTCGCTCAACGTAGTTGAGCACGCTGGGATCGGTCTTCTCCTCCCAGCGCTTCTCTCCGCTCCAGGTCGCGCAACCGACAACTGATCGCTGCCAACAACCGTAGTTGACCTGCTGGCCGTCGCTATCCATGCTCACGGACACCACTGCCCCGGGAACTCGCCATCTCTTGTGGCGCCTGCCACTGCGGGAAAGATCCACGATGTAGACCATCCCTGCCCCGGTGCCAATGGCGAACCGCACGCCACCGTCGGTGAGAACCCCATCGGCGCTCCACACTGCGGAACCCACATCCATGCTGCTGTGCTCACGTCCGCTGCTATCAAGAAAGGTTACACTGGTGTTTGACAAGTCCCGATGGCTGTAGAGCAGCGTGAACTTGCCGCCAGGCGCCAACGCGGCGCGGTTGTGCGTCTTCAACGGCGCTGAAAAGACCGGTTGGCCCTGCCAGTCGAATACGTGAAGAACCCCTCCAGCAGATATCGCGCCCACGACCGAGCCGTCCGAGCTGACCGTCAGGAACCTGCACGAGTCGACGCCCGCATTTCCCCCGACTGACAGCACTGGCGGGCCGACGGCGGGCTGTTTGGCAGCGAGGGGCGCTGACTTGCGCACGAACACGGAGACAGACGCAATGACCAGAACAAGGCCCAACGCAGTGATGAGCAGGCGCTTCGATGACCTTCTGCTCGCGGTCAGGCGTCTCAGGAATTTTTCGACAAGTAGGTTCTCCATCATGTCCGCATTCAGGATATCACCGTGTCCAGCGGTTGTCAAAAACCAGGATCACCACCCGGATTGCAGTGACTACTCCAGAACTGTAATCAGCCACTCAAATACGCCAATGCGCCCGGGGATGGTAATGTCTTTCTCCCCAGTCTCAAGCGCCACCGCCTCGACGCTGCCGCGGTCCGACCAGGTCCCGTCTTCCTGAAGCACTCTGAAATGCTTAGAGGGCTGGCCTGCGCCGAGGCGGAACCGGACACCGTCCAGAGCATCCGTCCCCAGGTTGGCAATGGCCAGCAGCATCTTGCTGCCGGATGAACGAGCTACGGTCAGACAGTGATGCGGTATCTGCGGCAGAGCTGGGAAGCGATATCGGCTCAGCCAGCGGATCGAGCCCTGCAGCCAACGCTGCCGGGCATGACTGCCGAAGTGCCCGTATATGAGCTCTCCAAGACTGGCATAGACGACCACTCGCCCTCCGAGTTTGTTCTCAAAAACAGCGCTCCCAACGTGGCGGCGGTTCTTGGGATCGATGAACTCACTGGCAAGCGTTCCGCCGTCAGTCTCCATCTCGTACCACTCGTATCCCCTGTGCGGCACCCGAATGCTGTAGACTCCCGGTAGAACTCCATCGAGATACTGTTCCGCATGAATCCCGTAGGTGCATTTCTCCACAACTTTCACACCCAGGTACCGGCCAAAGCCCCTTTCTTGCAGTATTGCGGCTCCGAACCCATCGACCATGACCGCCCCTGCCAGCGCTTTCCTCAACTGCTCGTCCGAAAGAAGCCACCCGGTCGCCCCGTCGACGAAGACCACTGCACCAGACTCGGCGGCGCCGTTACAGTCAACATATCTTGTGGGCACTCCCATCTGCAATATAAGATCGTCCCAGCACCTGTTGAATCCAAGATCTGTGTATGACGCGCCCTCCCACGCCCTGGCCTTCCGACCGGACTCCGGATCAGTCACCAGCGCAGCGCCCATAGCCCGCCAATCATAGAGACGCATACCCGCAAGGGTCTCCAGCCTGGGGCGAATGTCCCTCAGCATCGAGACGCTGGTGGGCTCTTCGTTTATCGGCGAGCCGTCAAGATCGTTGATGGACAGAGTTATCTGAGGGCAACCGACCAGTTGGGCAAGGGTCAGAACAAACCGGCTGTTCGCCACTGACTTGCACCATGTTGTGAATCGAGTGTTCTCCAGCTCTGGGCCATACTCTGCCACACCGCGCCCAAGTGTTGTGTCCAGGGTGGCGATGCTCTGATCGAAATAGCGATATGTGCATACGAAGTTCTTGACAGGGGCGGTGGTCCCCGTGTATATCCCGCACATCGGACGTGTCATTGGGGGGTGCTCTCCGCTCAGCGCAGTCAGCGTTCTTTTCCAGTCGCGGCCCTCAATGGAATGGATGTCGGGGGAGGAGGTCATTAGCGCAATTCTAATGTCCGGGGAAACGCTTGAGACTCTCTCGCGAATCCAAGCGGCTGTGTCGACCATGGTGTCCGCGATGAAGCTGTTCCAATCCAGCCGCAACGCGCTCGGTTCACCCGGTCTGAGAACCTCGGACACGATCTCCTCGCGTGTGTATGCCCGTCCCATACGGTCTGCGAATGCGGACAAGTGGGTCTTGCAGTAGCAGTAGAAATCCAGCCCGTGGTCTGACTGACCGTGGTTGTGCATACGGAAATCGTCATCGACCCAGATAACGTCGGGAAGGGTCGAAGCCCAGAGATGAAGCATCTCGCCCATCTCTGCCCGAAACCTGTCGTCGAGCGGACAGGGACAGCCCAGAGCCTCATCCCCTCGGTGGCTCACCAGGTAACCCCAGTCAAACTCGTCCCTCATGTCAATTCCAAATGTACCATGACCCAACAGGCACTGGAAGTTCAGTTGGTAGGATACGCCGATACCCTCCAAAGCCGGGCGGACGACACTGCCCATCCAGTCCGCCCATCGCTCCTGCTCCTTAGCGCTATGCGCAGGCATGTAGTATGTGCCGGGAAGTATGTTGACGAAGAACTGAACAGCATCTATTCCGGCTTCGTCACAATATGTGAGGAGCTCGCGGAGCCGCGTGCCGCAAAACTCGTCGGAGCCCCATTCGGGCGCATACGGCAGAAAGTAGCGGTAGTTGTAGGTGACACGGTCGGCAGGCAAGACGTATGGTTTCATGGATACACCTGTCAGATGAGATGATGTTATTCTACAGATTAGCGGCAGTTTGGACAACCCCGCCCTCGTTGGTATAATTGTAGGTAGTATGCATTCAAGGAGCATCACGATGCACAGAGACAAAACACGATATGTCATTTCCGGGCTTGTCACTTTGGCGGTCTTTGCCACGGTGGCCTGGGCCGACCTCAGCGTCGGCAAGAAAGCGCCGGATTTCAAACTCCCAACAATCAGAAACACGCAGTTTCAGTTGTCGGATTGTTTCAAAGAGAAACCCAAGGTTGTAGTGCTGGATCTGTGGGCGACATGGTGCCCTCCGTGCAGGCACGAAATACCGTGGCTGGTCAAGCTGCATAAGGACTACGCGAAGAAACCGGTGCAGATAGTGGGAGTGGCACTCGACCGCGACTTGAGCACCGTTAAGAAGTTCGCCACGGACAACAAGATCAGGTACACCGTCTGCCACGACCCCGTCGGCACGAAGCTGGGAGAGCCCTATCAGATCAAAGGGATTCCCGCAACCTACGTGATCGACAAGACCGGCAAGATCAGATTCACCCACTCCAAATTCCCAGGTGACGCAGCCTCGCAGAAAGAGAAGTATGAGGAGTTCAAGAAGCAGATAGACGAGCTTCTGGCGGAGTAGAACGCCGAATCCGATTGTGTAACACCACATGCCATCCCAAATCTGCCGGAAGACCGGAGACTCTGGGATGGTTTGGCGAAACGACTATTCTGTCGACGTTGGCAGAGCGCGGATCAACAGGTCGATATATGCGACAGTCCGGGGCATTTCACCCCGGACTGTCGCCGCGAAACACCGAAATACAGGTTTTGTGGCTGTCACACTCGTCACACGGTCTCAGCCTTTAGTCCCTGTGTGTCGAGTTCGAGATGGATAATGTCACTGGAGATGCCTTCCTGTGCCCAAGCCGACTGCATCGCGTTCCCCACTCTCTCGTCCTCGGAATTGACGAACGCGATGAGAGTCGGACCAGAGCCGCTGATTGAGACGCTCTGCGCGCCGCTGCTCATAGCCGCCTCAAAAACCCTTCGCATTCCGGGGATGAGGCTCTCGCGATAGGGTTGGTGCAGCCTGTCCTCCATCGCAAAACGCAGCGAACTGAGGTTGCCCGTGATGAATGCCCCAACGAAGAACGCCGCGTGACCCACGTTGTAGACCACATCCGAGAACCCGAAGCTCTCTGGCAGGACTTTGCGTGAGTCAGATGTCCGCAGCTCGAACGAGGGGACTGCGGCCACCGCCCTGATCACCGGCGAGGGATGTACCTTGATGTACTCGACGTGACCGGACGAGGTGACCGTGGTGATCACAAACCCGCCGACCAGCGCGGGCACAACGTTGTCCGGGTGGCCCTCCAGGCCGACACATATCTGCAGTATCTCCCGCTCGCCAAGCCTGTCGCCACAGAGCTTATTGGCCGCGACAGCCCCGCCGACCACAGCCGCGGCACTGGAGCCCAATCCGCGCGCCGAAGGGATCTCGTTATGCAGAATGATCTTGAGCCCGCAAGGCTCCCACCCGGCTTGCCGGAACACTGTGAGCGCGGCCTTGTAGACAATGTTCTGAGCATCGAGAGGGATGCTTTCCGAACACACGCCCCCGCACTGAATATCTAGTCCGGAGGCGATCTCTTCCATCTCGATGGTGTTGTAGAGCTTGAGCGCGAGCCCGAGAGTATCGAACCCGGGCCCGAGGTTAGCTGTGGTCGCCGGGGTCCGGACTGATACCTTCATCACTGCCGCCTTCTTCGGGGGGTCTTGGCCGCCCCTCGGCTTCACTCGGCGACCTTCGAGGACGACGGGACCTGCTTCGCGGTCGTTTCGGACGTGGTTCACCCTCCAGCGAAGGCTGCCCATCACCATCGCCCGCCGCGGCAGGAGGCTCTTCGTGGGTGTGTTCCGGTTCCGGCAATGCAATCTCGACAGTCCCCTCAGCCTGAGACTCACTCGGCTTGCGTCCCGATCTTCTGGGTCTTCTGCGGCGTCGCGTAGCACTCGGCGCAGGCTCAGCATCGGCATCAGTCACCTCGTGAGGGAGCACTTCGAAGTGCTCCCCTACCTTTTCCTGTTGCGGACCTGTCATTTCGACCGCAGGGAGAAATCCCCCGAGATTCCTCTCGCCGGTCGGAATGACACCATTGGGCGGCGCCATCTCGACGACCTCTGGTGATTCGACAGGCTCGGCATCGGACGGTTTGCGCGTCGGCCTGCGCGGCCGTCTTCTTCGCTTAGGTGCGCCTGGCGTAGTTGCGTCCGAGGTCTGGCCTGCCGGAGTCGCGGGTTCAGTATCGGGCTCCGGCCTCTGAACCTCGATGTGGCCTACGCCATCAATGGCGGATGCCGGCTTTTCCGTTGGCTCCGCTGGTTGCTCACTACGAGCGTCAGGCTTTCGGCGCGGACCTCGAGGCGGACGCTGTCTGCGCTGCGGCTTCGGTGCCTCAGTCAATATGTCTGTTTCGGTATCCAAAACCTCCGTCGCCTCGATATCCGTAGCAGAATCGTCATCGCCAAAGGTCAGAACCTCGGTCTCGCCAGATACTCTGTCATCAGACCGGCCCGGCCTTCGTCCCCGCCTCAGAGCCTGTCCCCTGCCCAACTGTGAAACCCCCGCCAGCACTTCGACCTTTTTCACAGCCTTCGGCGCGGCAAGCCCAAGGGAACGCGTGCGAGCAGCTTTCGCTTCCGCCACCTTGATCTGATGACTCCCGGCCTCCAAAGTGTGAGATCTGGAATCGGTATCCCTACCGTCAACATTGATATCGATTTCGCCGCCGGCCGCGATATAGTAGTCAACAACAGTTCCCTTGGGAACGCGAACAGTGGTGACCGTACCGAACCGGGACGTCTTGTGCTCCACGGTCAGCTTCCCGCTCGGTGTAGCAACGGAACCGCGAACCCATTTCAGGCCGCCGAGCTGAGGACTGACTGTGTAGCGTCCGGCACTGAGCGTCGGTTTGATGCCAACGATCTCGGCCACAAGATCGCGCACCACACTACACGCGTAACCACGAATCAGCGTGGAGCTTCCATCAAAGCTCCCACCCAGAGTTTCCGAATGGGTAAGGAGAATGTTCCACTTGGACCGGATAAGCTCCAAGGCCTCTTCACGCCTGTCCTGAGCGCACATTGCCTCAACAATGAACGAAGCCGCAAGCGGGCTGAGAGGCTCTTCATCGGGATGGTCAGGCGCCGCAACCAAACGCACTATGGCTGACTTCTCATAAAACTCCGGCACATCACAAAACGCCACAACCGCGTTTCCCAGCTTGCTGAAATACTCCTCCGGGTCGGCCTCGTCCAGGCACGACAAATACAGCCCGTGTCTACGGGAATACAGGTCCCGGTTTATGACCCGCTTGACCTCGGCGGCCTCGTCAATCAGTTCCTGCGTGGTCTGCGTGTCGCCAGCGATACTGCGAACCGTCGCCAGACACTGAAGGCCCCGGGCATACAGGCTGTTGAGCACTGATGAGGTTCTGCCTCTGCCTGTGGTCAGTCGATCCAGGTAAAGCTCGCCTACATCGCCGGTGATCAATCCGCCTGGACCAACAAAACGCCTCAGTCTCTGGATTACGCTCTCCGCCACGTCCCGGTAGCGCACCGCAACTTCGACGTCCTGGGTGAACTCGCAAAGATCGATGAGCGAGAGCATCCACAGCAGCGCGAGGTCCGGGTTCTCCAACCGTCTGGACGTGATGAGGTCGGCATAGTCCCCAACAGCCTGTGCGAACAATTCCGTGTCCCCGAACCCGTAGTAAGCTGCCCGTGCAAGGATGCGCAAGTCAGCCCAGTTCGGTTCTCTGGTCAGCGCTGGGGAGGGAATGAACGTATCCTCAGTGCACAACGTCGCTGTGCGGACCCCGGCCTGCCAGATGCGGTTGACGGCTTCATCGTCACACTCAAACACCCCGGCCGGATCTACTTCCCGCTGTGCCTCGTGCACGGCCACATATCTGAGACAGGCGGTCTTTGTGAGGCGTCTGACCTCTATCTGCATGTACCTGAAAGCACGCCGGTCAAAGCTGTTCCACACCGAGTCGCACTTTGTGAGAATCATCCGGTCCGAGAAACGTGCGCCGCCCAGGTTGGATCTGACGTGTCCGTCCTCCAAGCGATCCCCGTAGGCAACGTCAATAACTCCGCTGCCCTCTGACGCGATGCTCATCTCCACAAAACCGGAAACCTGCCTGCCGAAATCCAGGACCAGCGTCACTCCCCTGCCATCGCGGGGTGACGACCTGAACTCGATCGGTCCGCCGCCGGCAGCGAACACCTCAAAACCTTCGGCTGCACCAGCTTTCAGCGGCTTCAGCTCCATGGAACCCGTAAGCTCCGGCACTTCTCCTACCGGAGTCTCTCTGGGCATTGGGGCGGAGTTGAAAGGCCCGAACACGGACTCAGGCACCAGTGTGTTGAACTTAGAAGTGGAAATCGGACGGATCGGGAAATCGGCCAGATTCTCAGGGCTGTCCAACACAACAGCCCCGCTCCAGCTTCTGTCGTAGTATTCTCGGGCAAACCAGTCCGATTGCACCTTTCCAAGAGCAACGGTCTCCTGCCTGCCAAGGCCAGAAAGCATGATCTCGCCCTCTGGAAGACGATCATCAGCCGCTTGAGCCTTCCAGTTGGCATCCGTCGAAACAATCAGGCTGGTAGAGGCAAACTCCACGCGGAGCTTGCAGGCGAAACCAGGCACACAATCTTGTTCCGATTCGCAGTCGGGTTCAGGGCAAGAGGCCATTACGGCTATCACGTGTTTGCCGCGGTCGGTGAACTTGGGCAGGTCGTAGTGATCCCAGCACGCGCGTCTAGTGGTGGAAGGAGTCGCGCCGATCAGTTCTCCGTCCACGTAGAGCTTATAGCCCGCCGACGCAGCGATTCGGACGCTGGCCGATCTTGGCCGTCCTCTCAGAAAGAAGTGCTTTCGGGCGTATATGAAGCGATGGGAAGAGTCCGCAGTGGTCTCGGCCCATATCCAGCAGGCAGGAAGCTCCGAGACGACCGATCCGTCCTCCCGAGTGTCGGCTTCCTGTTGTGTCAACGACTCTTGGCCCGCGTGGGGCTGGTATGGCTGTTCTGGTGTCATAGGCTAGCGCGGATGAAAACCGCTGAAGTATCTCCGTTCTGTAAACCCCCACATTATCGCAGAAATGCAGCGATACTGCAAGGAAGGACAC
>CAYSLA010000095.1:0-13111 GCA_964431685.1 uncultured bacterium | reverse complement strand
TGTTTAACTACGGCAAACTGCATCTCTACCCACAAGAAATCTCATAGAGCCAAGAGTATAAACGTCACCGCCGAGGCTCTGCGTAGCCAGCGATTCTCCGAGCCGGTCCAGCCGGCCACTCTGGGCACCAGCCCCGGGTGGTTGCGAACGATCACTCCCAGCACGTGAGGTCCAAGGGAGTCTACCGAGGCCCAACTGTCAATCAGATTCGCCGCGAGCCACTGCTCGCACTTGTCGAACTCAGACTCCCCCATCTTGCCAGCAAAGCGCGACAGAAACTCCAGTCCGAAGAGCGTCACCTCAAGTATCCGCACCTCGAACAACACATCACATAGCGAGAAAGCGTCAGACAGTGTCCAATTCTTCCACTGGTCTCCAAACATCTCTCGCTCGAGTTTCTGCACGGCCGGCAGTCCGGTGCCGAGGCAGTTCACGGTACCCTTGAAGTATTTGGTCTCCTGCTCCGCCCGTTCGGGGCTCCCGAGTTCGCGAAGGCGCTGCAGGATCGTATCGGCGATCAGAACGTAGTCTTTGCTCATCTCATCCTCCGTAGTTGCCGGATCAAGTCCGGCATGACGTGATGCTGGGCCGGCCGCGACGTGACAGGCAGAAACCACGTCATCCTGAACTCGATTCAGGACCCATCCATTCGACCGGTAGTTGCCGGATCAAGTCCGGCGTGACGTGATGCTGATGACGTCTTGGGCGGCGTTGGATATTGCGGCAAACTCATCGATTCCAAGCGTCTCTCCCCTGCGCCCCTCGGAAATGCCGACAATAGACAAGACCTCAGAGGCGCGGTCCTTGCCCCACCCCAACTCCGAGCTGTTGCCCAATGCATTCAGCAGCGTCTTCCGCCTCATCCCAAACGACGCCCGAACTACCTTGAACAA
This sequence comes from uncultured bacterium, assembly GCA_964431685.1. Lineage (GTDB taxonomy): Bacteria > Armatimonadota > UBA5829 > UBA5829 > UBA5829 > CAYSLA01. Next base: position 12,218 of record CAYSLA010000095.1, on the reverse strand, counting down.
GGTATCTTCGCTAAGAACCTCCGCAACCGGCTTGTCTCGAACATCAAGGGCGATGATCTCTGAGTCCACATCCGGCACTGGATAGAAGACATTTCGCGACACCCGCATCACGCTGAAAATCTGGCAGTGATATTGAACAAACACCGTGAGGCTTCCGTATTCCTTGGTCCCGGGCTCCGCCCTCAGTCTGTCGGCAACCTCGCGCTGCACCGTGACGACCGCCCTCCTCCACGCGCGCTTATCATCGATAAGTTTTGTCAGAATGGGGCTGGTTATGTAGTAGGGCAGATTCCCGACAACTGTCCAGGGCCCATCTCCCCGCTCCTTGAGAAACCCGGGCAAGTCTACCTTCAGAATGTCACGGATGACAATCTCCACCTCCCCAGCGTCTGCACTATACTCGTTGAGAATCGACTGCATATCGGGGTCGGCATCGACGCAGACAACCCTGGCGCCGCGCACGGCAAGCTCTCGCGTAACCACACCAAGCCCAGGCCCAATCTCAAGAACTTGCGACCCCGCCTCTATCCCAGCGGCGTCCACCAGGCGGTTGAGCACGTTACGGTCCACAAGGAAGTTCTGGCCAAGCCGCTTCTTGGGGCGCATCCCGTGAGCGGCAAGCACTGATCTTATGTCCGCAACCGATACGAGGTTCATCCATCTCCCCAAACATATAGAGCCGCCCGAAGGCGGCTCATTACTGGCATTCCCGGAACATATTCCACAGCCGTCTTTCGACAGCCCGGCCTCTAAGGCTCGAGAATATGAACCTTGACCTTCTTAAGGCCGAATTGCCTTGCTTCACGCACGGTTTTGAAGCAGATATCGATGCGGTTGCCTTTTATGGCACGACCGGTGTCCGCGGCAATTGCATAGCCATAGCCCTCGATATACAGTCTGGTCCCCAGACGTATGACCTTAGGGTCAACGGCTGCGATTCCGTAACCGGCCCTCAAACCGCTGGCGGTTCGTCCGGTACACCTTGGGCCGCAGCTCGTAGGCCCAGGCTCGTATGCACTGGCGTGCATTATTCGAACCTCTCTGGACCGGAACTCACCACGACTGGTGTAACTTCCGCGTGAACCGATGTTGACAACTCGGTCAACAGGTTCCTTAACCGCCTTCGCATCAATCAGTTTGCGATCGACCTCAACGTTGTTTTCGTACCTAACGCTGTATCTTCGCAATTCCTCACCGTTTATGCCGGCGGAAACGTCCTTGACGTGTCCCGGCGGCAGTGAGTTAGTGAATCTCTTGCGTATTCCATACGGCACAGGAACAGTCTGCTCCTCTGTCTCGATTCGAACACGCGTCACCGATATTACCATCCCGTAATACGGCGGCTGATCCGTCGCAGGTGAAACCACATCCTGTGGCCCCAACTCGATACCTGATCGTTTCAGGATCGAACTGACAGTCGCCTCTGTAGTCCGCTCATATCTCAGTGTCCCATCCACACAGATGGTGACCAGAGCGGGCTCAAGGCGCTGCGCTTGCACGACGTCATCTCGGTTGGCTGCAATCGCCGCAGCTATGGCTAGTGTAATACCAGCCACAACGGCGATTCTCGCGAGCCGAAACTCTCGTCTTCGCAAATGATGGTCTCCTTTCCTCATCGGCAGGCCGGACGCTATACTGCCCTCGCAAGAACAATAGTTGAGGGAAGTTGGTAGTGCAGCACCGGCTTCTGAGGTTAACGCAGTATACCACGATGTGACTTATTTGTCAAATCCCTGCGCCAATGAGCATTATCGGAAGCACAATCCATCATCATTACCCGCGTTTGCCGAACCACGACCATCCTGCCGTGCCAGCAGGTTCTCTGGCAGCCCTGGACAGTGCGGAGCATGGCCTGTTTGCCCCAAATGAGGCCGTGATGATATAATACAGACACACGGGGCGTAGCGCAGCTTGGTTAGCGCGCCAGTTTTGGGAACTGGAGGCCGAGAGTTCAAATCTCTCCGCCCCGACCACTCATTGTGCAGGATCGTATGGCAGATGGCGGTAGGAACACTCACCGTAGACGAAGCAATCTCCATCGTAGTTGAGCGAATAGTACCCCTCTTCAGCCCTGAGAAGATTATCCTGTTCGGCTCCCAGGCCCGTGGCGACGCCAAACCCGACAGCGACCTTGACTTTCTGATTGTACTTGCCAAATGTGAGGACCGTAAAGCCGCAACCATCGCGATGATGAGAACGGTCGCCGACCTCCCCATTGGCACGGACATAGTGGTCACAACCCCACAACAACTGGAGACCCGCGGTAGACTGAAGAGCACAGTCCTCTACTCGGCAATGAAGGATGGAAGGACAGTCTATGCCCGATGAACTTGTCATCCACGAAACCGGCCGTTGGCTGCGCTATGCCAGTGAAGATTTCGACGCAGCGGTTGGCCTGAAGACTTCAACGCCGCGGCATTCCTGCATGTTTGCCCAACAAAGTGCCGAGAAGGCTCTGAAGAGTGCCTACGTATTCCTCAACATGGAGATACCAAGAAGCCACAATCTGAACATGCTCAAGAATCTTCTGCCGGTAGAATGGGGAGTGAGCGCCCATCTGCCGGACCTGTCCGCATTGAGCTTCTGGGCTGTTGAATCACGCTACCCCGGCGATTTGCCGGACGCTACCGATGACGACGCAGACGCAGCAATTCGTTCGGCAGAGACGGTCCTGGCATTCATCGAACAACGCCTGCAAGAGCGTGGTTTCCCTCGGTAGAAGTCGCTCATCGGTAACACCACTTCTCGCACCGGCGAGGATTACTGCTACAATTACCAGTGTCAACCAGGCGCCACCTGTGGAAAGAAGCACATGTCGAACATCAACACAAAGCGACTGGAGACTCAGGCCGTGTTTCCAAAATCACCCAAGGAAGTTAACCTGCCGAGCATGCCGGCAACAATTGCCCGTATAATAGGCCTCACCAAGTCACCCGACCTTCGGGCCGAAGAGCTTGCGGAGGCTATACTTCTGGATCAGTCACTGACGGCAAAGATTCTTCGCCTCGCCAATTCCGCGTATTTCGGGCGAAGAAAGAAGACCGACACTGTAACAGATTCCGTGCTGATTCTGGGGTTCGGGTTGGTGCGCAACCTTGCAGCTTCTGCATCAGTCCTGGACGCAGTCTTCCCAAGACAGGCATTCCCAGGTTTGAGTTGGCCCGCGTTCTGGAGTCATTCAGTGGCCACCGCCGTCGCGACGGAAGTGGTTCATTCTCACTCAAGCGGAATATCGAAGAAACAAGACGAATCCGCGTTTATCGCCGGGCTTCTTCACGATGTTGGAAAGATGATTATAGCCTATGCCATGCCCGTTGAGTTTGCCCACGTGGTGAGCCACTGCATCGAGCACGGAACAGATATGGCTGACGCCGAGCAACTGTACATTGCCACAAACCACTCTCAGATTGGCAAGGAACTCGCTCGTCTCTGGGAGTATCCGGACAACTTGTTGGAGGCGATAGGATGCCATCACTCCCCGCGAGCGTCCGTCGGCTCGCCTGAACTGGCCAAAGCCGTTCACTGCGGAAACATGCTGGCCAAGGTGATCAAGGGCGAATATCTCGTTTCCAGGGTACCGCGGTCGAGCGCGAAGAGCATACTCACCAAAGCCGGTATAGACTCCCGCTACGCAGATATGATACTGTCTCAAACACGAGATGGGATCGATAGATGCGACGAGATCGTTGCGTGGGGAAAAGACTTGCCTTACCACTCTTGTAAGGCCGCCTGAATAGAACTCGCAGCCGGCAGTCACCGACCCGACCTGCCAGCCTGCGCATCAGTTCTAGAAGAAGGGGTTCTGCGTTCTCTCCTGGCCAACCGTGGTCGACGCCCCGTGACCGGGCATCAGCGGCGTGGAGTCATCCAGCACGGCGATTCGTCCCCTTATGGACTCGATAATCTGCGAGTACGAGCCCTCGGGGAAATCCGTGCGCCCGATGGTGCCTGCAAAGACTGTGTCGCCGCAGAATAGTCCCGCGTCGGTCATGTAACAGACACTGCCCTTCGAGTGGCCGGGGGTGTGAATCACTTCTATCTCTGATCGTCCCAGTTGGATGACCTGCCCGTCCTGCACCAAGTCTGAGGGCTGGAAGCTGACGTAGTCCGACATATCATAGTAGAGCGAGGCGATTTCCAGGCCATCGTCCAGAAGATCCAGGTCGCTGCCCTGCATCGCTGTTCTAGCGGGGAAGCGGCTCAGGATGCTGCCTGTAGAGAATGTGTGATCGAAGTGTCCATGGGTGAGCAGAACCCAGGCAACGTTCAACTGACCTCCGCCAGCGGAAGCCTGCGCTCTATCTATCGCAGCAAGTATGCGATCTTCATCACCGCCGGGATCGATGATTGCCGCGTCCAGCGTATCGCTATCCCAGGCGACGTAGCAGTTCGTCTCTATGGGACCAACAACAACTGAATCAAATCTTATCGACAAGTCTAGCCCTCCGCACCGCGAGTGACGGCCAGATTGGCTCTGTCATACCAATCCATTCCACTCGCGTGCAATATGTGCACCTCGGCACGTTCTCGATTGCCCAGCAAAAGGTACGCCTCCGCCAACACGGCGTGATATGTGCGCTCAGTGGGATTGATGACAATTGCCCTCCTAAGCACCGTAACGGCATCCCTCGGAAAACCGGCACGAATGTACATAATGCCCAGACGATAATGATAATAAGAGTCAACGGGACAGAATATAGTTGCCTGCTGCATTTCGACGACCGCCTCAGCGGTCCTTCCCAGATTCTCCAGCATATCCGCAAGCCAGAAATGGTAGAACCCGTCCGAATCAGCTATCTGCACCGCGACCTCCAGTTCCAGAATCGCTTCCTCGGCGTGTCCCGCCTGCCAGAGGGCTGAGCCGAGTTTGTATCTGTAAAACGGGTTCATCGCGTTGTACTGTGTGGCTTTGCGATATTCCGATATTGCCGCAGTCCATTTTCCAAATCTCCGGTAGACTTCGGCCAGGCTGTAGTGCGGCTCCGCTCGCTTGGGGCTTATCTTGATTGCCCGTCTGTATTCCTGGACAGCTTTGACCGACATCTCCGAGAACGCATAGGCATCCCCCAGGCGCACATGACATCCGGGGTTCCTTTGCTCAAGTTCAACCGCCTTGCGGTACTCGACTATGGCTTCTCGAACCCTGCCCTTGTTGCACAGCTCGTCGCCGGCCTCCTGGCACTCGTATGCGGTCAACGGCGGCCTGGGGTCGCCATCGCCTCTCATCCGCTCTTCAAATAACTCTTCTTGCAGTTCTTCTGCCCTGTACATATTTCTATCTCGCACGTCGTGCTGCCTGCCCGGTTCTTCCGCAGATGCTCGCCGACTGGCGGCCTCTGCGCCAACTCGGAATGGCAGTCTGTAAACTAGCGGCTGTCCAAAACCAGCGTCACCGGCCCATCGTTCTCGATCTCAACCAGCATATGTGCCTGAAAACGACCAGTTTGGACCGGCGTTCCCGTTTCGGCAACTCGTTCCACAAAGTAATTATACAACAATTCAGCCTTGTCAGGAGCGGCAGCAAGATCGAAACCCGGCCTTCGTCCCTTGCGGCAGTCGGCCATCAGTGTGAACTGCGACACTACCAGCAGTTCTCCGTCGATATCCCGAACAGACAGGTTCATCTTGCCCTGCGAGTCCTCAAACACACGCAGATTCACTATCTTGTCCGCAAGATACTGAGCGTCAGGGCGTTCATCCTCTGCTCCCACGCCAATCAGCACCACAAGACCCCTGCCTATCCTCGCGACCTCTGCACCATCTACACAAACCGCACCCCGGGACACTCGCTGCACGACAGCTCTCATCGCGACCTCGCTGCTTTGAGTTTCCGAGACGTCACACGCTCAGCGGCGATAACATCGCCAATGCCCCCAACTTTGTCAAGCAGATTCCTCAATGCGGGAACGTCACTGACTTCGACCGTCAAGTCGACTTCCGCCGTCTTGTCAGGCATGCTCTTTATCTTGGCTCCCACGATATTCGTCTTCGCTCCTGAGATCACAGAAGTTATGTCGTTAAGCATACCCACGCGATCCACAACGATAAGCCTGAGCTCGGTCGGGTATCTATCGCCGGACGAAGCCCAATCCATCGTCATCAGCCGTTCGGGTTCGCTGTTGCGGAAAGCAACCGCGTTCGGACAATCCACCGTGTGAAGGGCTACACCTCTGCCACGCGTTACATAACCTACGACCTCATCGCCGGGCAGCGGAGCGCAGCATTTCGCCCGCGTAATCATCATGTTTCTGGCGCCATCAATGTGCACCGCCAGACGCTTTCTCCCGCTGTCCTTTGGAACCTCGACTACCAGACTCGGCCGGCGTGTCTGGTCGTCAATCTTGAGCTTGTTGATGACAGTGCCAACCGAAATGCTGCCATACCCGACTCCGGCATAAACATCATCCTCTGAATGGCAGTTCATCTCTCTTGCCACGGACGTAAACTGCTCACTGCGAAACACCGATTGAGGGTCGTGGCCCAATCGCTCAAGTTCCTTCTCGAGAAGTTCCTTGCCCTTAACAACACTCTCGCCATAGTTCTGCTGGCGGTAGAAACCCTTGATGCGGTTGCGTGCCTGATTGGTCTTCACAAACGCTAGCCAGTCGCGGCTTGGCTGACTGTTGGAGCGTGTGATGATCTCCACAATATCTCCGTTGTGGAACTTGTGTGTCAGCGGGACTATGCGACCATTCACCTTGGCTCCGACGCAGTGGTTTCCCACATCGCTGTGGATGCGGTAAGCAAAATCAACAGGAGTGGAGCCGGCAGGAAGATCGATAACGTCGCCCCTGGGAGTCCACAGGAAGACCTTGTCGGCGAAGAGATCGTCTATGACGCTGTGAAGGAACTCGCCCGCGTCTTTGCTGTCTGTCTGCCAGTCGAAGAGCTGCTGACGGAGCCACGAAAGCTTCCGTTCGAACTCGTCACCCGAACGCATGCCTTCTTTGTACTGCCAGTGGGCCGCAACACCGTAGTCTGCCAGTCTGTGCATATCCCAGGTTCTGATCTGCACCTCCAGCGGCTCTCCACGTGGTCCGATGACTTTCGTGTGCAGCGACTGGTACATGTTTGCTTTCGGCTTGGCAATGTAGTCCGAGAACTTCTCCGGTATGGGCATCCAAAGATCGTGAACCAGCCCCAGCGCGTGATAGCAGTCGCCCACTCGATTGACGATTACCCTCAGGGCCAAGAGATCGTATATCTCGGAAAAGCCGACCTCTTCGCGCTGCATCTTCTGGTATATGCTCCAAAGGTGTTTAGGTCTCGCAGTGATGGTGACCTGAAGCCCGTTGCTCTCCAGATGCTTCTGGATCATCTCCATTGCCTCTGCAAGATCCTCTTCTCGTTCGGAGCGAGTCTTGGCAACTTTCTCAGCAACTTCCGCGTAGGCTTCGGGCAAGAGGTATCGGAAGCCGTAGTCCTCCAGTTCCCACTTGATCCGCCAGATGCCAAGTCTGTGCGCCAGGGGCGCGTATATCTGCATTGTTTCGCGGGCAATCCGAACCTGCTTGTCGGGCGGCAGGCTGTCCAGGGTGCTCATATTGTGGAGACGGTCCGCCAGTTTGATGACCATTACGCGCAGATCACTGGCCATGGCCACAAATATCTTGCGCAGATTCTCAGCGCTTCGTCGGAATTCGTAGGGACGCTTCTTGCCTCCGTCGCTTTTTCGAGGTTCTTCCTGCTGCTCTTCCTCTTCACGGATGTCAAAATCCGCGCGCTTTAGCTTGGTGACTCCGTCAACCAGCCCGGCAATCTCATCGCCAAAGGCAGCCCTAACATCTTCAACTGTTATGGATTCGCCGTTTTCCTTCTTGCCGTCCTCCACCACATCGTGAAGCAGCGCAGACGCAATGCTGGCGGAATCCATTTCCAGATCAACAAGAGTTTGAGCAGTAGCAAGGGGATGGATGATGTAGGGGTCTCCGGATTCGCGGACGCCATCTCTGTGGGAGTCGCGTGCGAATACATACGCCCGCCGGATTAGTTCGATGTCGGCATCGGGGTTGTAGGAGGCGACTTTGCCTAGTATTTCGTCAATGTCGGCCACAAGTAACTCTCAGTTCGCCATGATAGTCTGATTCTAGGCAATAGGCACTGACTCTGTCAAGTCATAACTGATCGGCAGACCTTGCTCGAATGCGCCCAAATTGCCATTTGGCGGCAGGTTAGATATACTGAAGCTAGCACTAACCCGGAGGATACGTTTTGATAATCATAATGGGCACCCAGGCGACCGAGGACGAATCGAGGTCTGTTCAGGATGAGATAATGAGAATTGGGCTAAGGCCCTTCCTGAACCCCGGGGTTGAGAGAAAGGTCATTGCTGTTCTCGGCGAGGTCGATGTCAAGAAGGCCGATCTCGTAGACCATTTCCAAGCCATGCCTGGCGTAGCCCGCGTTGAGCTCATATCCGATCTGTGGAAGCTGGCGTCGAGGTCCTATCATCCGGAGCCGACTGTGGTAAGAGTCGGTAATGTACTGGTTGGAGGAGATAGCGTCTGTGTCGCGGCCGGACCGTGCAGCGTTGAGAGTCAGGAGCAACTCACAACCCTGGCCCATCAGGTCAAATCCGCCGGGGCTTCCATGCTCAGGGGCGGAGCGTTCAAACCAAGGTCATCGCCCTACTCTTTCCAGGGTCTCGGAGAAGAAGGGCTGAAGATTCTCGCCAATGCACGAGAGGAAACCGGACTGCCCGTGGTAACCGAGGTAATGGACACTCACGAGGTGGATTTGGTGGTGAAGTATGCGGACGTGCTTCAGATAGGCATGCGCAACATGCAGAACTACTCCCTCCTCAAGAAAGTCGGCATGACCGGTCACCCGGTTCTCCTGAAGCGTGGCCTGGGTTCCAGAATACGAGATCTGCTGATGAGTGCGGAGTACATCATCTCAGAGGGCAACAACAACGTCATTCTGTGCGAACGTGGAATCACGACTTTCGAGGATTCTACCAGAAACACAACCGACATCAACGCCATTCCGGTACTCAAACACTGGACGCACCTGCCTATCGTACTCGATCCCAGCCACGCTACGGGAGACTGGCGATACGTGGGATCCATTGCCAAAGCGGCAATCGCCGGCGGAGCAGATGGTCTAATGATAGAAGTGCACAACGATCCCGCTCACGCGATGAGCGATGGGCCGCAGTCCCTGAGGCCGGACAAGTTCGCCGTACTGATGTCTCAGCTGGGCAGGGTAGCCGAAGCGGTGGACAGGCGAATCTAGTCTTTCACCGCTCAATCAGGCCTTCGGAGATGACCTGATGCAATGCCTGTGCGACGGCGGGATCAAACTGCGTGCCCGTGCAACTGCTAATCTCGGCCAGCGCATCTTCCCAGCTCATTGCATCCCTCCACGGCACGTCGGTGCTCAGAATATCGAAGGCTTCGGCAACAGCGATGATTCGTGAGCCCAGAGGAATGCTCAGGCCAACAAGGCCGTCCGGGTATCCTTTGCCGTCAAATCTCTCGTGATGGTGCTTGACCAGCGGCGCGGCATTACGCAGACCTTCGACCTTCGATATTATGCGGATTGCGATGTTGGAATGCTGCTTCATGATCGCGAACTCGGCAGGGCTGAGATGCCCCATCTTGTTGAGAATCCTGCGGGAGATTGCGACCTTGCCAATGTCGTGCAGACCCGACGCATGTTTGAGATCCTGCAGTTCCTCTGGCGAGAGTCCCATCCGTTCACCTATGGCGAGGGCGTACCGCGCCACGCGCCTGCTGTGACCTTCGGCCATGTCGTCTTGACGCGCGGCGGCAGCCACCAACGCATCCACGGTCTCGTCAAGCCCTGCATTCCGACCAGTCTGCGCAAACTCATTGACCATGTCTTCCCATCCTCCGCATATCCTTGGCCGGCCAGACTGTGACAGTCTCACACCTGCGCGCTGTTGACCGCGTGGTCCCGGTCTGGCAACGTCCCAGGCAATCTCGGAACATTTCGTCGCGGTTGATACAACTGAACTACAGGCGATAGTCTAGCCAAGCATTCTCACCCATGTATTCGGTTGACGGGCAGAAGCTCTGCAGACATGCTTTTGCGGGGTTGGTTTGGGAGATACCCGACAGGGCGCGATTTCTCCCGCTGTTCGAAATAGCACGTTGTTTACCGAGAGGGATGCTTCAGCTCAGAGAGGCTTCCGTCCGGTTAGCTTCCAGAGGACTCTTGTCGCCGCTGCGCAGACGAAGCGCTTCCAAGCGCTTCTCAAGAAACTTGTAGAGCTGCACGTTGGTGCACTGGCCGCGGTCCAGTTCCATCTCCGAAAACGGCATTCCGGCGGAGTAGGCAAGGTGGCTTTCGACTGCACACTGGTCAATGGTTCGGTCTACTTCAAGCAGATGTCTCAACGAACTGTCCGGAATCCTGGCATCCATTCCTTCCGGAATGGAACAGAGGTACGCGAGGTCAACTGCGTCTTCTTCGGTCACTCCCAAGTCTGGACACATCTTCTCAACCATCCTGGCAATCTCTTCGTCCTGGTCCGCGAGTTCAGTTGCGTATTTCTCGATGGTATCCACCGCGTCGGCAAGGAAACAGCCCACTGCCGCTGAGACGCCCAGCATCCTGCCGGCCGCTGCAATTGCCAGATCATCCGATGCTCCCGGCCCCGTCTGATATCGGACATACATATACGCGGCGTTCTCTTCGCGCGGGTCTGTGAAGACTCCTTTTTGCCTAAGAATGTCCAGCTCCTGCTCGTGTCCCTCGGATGCGAGTTCCCGGCCGTCAAGTCCCAGTTCTTCCAGCGCCAGCCGGTCCACAACGTGACACTTGCCATACCCAATCTTCACACCGAACTTCTCGGACGCACGTCTGCGAACCTGTGCGCCATCGCGCAATCCACCAAGGAAGAGTCCGATCAGAACTCCCTTTGGGTCAACACGAATGTGCCGGAGAACACCACACCGCAACAGTGGCTCGCCATCTTCATTGCAGGCGGAAGCCGGAGCTTTGCCCCTGGCCGCTCTCTCCGCATATCCTCGAATTTCGTCAATGAGAGCTTGTCTCTCGGACTTGACGTCGATAGGACTCAGCCGCAAAGCCCGCGAAATATCGTCCAGAGTAGTATTGGCAAACGACTTCCCGTGGAACTGACCGTGCCCCCCGTGGGCGTGGCCCTCCACTGACTGCACAAGGAGCAATTGCTCAACGGCATAGCTGCAGCGAAGTGAGGTCTTCGCCGTCATAGCCATGTAGTCCATTCTGGCGATGTCAGCAGGCGCAACCCCTCTGAGCGTAGTTTGACCTGAACGTCTGTTTTTTCTACCCATTGTCAGTACCAGCCCTGACTGCACCGGTTGCACATTAGCGCACAACGCGCAGGCGGCCCCTAACCAGCCACGCACGCTAACAGCCAGGCTCTATATGGAGTTTAACCCCAAATTCGCCGAAAGTCAACTGCTTGCGTCGACATTTTTTTCTCGATGATGTAATTGGACGGTTTTCTTGCACTAATCTTGCTGAGATGGTATGTTCCAGCCCGCACAATCTGCCGACAATGTTGCATGACGACCGCTCAAACTGCATACGCGCTCGTACCGTCTCCGGGCCGAGAGACTCGCGCTCGACGGGCTTGAGATCACGGGCGCCGCAGAACATCCAGGTGTGCTATTGGAAAGAGAGAACTGGACCGGACTGAAGAAGACTGGCGAGGCTTGCTGGGCGCAGGCACGCGCCAACTACGCCGCCTCGGTGACCCTCCTCGACGCGGGAGTATATTTCGCCAGCGTGTTCTTTGCCCAGCAGGCGGCGGAGCAAGCCCTGCGGGCGGCAGTGATAGAGAAGAACGGAAGGGTTTCCAGAGGACACAACCTTATCCAGATGTCCAATACGCTTGAAGCCCCGCTGGAAATAATGAACGCAGCAGCGGAACTGAACCCCACTTTTCTGGGCACCAGATGTCCAGAGATAGTGAATGGAGTGCCCGCACAAAACCACGACCGCAGATCCGCTCGGTTCTGCCTGAAGTGCGCACAACTCATTGTCGACTGGATCAAGTCTGACCTGTACCAGTAGATCCTGAACCGACGGATTCTCGTCTGCAACTACGTCGGTCAACCCAGCACCACGTCATCCCGAACACAAACCCCGTCATCCCGAACTTGATTCGGGACCCACCTTCCCAGCCCGTAGCCGCTGAATCAAGTTCAGCATGACGTTTCGGCGGCGCCTGTGTTATCCGCTGCCTCTTCTTACGCCTGTGC
>CAYSLA010000094.1:0-13117 GCA_964431685.1 uncultured bacterium | reverse complement strand
CCTCCACCAAACAATCGAATACAAAGTTTCTCTCTACCAAGAGCCTCGGCGATATGAAAACCGGGGCTTTTGCCGTTTTACGCGTGGAATTCATGCTCAGGGATGATGTGTGAGCCAGATTCCGCCTGCCTCGTCCTTTGGACTTGTTAGCCGCCCAAAGCCGACATCCGACCCCCAGTTTCTCTCTTTGCGCCGGTTTTCTCTGTTGCCCTTTGGACTTTTCAAAATAAGTCCAAAGGAAGCTCTGATCTCAGCTTTGGGAGGTTTCGAGTCCGTTTGCGTGTCGGAGCGATTGGAGTAGCGAGTGTTACCAATACGACCGTAACCAAGAAGCGCAAACGGCGAGGTGGAGTGACCTACGGCTGGTGGCGTTTGATGCGAGGCCACGGAATGCGCTATAATAGACTCATCGGGTGTGCGCCATTGCTTATAACAACCCAAGGAGGCTGTTACGACGTCACTCTAATCATTGAAGGAACGTACAAGTAGTGACCTATCCGGTCCGCGAAGCGGGTTAGTGTTTGTGTGTTCGGATAGGTGTTAGATATGTCTCTTGCTGAACTATCGGGCGGCTCCGGCATGTTGTGCGGGGCCGCTGTTCTTGTGTGGCTGTCTGTTGCCGTAATAGGTTTGCTCAAGCGACAACAATCCGGGCTGATCTTCTCTATCCCCACGATTATCGGCTGTGCTTTACTCTTGCTTGCCGCCTTGGTCGGAAAGAGTTGCACCATGACCTTTCCGTTACCGTGGTTTCTCGGCAGCGTTGGCTTCAGCTTCGTGGTAGACCCCCTGAGCCGCTGGTTTCTTGCCATCATCGGCGTCATAGGAATACCTGTTGCCCTATTCTCACCTGGCTACTTGCATCATCTGCGCCACCGCGTATCCCTCGGTTTTGTATGGGCAGCGCTTGTATTGCTCATGACCAGCATGGTGGGGGTCGTGTTGGCTGCGAACGCCCTCGTATTCTTGGTTGCGTGGGAAGTAATGGCCCTTTCCTCATTCATTCTGGTCATCGCCGACCACGAGCAGCGCGATATCAGGCGCGCAGCCTTTATCTACCTGGGCGCAACCCGGATCGGCACGGCGTTTCTCATGGCCGGTTTCATCTGGGCACATCATGTAACCGACAGTTGGATTTTCTCCGAATGGGGACTTGCCGGATCCGTCGCATTGGGCCCCGCATTGTTGATCTTCATTGGGTTAGCGACCAAAGCCGGTTCTTGGCCGTTCCATCTGTGGCTGCCAATCGCACACCCTGCCGCCCCAGCCCCTGTATCGGCAATAATGAGTGGTGTGATGATAAAGACGGCCATCTATGCTATGGCGCGGCTGTTTGTTCTGAGCGATCATTTCGTCGTGCCTGCTCTCGGCCCGATCCTGTTGATTCTCGGTGCCATATCAGCATTCTGGGGCGTCATCTTCGCCTTACTGCAGCACGACCTCAAACGCCTATTGGCATACCACAGCGTGGAGAACATCGGCATCATTATGATGGGGCTCGGGGTGTCGCTGTTGGGCAAGTCCTATGGCGCTCCTCTGCTGACACAACTGGGATTGGCGGCGGCGCTGTTTCATACGCTCAACCATGCTGTCTTCAAGAGTTTGTTATTCCTTGGAGCTGGGGCGGTAGATGCTCGCGCTCATCTGCGTGATGTCGAGAAGCTTGGAGGGCTGATCCATCGAATGCCCTGGACTGCGGGAGCATTTGTGGTTGGGAGCGCCGCTATCTGCGCGCTGCCCCCTCTTAATGGATTTGCGAGCGAATGGATGCTATACCAGGGGTTCTTCGGTCTTGCGCAGAGCAGTCCGACTGTTGGGTTACGCCTGGGTGGCTTGCTGCTGATGGGATGGTTGGCGTTGATCGGCGCATTGGCAATCGCCTGTTTTGTCAAAGCCGTCGGCGTTGTGTTCCTGGGCAATCCGCGAAGTCAGGAAGCAGAGAATGCACATGAGGCGAGCAAGGGAATGGTCGCCGCCCAAGTGATATTGGCATTGCTATGCGCTGGACTCGGGGTCGCTGCTCCGTTGGTCCTCTATCCTCTCGGTAGGATAGCTGCTCAGACGAGCAGTCCGTCGGCACTTCATGGTGCCTGGACCATTCCGATCACACTTCTTGCATTGCTTCTGATCGGCACAGTCGGCGTCTTGGCAGCGTGGATGCATGGGCTGTCACGCGCTCACCCGGCACGACGCTTCATAACCTGGGAATGCGGTTTCGGCGATCTCGGCCCACGGATGCAGTATACGGCCGCCAGTTTTGCACAGCCTATCTCGCGAATGTTCGGCTCAATCTACAGCTATGCGGTGGAGGTCACTATCAAAGGGCGGAATCGGCGTCATTTCCCAGAGACAGTGGCAGTCGAGACTATGCACGAAGCTCACCTTGAAACCAAAGTTTACTCGCCGTTGCTGAGGAGCATCCAACGGATGGCAGGCGTCTTTCTCATGCGTTTGCAGGCAGGCAGCATTCATCAGTATCTCATATACATGGCAGTAGTGATGGGATTGCTGCTGTGGGTAGGAGTCGGGCAATGAGAATAGCGCTTCTGACAGCAATCCAGCTTGTCAATATCCTCATTCTCCCATTGTTGTTGGTGGGGATTATCCGCAAGGTAAAGGCGCTAATGCAAAACCGCATAGGTGCGCCGATGTTGCAGCCGTTCCATGATCTGGCGAAGATGCTTCGCAAGTCGGAGACTATCAGCGAGACTGCGAGTTGGGTCTTCATTTGGACGCCGCGTGTCGGGTTGGCAGTTGCGGTCATCGCGGCAGTCCTGATTCCGTGGTCCAGTGTAATCTTGCCGCTGGACTGGGCGTCAGCGACCAATTTCCTGTTGGTGATCTATCTTCTTGCCCTCGGCAAGTTCCTCGCCATGCTGGCCGCAATAGATACAGGATCAGCGTTCGGTGGCTTGGGAGCCAGTCGAGAGGCCACCATCTCAATGCTCGTTGAACCCACGCTTGTTATTGGAATCGGGGCGCTGTCCTTGGGGGCAGGAAGCACCGATCTTCTGGCAATATACGCGGCGCGGACGAGTCCCTTTATCGCCGTTCTGGTGGGTGCGGCATTGGTGTTAGTGGCGTTGGCCGAACTCTCGCGGATGCCGGTTGACGATCCTACTACGCACTTGGAGCTGACAATGGTGCATGAGGCTATGATCCTTGAATACAGCGGACGCAGCCTGGCGATCATTGAATACGCGACGGCATTGCGTACTTGCATATTCTTGGGGCTGGCGACACAGACGCTGTTCCACGCCTGGCCTTCCTACCATGATCTACCGATGCTGGTCAGATACACAGCAGGCATTGCCGCTGTGATGACATTGGGGGCGGCGGTCGCCATTGCGGAAGGTGTCTTGGTTAAGTTGAAGTGGCGGAGTGTGCCGAACTTCCTGGCATTCGCTACGGTAATGAGCCTGCTGGCGGCGTTGATTGCGGCGGCTCAGGCATGACGGGTAGGAAGGGCATTACAACATGAATCTTTCTCAAATCGATCTATTTGCAGCAGGTGCAGCGGTGCTGGCCGTTTGGATGTGCGGAGTGACGCGCGTGAAAACGCAGTTGTGGGGTTTGGTCCTGCAGACCGCTATGCTTTCTGGCATTTGTGTGCTATTGGGTGCAGCGGAAGCGCAAAACCAGCTACTTGTCTTGGCCCTCGTGGTGTTTCTAGTCAAAGCTGTGGGCATTCCTGTCTTCCTGGAAAGATCGGCGAAACGCATGGCTATTGAACGTGACAAGGGAGCGGGTATAAGCCCGACAATTGTCCTGATGATTGGATGCGGCCTGTTGTTTCTTGGGTATTTTCTTACGCCAGAGTTCGCTGTGCCGGGGATGATGAACCGAGCGTCGGCAGGCATGGCCCTAGCACTCATATTCATCGGTATGCTCCTGATGATCACTCGCCGCCTGGCTCTTAGTCAAGTGATCGGTTTTCTTACTATGGAGAACGGCATCTTTCTCTACAGTCTAACGCAGACACATCATATGCCCATGCTTGTCGAAATGGGGATAGTCTTCGAAGTTCTCATCGGAGTGCTGGTAGCTGGAGTTTTCATATTCCGCATCAATCGCAGTTTCGAGCATATTGATGTCACTGATATGCGGAGGTTACGCCATTGAACGCATTCTTACTGATAGCAGTAATACCGCTGTCGATGGCGTTTCTGGGCCTCATTCCACGTACCGCGCGCTGGCTGCCGTGGACCGGGGCGATTCTGTTGCTGGTTCAGATTCCCGTTGTGGTCCGGATATGCGTTCCTGCATTCTCCGGCCACGCTATGAGTTACGGCGCTTTTCTCATAGATGGCATGGGGGCTGCATTCACCATTATCACTACTTTGGTGGCAGCGGCTGCGATGATTCAAGCTGCTGTGCTGTTGCCTGCGGAACGCAAAGCAGGGCACAAGATAACTGATCGACGGTTCTGCTTTTTCTACACGCTGTCGGGCATGTTTATTCTTGCGATGTATGCCATACCGCTCTCCCAGCACATCGGCTACCTCTGGATTGCTGTTGAGGCTACCACACTGATGTCTGCGCCGCTTATCAACTACCATCACGGTCGCGACTCTCTGGAGGCCACGTGGAAGTATCTGCTCCTGTGCAGCGTCGGCATAGCCTTTGCGCTCTTTGGCACAGTCCTGTTATTAGCTGCTCAGCATGCATTCAGAAATGGTGAGACTTTGATGCTGGGTGATCTGATCGCTCGCGCGAAGGATATGGATCCACGTCTCTTGCGCTTCGGGTTCATCTTCTGCCTATTGGGTTATGGCACAAAAGCAGGCGTATTTCCGCTTCACAACTGGCTGCCCGATGCTCACAGTGAGTCACCATCGCCAGTGTCCGCAATGCTCTCGGGTGCCCTGCTCAACTGTGCCTTAGTCGCGATATGGAGGCTCTCTCAGGTAGTTGTAGCTGCCGGGCAAGCGGAGTTGGTGCGCCAACTGCTCGTTCCCGCAGGGGCGATCACTGTGGTCGCAGCCAGTCTTATGCTGGTGAAGCAGCACGATCTGAAGCGCATGTTGGCCTATTCGAGCGTCGAACACGTTGGGCTACTGACGCTCGCCATCGGCATCGGATCGGGGCAGCTTTTCATTCTGCACGCGTTCAACCATAGTATAGTGAAAGTGGCTCTGTTCCTCATGGCTGGTAGTATTCTGCATGTCTATGGCACTAGGGAGTTGTCTAAGCTGGGTGGGATACTGAAAGCATCACCTGTATGGGGAATCGTGTTGATTGTTGCCGGTTTCGCTATAGCCGGAAGCCCTCCATTCGGCACGTTCATAAGTGAATGGCTCCTGATTCGCGATACGTTTGCCTCGGGTGAAATAGCAGCCACCATCGCCGTGGTGGTCGGACTGACGATCACGTTCATAGCTGTAACCACACATGTGGGGGGTGTTGTCTTCGGGCACGAGCACAGCCCCGCAGGAACCGCTCCCGTGCGAGTGTGGGCGTTGACTCCGGCCTTGCTTATGGCGATCTCGCTCATTGCTGGAGTGGCTGTGGCCCCACCGGTAATGCGTATGCTAACTGTCCTTGCACGACTGGGGGCGCAGTGATGAATCATACCAACCGAGACTTCAAGCTTGTCTCCGAAACACCAAGGGCACTAGCCGCCACAGTACATAACTGGCTGCAACAGCCCGGCAGGCGGTTTGGCTACCTCACGGCACGCGTCTGTGACGGGAATACATTGGCTATTCAGGTTCTGCTGCTTGATACACATACGAGCGGCGGAGTGATCATTACAGCGCCGCTCGCGGATGGCGAAATGGAATATCCTTCGGTCACTGTTGGAGTTCCGGTTGCTCACTGGGCGGAGCGCGCTATGGGGGATTTCTTTGGCCTACGCGCATTGGAGCACCCGCGTTGGAAGACGCTGATACTTCACGATGGCGCATGGCCCAATGACCTTTTTCCCCTCTTGTCGAATAGCCATGGTCACCGGGAGCCGTACGAGTTTCTGGAAGTAACAGGCGAAGGTATTCACGAGATTCCGGTTGGGCCAATACATGCAGGGATTATCGAGCCTGGTCATTTCCGATTTAGCTGCGCGGGGGAGATCATTACCAATCTTGATATTCGGCTTGGCTATCAGCATCGTGGAATTGAGAAGAGGCTTGCAGAGCTTCCCTGGCAAAAGACCCGCTATCTTGCCGAATCTGCCAGCACCGATACCGCCGTCGGCAATGCATTGGCGCATGCAGTTGCAATGGAACAGCTCTTGGGTCTCGATCTGCCACCGAGGGCGCATGCATTGCGCACCGTCGCGTTGGAGTTCGAACGCTTGGCAAATCACATCGGCGACATAGGAGCGCTGTCGGGCGACATAGGATATAGTGCAGGCGCTGCGCTTTTTCCACCTATGCGAGGGGCGATACTGGCCTTGGCGCAACTGCTGACCGGCAGTCGTCGCCAACGTTACTACGTCAAGCCCGGCGGAGTAGCGCGCGACTTGGACGATGATCGAAGAAGATCAATCAAGAATGAGCTTTCAGACATAGAGACTCGCCTACAGGAGTTGATTCCACTTGTTCTTGAGAACTCCTCGGTCATCGAACGAATGGAAGGCACTGGCCGCATCACTCGCGAATTGGCTCGGGATTTCGGTTTCGTCGGGCCTGCGGGACGCGCAAGCGGGAGTGATTACGATGCACGGAGACATTATCCGCACGGTGTCTATCCTGAACACGCTCCAAAACCCGCTATGCGTGACACAGGCGACGTGTTAGCACGTGCCCAGATTCGTGCTGATGAGATTCAATCCAGCATTCGCATAGTGAATGAACTGCTGAACAATCTACCGTCTGGTACCATCTGCATCGATTGTCAAGAAAAGGTTTTAGCACCGGACGGTTTCGGCATCGGAATAGTGGAGGCTTGGCGAGGTGAACTCATACACTGGGTGACCACGGACGGCACGGGAGCGATATCACGCTATGCCATCAAAGACCCAAGTTTCAACAATTGGACCGGACTGGCAATCGCTGCTCGCGGGAACCTGGTCACCGACTTCCCGCTTTGCAACAAGAGCTTTAATCTGTCTTACAGCGGGAATGACCTCTAAGGAAGTATGAGCTTATGGGAAATCCACTCTTCACTATATTGAGAACGGGAGTCATCACCCAGAGGGACTTGTTTCCCGCACTACCCGATGATGCCAACGGACTGCCAATGGTAACGGCATCTCCGTGCTTAGGCGTAGAATGTGGGCGTTGTGCCAAAGTCTGTCCCACAAAGGCCATAGGTGTGATAGATGATGTAGTCACACTTGATCGTGGACGTTGTATTGGCTGCAATGCTTGTGTTGAGATTTGCTCTTCAGGAACACTAGAGCGTGACCTCTCGACTCAGACAGCAGTCGCTACGCGCGAGGAATTGCTCCTGACTAACCGCACCAAGCCCACCACTGCATCGATACCAACTCATCTACCATTCCGGCGCTCGATGCATATTCGTGAAGTCTCCACGGGTGACAACGCAAGCGACTTGGAAGTTGTTGCCAGTACCAATGCGATATTCGATATAGCACGTTTCGGCATACACTTTGTTGCTTCGCCGAGGTTCGCAGATGCCTTGCTTGTTACAGGTCCAGTCGGACGAGCAATGAATGAACCATTGCGCCGGTGCTATGAGGCCATGGCTGAACCTCATATTGTGATCGCTGTTGGTGTCAGCGCCATCAGCGGAGGCTTGCACGGCGGTGGTTACGCAGAGGCAAATGGGGTGTCAGGCTTGCTGCCCGTGTCTGCATACATTCCTGGTGACCCTCCGCATCCATGGAGCATCATACACGGGATTCTACTGGCGATGGGACGATTGAGACACGCGTAGGCAAAGTGCAGTCTCAGGCAGGCGTGAGTGCTGATGGAGGATAGTGACCACCTGCCGCTATACTGATCTGATCCTAACGGCTGGCAAGTCCAAGTTCCTCTCTCTGTTCCGCCCACTGCGTAGGCACTTGCTGTGTCAGCTTAGTCAGCGACAATCCTCCCGGTTCTTCACCCAGTAGAATTGCCTCAACGATGTCCGGCGCGAGCAGCGTAAGCCGAAGCAGCCGGGCGGTGAATGACGGGTCCAAGCCGATCTCGCGTGCGAGGTCAGAGACCGACTTGAACTTGCCATCGTCGAGAAGCTTCTGCCAACGGTGAGCGCGGGCCAGGGCGACGACCAGCGCCTCCTGGTGCGGCATGCGTTCTA
Source organism: uncultured bacterium (assembly GCA_964431685.1). Lineage (GTDB taxonomy): Bacteria > Armatimonadota > UBA5829 > UBA5829 > UBA5829 > CAYSLA01. The sequence continues at coordinate 4,912 of CAYSLA010000094.1, read as the reverse complement.
TGGCCCCACCGCCGGATACATCCGTTAGGATGACCTCTTTCCGTCCAGCGCGTTTCTTCAGTTTCAGTGGCACATCGACAACCAGCCCGTGGTCGCTGGTTTCAAGCACAGTCCCCCTCGTCATACCAGGCACTCCTCGCTTTCCGTTCTATCTTGTACGCTCTTCAGTTCACTCACGAGCGAGTGCAGGCCGTTCGACCGGATGCGCACCCGCATGCCATCGGTGCTCACTGTGACCTGCTCAACAAGCAGTTGAATCACCCGTGTTTGCTCCAGCGGATAAAGCTCATCCCATCTTTGTATGACCTTTGGGAACTCGATGTCGTGATTCGTGTTTGTGCTCAATATTCGCTCCTCTGGCCGAGTAGTCTGTGTTCCGGACAAACTGGCCCCATATCAGTTACTTACTACAAGCAGACGAAAGTCCTTCTTTGGAACAGACACTGTTGCACCCGAAGATTGCACTGCGAGAAGGCCTTCGGACTCGAGATCCTTCACCACCAGGTTGCTTTTGAGCCCGAGCACCTTTGGGTCGATCTGAACGTGAACATCCATATTGTTCTCCGAGAGATTGGATACGACTATGAGAGACTTGCCCTTCTTCTTGTAGACCGTGGCGTATGCGGAGCCAGCGTGGTCGGTCGCCACGGCGCCGCGATTGTTCCAGTAAGGAAGGAACTCCTCGATATCCGCCACTCCGAATCTGTCCAGAGCATAGTACACAGGATAGACGACCCCTGGCAAGTCGATCCACGCGGGCCAAACAATCGAGCCGTGCGCGAGAGCCATGGCGAAAACAGTTCTGGTTCGCTGAGTGTTGTTGTTCACTGTGTAGAACATGGACATCGGCACTGAGTTGAACGTGCGTCCGCTGAACTCGGCGGCGAACCTCTCCGGAGAGTAGAACGCAGTGTAGCCTTTTTCATAGACCGGTCCGCGGATATCGACGTTGATGTACTCACCTTCCACAGAAGCATCCCAGAAGTTGATGTGTGGCAGGTTCAGAGATCCCCCAGGGTGCCCCAGCGTGACCAAAGCCGATTCCGGCCTGGCCTTCTTCAGTATCTTGTATATGCGCTTGTGAAGCTCGCGATGCGCAAAGATCGGCCAGGTGCCCTGGCGCCCGTCCGCGGTATCGTAGCCGCATCCGTGCAGAGCGTTATCGCACCTCTGAAGGAAACCGAAATCCATGTAGATAGCGTCCAGATCGTACTTGCTGAAGAACTCATTCATGCGATAAAGGAAGAGGTCCTGCCAGTCTTTGACCCTGGGGCATGCGTGGGTCATTGGCTGTCCCATATCATTGCTCAGGGCCAGCACAGGGTTGGTCTCCCAGACTTGGTAGTTTGCCTGGACCTCCGGGATGTCCAGGACCATCGTCCCGGCATTCAGGTACATAGGCAAGTAGAGGCCCTGGGCATGTCTTTCGTCAAGTGATGCCTTGAATGCCGTATCGTCAAATGCCATTGGGTCAGTAATCGGCAAGCTCGGATTTCCGATCACAGGGTAGCCGCCCCACCGAGCGCCTCCGCCCCATCCCATAAAGAACAGCTTATTGCCGGGGCACTCGACCGGACGGTATGTGAGCCAGTTGTTTGGCCTGGGGAAAGGTTTTACCGGCGTGGCCTGCATGCCGAACGTCAGAGTGATGGGCCCCGAGATTTCAACCGGCGTATCGATGAAGTTCACCTGAAGTACGATGGATCCGCCGTCCGATTCCAGGGTCTGCGCGTTGTTGGGCAGCTTCTGCGACCAGTTCTTCTGGCTCTCGCTGTACCAGGCGATGCCGTGACTTGTGTCCCCGATCCAGAGACCGGGCAGGAAGTCACTGCGCCAGGGAGTGCGCAATGCGCCCACAATATCCTTCTCTGTGGGGAAATGCACTCCCTCCCCGCCGCCCGCTATGTTGCCGTAGCCATATCTGTACTTGGCGTAGCGTTTGTCAACGGGTATGCGCAGGGAGAGTCTGTCTATCTTCCTTGTGCCGCAATCTGGACTCAGGGTAACGTCTATGCGCATGAATCCATCAAACTCGACCGTCTTGACGACAGACATATCGATGCCCGCGCTGTGAGCCGTTGTGGAATATGTGACCTTGCTCTGTCCCGTCTGCGTAACAGAGGATACGCTGTTCTTCCAGTTGAAGTTCTGGCCGGATGAGTTGCCTCGGAGTTCGATGGGTCCGGTAAGCAAGTTCGCCCCGCCGATGGTGATCTGTGTCGGGAAAGCGGAGTTGCCGAAGTTGTAGTTGCGATTCCAGCATCCTATTGCGCCGCTTGACACTACCAACGGCGTCCACGGAGCCGGGACATTGTCGTCTATCCCGAGCGTATTGTTCATCCAGTCGGGCAGGCTCACACTTATGTCATCCACGAGTGAACATGGGTGGTAGTTGGGCAGTTCTGGAGGAACGACGCCAGTCTGGGTGAACGACAGCACATAGTCGCCGTCCGCAGGCACAGTGAAGTCAACCTCTCTGGTATAGAATGGCGTCGTGTACGTCCAGGGGGCATCCACCGGACTGAAGTAGTGCCAATCCAGAGTCTGCGCTCCGATCTTCACTGTCACCTGACTGTAGGCTGTCCACACCGAAGTTGAGTTGTCGCGGTATCGCAGATGATAGATCGTACCTGCCTTGAGGCCGTGCGCAGTGTCTGGCTTAGCGATGCTCCTGTGTCTCTGAGATAGGCCACGTAGTCGCCATCCGGAATCAGACCGTTATCAATTACAACGAGAAGCTCGATTAACGTAAATCCTGTTCTATTCATCTTTGCACCTCCGAATTAGTCGGGCTAACAGGACTCTCTGCGCACAAAGGCGGGACGAAGCATGGCCTGCTGTTTGGGCGCAGTCGGGTTCTCCATTCGGGCCTGGAGAAACCTCCAGGCCAGTTCGCACATTTCGTCGATAGGAGTCACGATGGTACTTATTGACGGGTTCACATATTCGGTGTCCTCGATGCCGTCGCAACCTATCAGTTTCACGTCATCGGGAACGCGCATACCTATGTCACAAAGACCGCGCAGAGCTCCCAGGGCTCTGGTATCATTGTGGCAGAAGATGCCGTCGGGGTGGCCGTATTGCCGTATATACTCGCACACAGCTCTCTTAGCGCCGAGCTTGGTGCTGTCGTTGCCCAGGATATACTCGCACTGCAGTCCGGCTTCATCCATCGCCTGATGATAGGCGATGCCTCTGGCCTCATTTCTGAAGTCTGCGTTGCGATCGCCCAAGTAGGCGATCCGCCGACAGCCTGTGGCAATCAGGTGGCGCACTCCATCCAGAGTTCCAGGGTATAGATCCAGGCCGACATAGTCGACTCTCTCGCTGAAGTAAGCGCCAATGCTGACGAGATTGGCCGCCTGAGACTCAAGGAACGAGTCGATCACGGACCCGTTAGCCATACTAATGATACCGTCTGCTGGCCACAGTGCCCTGCTGACTGGAATGCCGCCCTGGATCGCTGGTCCCGGGACCAGATCGTGCACAACCACGTCGTAGTCCCGCTCGCGCAGAATATCGATCATCGCCTTGGAAATCTGCGAGCTGAAATGATCGGACGGAGGCAACTGCAGCTCGATGGTATTTGTTCGTCCCGTCACCAAAGCTCTGGCCGCCCGATTTGGCACGTAACCCAGCTCATTGGCCTTTGAAGTCACCCGCGCCCTGGTCGAATCAGAGATAAATGGATCATCAACCTTGCTCAACACGCGAGATACGGTCGCAACAGAAAGATCCAGATGTTCCGCAATGTGTTTTATTGTAACTCGCATAGCCTTATGCACCTCTGTCTTGTTTTCCGCAGTCTGTCTGGAGCCTCAGCCCTGCATCAGGAACGAACCCCGGCGACGCGCGCCAGTGGGAGCCTCAACTCATTATACACCCACCGAACCCACAAGACCATTGATGTGCTCAATGATAATATCAAACGTAGTACCGCAAAGGTTTAACTACATGAATTGTAACACCGAACACTGGCGATGTCAAGGGGTCTGGTAAAGAATTCTGCAGAAGTTTTCAGCCGCAGAACCCGGGTGTCTCAGCGGCGTATCCGGCCCTTGCCGAGTGCAATTCGCTAACGCCTCTTCCTGCTCTCGGCAACAGTCCTGTTTTGCGGTTTTGCCTGCATTTGGCCGCGAGGCGTAGTATGCTTGCACCGACCGTGCTGATGGCGTGGGCCTTGAGATGGGCCAACGGTGAGGCGGGGACCAAGACCTTCACCGTGGCCGTGCTGGGAGACACGGAGGTAGAACCGGATGAAACCGTGAACCTTATGCTCAGTTCACCCATAGGCGGTGCGACGCTGGGCACTCCCACCAACGCGACGCTGACGATTGTGCTTGATGAGTCGGCACAGCACACAATCATGGATAGTGCCGCAGGAGTCTATCTGTTCAAGTTCTGGGGCAGGGTGAGCGAGATCGATTCTGACCGGTTCACTCTTAGCTACGGTTCGCCCACGCCGATTGTCATTCGTGCCTCTGGCTATCTGGCGACGGTCAAGACTGGCGACTACGCATCTGCGAGGGGTATCCTTAGAACAGATGTGTCGGGCAGGTGGCTTGAGATCGCACCGCATTTCATAATGAAGTACTAGCCGCCGGGGCGTTCACCAATCCGGCCGGAAATAGGGTTCGCTACAAGGCTGTAATGACCGGCAACAACCTGATCTATCCGCGCATCCACTCCTTGGGCGCGACCTTGAGCTAAGGAGGGGCTATGCGTGTTCATCGACGCGGCGGGATGACTGAGTTCATCCCGTCGCCCTCCGAAAAACGAGACGGCGTCATTCGAAACCATGTGCTGGACTTGCTTGCCAACCTCGATGAGCGGCTGCGGCGGATAGAGGAAGCTGCTGGATTGCCTGCGGATTTGGCTGATGAGTTTGCCGACGCTATGGCGCTTATCATCC
>CAYSLA010000093.1:0-13223 GCA_964431685.1 uncultured bacterium | reverse complement strand
GCAGGGCCCGTGGATAACTCTATTTTCTGAGTAGGATGACGTGGTTTCTCACATGGTCTGAGCTCTTACGATACTACTTCCTCACTTCAAACGCGAAACTATAGAGATCGGCGTCCTTGAGTTCGATCTGCATTCGCACCGGCCGGCCGCACAGGGTGGTCACATCCTGCCGACCTTTCCAGGAGACTATGCGCTCCAATTCGTCGCCGTAATGCAGGTCACAATCATCGAGAGCGAATCCTTCAATTTCGCCGCCGCTGGGTTCTTGAAAACCGATGCGAAGCCGACCGCCGCCCGATGTGGAGAAGTTGATCGACAGCCGATCACCGTCGAAGATGAACGGCCGAGTAAGCGCCTGTCCGCCGGTCAAATGAGCATTCAATGAGCCAAAGCCATCCGTGCGGAATGTGTGTCGTCGCAGATTTCCCTGAGCGCCTGGTGCGAGCCGTTCTTGGATGTAGATCGAGAGTTCATCTGGCGCGCAGGGGAGCGACGACTGAGTGCTCAGCATGCCCCACGTGAACCAGGCGCCGCCATAGTACCAGCTGCCCGGACGCTGGATGCCGGGGCGAACGAGGGTCTCCGGCCAGACGTGAAATGCGACACCATCGCGGCTGGCCATGAAGAGCACGTCGGTAACTACAGTGCCGAGGCGCGTGGGCCGGCCGCCTCCGATGCCCTGATCGGCCTGCCGGCGCCGGTGATCTGGGTCGGGCAATTGGTCGGTAGAGACCGTCCAACCGCGGTCACAATAGCGCTGCGGGAAACCGAGGATGAAATGCGGTGCCCGTGGGTACGGCAACACACCGCTGGAGTAGAACTGGTGGTGATCGCCAGATGGGTCGTCGGACTGGTCCGCTTCCGGGGAGCCGCTGCGGCTGGGGTTGTACTCGAGCCAGATGGGTTCGCTCCAGGAGGTCAAGTCCGGCGATACGGCAGTGCGCACATCGCGGACGTCCGGCGCCAGCGGATCCTGCAGACGGTGATCCCGCCAGTACGCACGATAGCAGCCAGTCGCAGTATCCCAGAAGATAAGGTTCTGGGAGTCGAAGTTGCCGGGGAACGCGATGGGGGCAGAATCCCGTTTCCGCCAACGGATGCAGTCGGCGCTGACCATAAGCCACAGTCCTTCACCACCCCACTCGATTTTGGTGCCGCCGACAGCCTTGTAACGTTCCTCAAGAGGACAGAGGGGATTTGTGTCGAGGAATGGTGTGAAGTTGTGCGAGAGATTGCCTCGCCAGATCACATTGTTGGCCGTCGAGCCATCCACTTCGAAGAGCCCCAGCGCGGGTTTCTCCCAGTGGATGCCGTCCGGGCTTTCCGCGTAGGCGGTCATTTGCCGTGGGTCTTGGTCCTCGCAGCCGCAGGGCGGCATTATCCGATAGATCATTCGGCAGCGTGTCTCGTCCTGAAAGACAGTGCAGTAGCCCGGCGCCTGTCCCTCCCAAGGCGCATCAAACGAGATGGCAATCTCTTGCGGCTGTGGCGGATGCAGCCGCAACGAAGCACCGTCGAAGCGCTCGATGAATGACGGGTCGATGAGAAGCTCGCGACGCGAGCCGATGACCAATGGGTTCACACGATTGTTCCTAACTTCGCCTATTGACACGGTGACTGTCTACCCCGTGCATTCCCAGTATAGTGTAGGCCGTCAACCGAGTCAATTGCATTTCGACCGGTCAAGCGGCAATTGACCGGTTATGTCACTGAAGAGCGCTCTCGTCACTCGCAAGCTCTGTTGACCCAGACACACATCCACCCGGGTGCGCGGTTGTCCCAGGCGTAGTATGGAACCGCTTTGATGCGGCACTGATTCAGTGAGGGTGGGGCGTTCCTGTAGAGAGTGCCGTCCCATCCGGTGTCATCCGTGCACAGAGCGTCGGCCTTGATTGTGACGACTCCGCCGAGCAGGTGTTCTTCATAGCTGCTTGCGAGTATGGTATCATCGGGCAGCAGTATTCTGTGACGCTGTGTCGGGTTGTCCGTCTCTTCCAGACAGTACACGATCGGTCCGCGCTGGAGAGCCACTTTTCCCGTGTCCTGGCTCACTTCCGGGTGCGCGTATACCCGCTTGGCCCGCATTGGAAGAGTCATCTCGACAAGATCACCATTGCGCCACTCACGCTCGATCCGGATGTAGCCTTTTCTCGCGACGGCGGCGTCGATCGCGTTTCCGTTGACCTTGATGGCTGCGTCGTCGCACCAACCCGGTATGCGAAGGGTCAATCCAAAGTGGGCAGGCTGATCACACCGCACGGTCAGAGCCACGCTGTCTTCCCACGGGAAACTGGTTTCTTGTCTAAGCCGTATGGTCGTTCCGCCCAGTTCGATTTCCGCCTCGCTCTGCACATATAGATGCACGATCGCGTCAGTGTCCGTGTGTGAGTAGACATATCCGCCCAGCGATGCGATGAGCCGCATCACGTTCGACGGACAACACGCGCATCCGAACCAGTCAACCCGATGGTGCTTTCCGTTGCTTTCGAGCGGGTTTTCATAGAAATACTTGTCGCCGCTCAGCGAAATTCCACTGATGGCGCCGTTGAAGAGCGCCCGCTCCATTACGTCGGCGTACTGCGTGTCGAGATCATAGCGCAGCATTCTCTGGCACCAGAAGATCAGTCCGATGGCCGCGCAAGTCTCCGCGTAAGCCGTCTGGTTAGGCAAGTCGTAGTCGGTGGTGAATCCCTCATTGGACGCTGATGAGCCGATTCCGCCGGTCACATACATCCTCTTTGTGACCAACTGGTTGAGCAGCCTGCTCAAAACCGCATACAGCCCACTGTCCTGTCTGATACCGGCGATGTCCGCGGCACCGGAGTAGAAATACATCGCTCTTACTGCGTGCCCTGCGACGATAGTCTGCTCTCTCACCGGCACATTGGCTTGCGCATAGTCATACCGAGACGGCGCACAGGGGATCTCTTCCCCGCGAGCGATTGCCTCTACGTCGAAGTAGTAAGGCTGTTGTCCGTGCTCCTCCACAAAGTACTCGCTCATTCTGAGGTATCGTTCGTTGTCTGTGGCTTCATAGAGTTTGACTAGCGCAAGCTCCAACTCCGGGTGGCCGCAGTACCCGCGCTTCTTGCCGGGCTCTGTTCCGAACACAGAGTCGATGTAGTCGGCATACCTGCACATTGCGTCCAGAAAGTCGCGCTTGCCGGTCGCACGGAAGTGAGCGACAGCAGCTTCGATAAGATGCCCGGCGCAGTATAGCTCGTGGCAGTCGCGCAGGTTTGTCCATCTGTTCTCCGGTTCGACGACCGTGTAGAAGACGTTCAGATATCCGTCCGGCTGTTGAGCAGAGACAATCAGATTCACTGCCTCGTCAACCATCGCCTCAATCTCCGCGTCGGGAGTTACCGATGTCGTGTAGCAAGCGCCCTCGACCCACTTGGCGACATCCGAGTCCCAGAATGTGTGTGGGACCGGTTCCGTGCCCGGCTTCCAGTCGAGTCCGAAAGCAGGCAGCCTGCCCGTGTGCACCAGTTGCTCGTGCTGTGAACGCACAGTGTGTTTGGCGTTCATATTGATACGCGGACCCCAGAACTGGTCATCTATTCTGACTTTGTTGAACGGCAGCGGGTTGTTCATGAGAAGCATCGTCCTCCGGATGTGGCTCGGTGTCCTATTATAGGGCTCCGACTGTAACAGCATGTTATCAGAGAGCAGACCCGACGGGCAACACGGGCGCGGTTGACTTTCCTATCGGCCTGAAGTATACTCGCTTTACACTGGCCTTGGCCAGCTATCGTGTCCAGAGAAAGGTGTGATTTGCTTTGAAAATAGAGCCGGAAGAGTTTAGAAGTCGTTGGAAAACCCTGCAGGCGAAGATGGCGTCCCACGACCTGGATGTAGTTATCGCTCACGGGGATGAGGCCGACCCCTCGAATGTTCGCTATCTCTCGAACTATTGGCCGCTCTTCGAGACCGGAGCCGTGGCGCTTGGCCGCTCGGGCGACGCTGTGCTTCTGATAGGGCCGGAGAGTCTCACTTTTGCGCAGGACCGCAGCGTGATCTCCGACATAAAGAGGATCCTCGAGTTCAGAGAGTCTGCGGAGCCGGAGTATCCCGGCGTGGAGCTTGACAGCTTTGGGCAGCTTTTTGATCAACTGTCAGGGGGCAAACCCGTGAAGCGAATCGGCGTCGCAGGTCTATCTGTCATGCCGGTCACGCTGTACAAGGCAATTGAGGCCTCCGCGGGTGGTGCCGAGGTCGTGAAAGCCGATGATCTGCTGGCTGACATGCGAACGGTCAAGAGCCCAAAGGAAATAGAGCTGATGCGCGAGGCTTTCCGGATCAGTCAGATCGCGACCGGCGAAGTTCTGAACGCTATGAAGCCGGGGATGACCGAACAGCAGGTTGTGGGTCTTGCCCAGGCCGCAATGTACCGCGAAGGCGCGGAGTATGAAGGCCATCCGACCTATGTTCTTAGTGGGAAGAACAGCACCCACGCAATAGGCCGCCCAAGCCCCAAAAAGCTAGAGAAGGGTGAGCTTATACAACTGAACATTGGCGCCAGGGTAGGGGGCTATTCCTCGAGCGTTGGAGTGCCGGTGTGCTTTGGCCCTATGCCGCCGCTGATGCGTGAACTGGTTGAGGTCGGACTTGAAGCTCACCACAAGACGATGGAGTTTATGAAGGCAGGAGTCCCGGCCAGAGACGTGGTGATTAAGTTCGAGGAGTTTCTGAAGGTCAGGGGCTATGACAAGTATCTCCTCTACGGTCCGTGTCACGCGATCGGCCTGATGGAGGTCGAGCGGCCGTGGATGGAGTCATCCTCCACCTATCCTCTGGCGGAGAACATGACGTTCCAGGTGGATACATTCCTCTACACCGGTGAGTTCGGTCTTCGCTGGGAAAATGGCGTTCGGGTTACTGCGGATGGCGTGGAGATGCTCTCTAACAAGTTCCTGAAGGTGATCGAGCTGTAGCAAGCGCAGTCAATGTCATTCCTAACGCAGTGGGGAATCTGCTTTCTCCAATTCGAGACCAAGCAGATTCCTCGCGTTGCATCGCAAGTGAAGTGAACGACGCCGGTCAGCCTGCGTTGGCCCTGCATCGGTCCCCAATCTGCCGGATTACCCAGACAGGAGAACCCAATGTCCCACTGGTACAACAAGCGCAGCAGACTGTACTGGTACGATCAATATGCGAGAAACGATCAGCAAACGGCATTTGCTGCCTATAATCCCGAGCGAATAGTGGATGAACTGGTGCAGACCGGCGCCGACATAGTGGCATTGTATGCCTGCAATCAGTTTGGCATAGCCTACTATCCCAGCAACATCTGGCCTCAACACCCGGGACTCAAAGGCAGAGACTACCTGGGCGAATTGATATCCGGCCTCAGGTCACACGGCAAGAAAATAATCGCCTATATCAACTGGCTGGATTCCAAACATCCAGAGTGGAACGTGGTGCCTCCGGGGATAGATGCGTCCGAGCGCCGGTCCGAAATTGAGCTTGTCGACTGGGCTGATCCTTCGAATCCCAATAGACGCGTCCAGGCTCTGGCAGGAGGGGCGTGGCAGTGCCCGTGCGCTAACTCTCCCAAGCGCGAGCAGGTCGTGGAGATCGCCCGTGAGATAGTCGAGCGCTACAAACCTGACGCCTTTCATCTGGATATGTTCCACTACCTGGAGATGTGCACCTGCGACTACTGCAGGCCGCATCTGGAGCGTATTTGTGGCACAGAAGACATCAGCCTGGAGAAGATAGAGGAGCACTGGGCGGACTACATCGACTGGCGCTACCAGAACCACGCTTCGCTGATTGCTGACGTCACGTCTGTCGTAAGGGAGCACGGCGCGATGGCTGCCCACAATGCTTCGATTCCGCTGATCGATGCCGTGGGTGGATTCAGTGAGGAATGGCTACCGCATCTGGATGTCTTCCTCTCTGAGGCGTTTGACGCGTTTCGAACGCCCAACACCGACCTCAACATATCCAGCATCACTGCAAAGCTGCATCACGGACTGGGCGTTCCATCCTGGATGCTCCGGACTTCAACCCCTTCGCACTATGCTCACTGGCCAATAACCAAAGCCCAGTGGGAGATATACGCGGCTGCGTGCAAGGCTAACGGTTGCGCAGCTTTCGGTCCCTGCGGCATCGGAGCCAGACCAGACACTACCAGCGCGAAACGTCTCCTGGAGAACGTCAAGCACGGGTTCGATTTCTATATGAAAGACGCCGATCTGTCGGACGGAGCGGTCTCGGATTCCAAAGTTGCTCTGGTCTTCTCTTGGGCGACGAGGAAGTACCAGGGGAATCACAACAGATGGCAGGAGGAGTTCGTCGGGTGGGGTAGGCTTCTTATCGAAAAGCATATACCGTATGATGCGGTCGTCGCGGAGAGAGTAACGACCGCAAAGGACCTCGAGAAGTATGATCTGGTGATACTTCCGAACGTATCAAACGTAAGCGTCGCGTTTTGCTCTGCCGTCAGGGAGTACGTGAGAAACGGGGGCAGGGTGATCGCCACTGCCGAGACGAGCCTCAAGAGCGATCGCGGGCTGTCACACGAGGACTTCGCGCTGTCGGATGTTCTTGGCGTGAGCAGCAGAGGGAGCTTCGAGGGACACTTTGCAGTCGAACGTCCGACTGAGCCTGAGCCTGTGTCAGGCGTCCTCCAACTGGTTAAGGCAACAGGTACCGTCGTGGCCAGGAGAGTCAGTGTTGATCCCGCAGGGTCGGTTTCCAGGTCCAAAGATCCCCTTCCAATGGGGCTCACCGCGTGTCCCATCCTCGTGGCCAATGATTTTGGCGATGGGAAGAGTCTCTATGCTGCGTGCGACGTCGGGCGCTACTACGCTCTTCATGGAGACTATCATACCGGCGTCTGGATGGCCGAGATGATAGACTCCATCATCCCGGAACGGCAGATTGAGGTGAAAGCCCCGCGAACCCTTGAAGTGACGGTATGGAGACAGGAAGACGAAGCAAGGTCAATCATCCATCTGTGCAACCGCACGGTGCCCTGGACTCTGCCAACGGATGAGCGGCAGATATCCGAGATCATTCCACTGCACGATGTAGAGATATCTCTGAAGATGCCGTCGGCCCGGCCAACCGTTGCCTGCCGAGGCTCCAGGGTCACATCCAGAGTCGAAGGCGACAGGCTCACGATAACTCTCGACAGGCTGGATGCCTATGCGGCAGTTCTCGTGAGCGGCGGATGAACGCATCAAGGCTCTCAGACTGCTGAGGTGATTGCATAGGGCGCGTTAGCGGCTCGCAGAGGTGCTTCCAGAAGTCGAATACACAGGAACGCCACGTGTTTCTCGAATGAAACACGTGGCGGCGAAAGCAACGACAAGCATCACGAGGCTTACTACCGTGATCGTGAGGTATGCCTCGGTCGGATACTTAACTACCCCGTCCATGACTACTGCGTTCGTGGCGAAGCGGTCCATTATCCCGGCGGTGACAGTGGTGTAAATCCCCATCATCAGGTAACATGCGCCGTTGCCGAGGCCGATAGCGGTGCCCACTACCTCGGGCGGATTGAGCTCCTTTAGAAGTGCGTTGTTCATGATCGAACCCAGGCTCACGATGCCGAGCAGGCAGTAACTCGCAAGCATCAGGCGATAGTTGAGCGTATAGCGTATGCACAAGAGCATCAGAACAGCCCCCGCCAGCATGCAGCACGATGAGAACAGAATTACTGGTTTGCGGCGATATCCGATCAGTCGCGATATCAGGCCGCTGGTGCACAGACACGTGATCGTGACGACCATCATGATGCCCGTGAACGATGCGGCGACTGTCGACGGCAGGTGGTATATGTCGTGCAGCATCTTCTTGCCGAGTGTGGCCTGAAACAGGAAGTAGACAGAGAAGTTCAGCGAGGCTGCGGTCAGAACTACGATGGAATGCCGGTTGCGGATAACTGTCTTGATTGGCGCGAACCCTGATGAAGATCCGGTTCCCGCGCGCAGAGCGGAGACGCGCCGTGCAAATAGCGCCGCCACAACAAGGCACGCCGCGGTGAGTGCTGCTATGCCGATCATTGTGGGCCGCCAGCCCCACCTGTCCACCGCGACTGCGAAAGGCATTGTGCCCGTCAGGCCGCCGGCGTACCCAATGCTTATGGAGATGCCCAGCACTATTGGAAACAGGCGTGCGGCGAAAAGCTTGTCCAGGCTCTTGACGATGCTGGCGTATACCAGGCTGGCGCCGAACGCGATGAGCACTCGAGATGCGTAGAGTGCTGTTATTCCATTAGACAGAGGGAAGAGCAACGCGCCCGCACACAAGACACATCCGCCTGTCAGAAGCACTCTGAACGCGCCGAGCCGGTCTGTCCACACTCCGGATACGAACTGAACCGCACCGTAGACGTACAGGAGAACCACGCTCAGACCGGCGACAGCGCTTGCAGATGCGCTGAACTCCGACTGGAGTTCGTCAAAGATGGTGCCGGGCACGGCCACTCGCTGCATATAGCTAAAGAAGTAGACCGAACTAATGCTGCCCAGCGTTGCCAGAGAGACTACTATGCCTGGCAGGGGAAAGAACTTCCTCACATCAATACTCGAGTTTGCACAGCCAGGTTTGCCGTGTACTTGTGTCAATCCCGCGGTCAGAGCTTGTCCAGGAAACGTTTCGCCTCGACAATGTCTTCCACGGGTGTGTCGCCGGCCTCTCGCTCTATGGTGTAGAAGCCGTTGTAACCTATCTCGTCCAGAGCTGCGACGTACTTTGGCCAGTCAACATCGCCTTGTCCGAGCGGCTGTTCCTTGCGTCCGAACTCGTCGGCCACACTCCTGCCGTCTTTCGCGTGCGTATGAATAATGTAGTCCCTGAGTTCGTGGACTCCGCCGAGGTAGTCGAAGCCTTTCATTGCCAGGTTTGCCGGGTCGTAGTTCACCTTGACCGTCGGGACAGCTATTGTGTCGAGAAACCGCTTCATCCTTTCAGCGGGTTCCGGGCCAGTTTCGGTTGCCAGATATACCCTGGTGTTCTCGCCGTAGCGCCCGATCTCTTCCAGGGACTCTCGCATTATCCGCACTTTGTCGTCACTGAAGTCCTCCGGAATAAAACCTATGTGGGTCTGAACAATGTCGCTGCCGAGCTTCTTCGTTGTGTCCATGATCCTCTTCGTCCGCTCGACCCGGTCCTTCGCCGTGCGCTCGTCGTCGACGTGGAACCCTCCGATGTCACCACACACCGCACTTATCACCAGCCCATGATCGGCGAATTTGTCAATGATCTCTCTGGCCTGACCGTCTGAGATAGACTCGATGTCTATCTCATTCTCGATGCTGGAGAACTGCAGTCCATCCAGCCCGATGTCGCTCGCTTTCCGAAGCGCGCTCGCAAAGTCCAGCTTGAACGATGATAGAAAGGCACCAGTCTTCAGTCTTCCCATTCTTGGTTTCCTCCGTTAGGGTTATTCATTTCCTTGATCTGCCGTTGCTTCGCATTCAGTTACGACAGCGCGGATAGGTAAGAGCTCAGACTATGTGAGAAGCCACGTCATCCTGAACTTGGTTCAGGACCCATCCCTTCTCCTGATGGGTGCCGGATATCCTGAACTTGATTCAGGACCGGCATGACGTAGTACTCGGCGAAACTGAGCTCTTACGCGGATAGACGCTTGCGACCAGCGGTTATCCTTGCTGCCTCTTCTGAGGCGGCCTGCGTGTCGAGCGGCCTTGGCCGCGGACCGACCAGTCTTTCGAAATTGCTGAGATATATCTTGCGGATCACGTCTTCCGGCAGTGAAAGACCGTGCATTATTCCATTTTCAGGAGGGCCGAGATTGAAGTCCGCGGTGTCGGGCAATCGGTACTCATCAGCCGTCTCCAGCCAGCGGGTCAGAATCCCAGACCTCGCCTCGGCCTCATCAAATGTAAGGTTCGAGATTATGTCTGTGCCGTAGATAATGCGATCCGAGTACTTTGTGAAGAACTCAACTGTCTCCGTGATGTTCTTCGAGAGAGTGTATAGCAGCTCTATGCCTGGAGTCATATCCAGGCTGATGCCGGGGTAAGCGTCAAGAAGCCTGCCGGCTCGCCGAAGGTCCGCCGAGAGAAAAAGGAAGTGTGCGAACACTATCCTGAGTCTCGGATACTTGGCGAGCACGTTCTCTACTTCACTGTACAGGTCCTCAAGCGGAATATAACTCTCGTCATACCCCCATCCGCGGCCCAGGATGGCGTCGTCTTCGGGTCCCAGAACTCCCCCGGATCGCCAACGTGCCATATTACCGGAAAGCCGGTTCCTTCCAGTCGTGCGAAGAGATCGTCATAGTATCCGCTGTCCATCGGGATGTCGATTTGCTTGCGCTTGGAGGGCTTCGTCTCGATCAGCTTGAGTCCATCTGCTCCCATGTCGATCATCAGTTCAAGCTGCTGGGTAAGCGACGGAGTCTCTATGCGGCCGTTGGAGAAGTGTGTGGAGTGGTCCAGTCCGGGGAAGATGTAGAACCGGTTCGGGTACCTGGACTTTGCCTCGAAGACCTCCGGATTTTCGTTTATCTGGTCCGAGTACAGAACTGAGGCAATGCTCATCCGCTCGATTCCGAGGTAGTCCGCGATGTTAGCAAGGTCGTCGATATCCTCGGCGCAGCGGAGATGGACGTGGCTGTCAACGATGGGGTACTTGGAAATCATAGTGTTTCGGCCTCTTCGTAATTGGCCCAAGGCGCGGGTGCGGGGACAGACGTTGCAGTCAGCTCACCTGCGAGCCTTGACTCACTGGATTTTCCGGCGAAAAAAAAGACTCCTCAAGTCTCCACCCCAGCCCGATGGTAGACTTTTCGGAGCTCATAGTTCGATACAACGATAAAAATGGGCGCGGGGACAGGATTTGAACCTGCGACCTTCGGGTTATGAGCCCGACGAGCTACCAGACTGCTCCACCCCGCAGCGACAGACATAGTATAACAGATACTTGTACGTTTGTAAAGTCTTGTCTTCCTGCTCCAACTGCTGCGCGAAAACCTCTATGCATGGCTCCTCACAACAAAGCGGGCGCGGCCAAATCAGACCGCGCCCGTTAAATCACTAAGAAAAAACAGCGCCGCCCTACAGCCGCTCCAACAGCTCCTGCCCATACGCCAGGCTCTCATCATATACAACTGAACCTTGCGGGGTGGTGAACCAGTCTGCTGGGACACAACGTGCCGCTTCTTTGAATGCCGCTCTTGGTCCGCGGCACACGCGGATCCTTATCGGGAAATCGGTGTCCACAGAATCCGGCTCCGGATCGGAATCCGTCACCACCCGGAAAATCGGGCGGCTCTTCGCCGCTTCCTTCTGCAGAGCCTCAAGAAACTCCTCTTCATTCGCGACAGACCCTGTTCCGTACGATCCGAAGAACACATTATGAACCGTGTCGCTTACGAATCTATCGGAGTAGTCTGTGAGGATTCGGATGATCCTGTCGACATTGATGTGGATTTCGGCTGCCGCGGTGGCGCATTCCTCACCCGTCGCCGGCGCAAACACGCTGCCCGGCAGAGAGTGCGTCCCGTTCATAAACGCCACCAGTGCGGTGCCCGGCGCTATGTTGCGCAGTCTCTGCGTCACCTGAGCGCCTCCCTCAAGGTCGGCGACGGCAAGAAGCAAGTCCTGAGCGCGGCCAAGACGGACCTCCGGCTGGAGCGCAATCCGTGCGCCGCGCTTGGCGCCCACGAACCGACCTATGGCTATCTGGTCTCGTCTCTCATTGAACGGCTCTCCGTCGCCAAGCGCCAGAGCCTGCCGCAGATCGTCCTCACTGAGCATATCTCTGCCCGGTCCAACCGCGAAGACTCCCAGGTCTCCGACATTCAAAGAGAACGCGCCCTCGTACGCAGTGGCCGCCACTTCCGCCTTCCAGAGCATGTTTTCCTTGAGTTTGCCGAGTTCTTCCCCAAGCTCAGACTCGGCCGCTTCAGAAACCTGATCCAGACCTCTGGCCAATATTCCCCATTCTACTTGCGAGCGGATTGGGACGACCGATTGGAACGAACTCAGCTTGAAGGGACTAAGCCTCTTGGTGAACAGCGGCAGCCTCTTCTTTTCGCTTCCAACCTTGCTCTCCAGTGCGAACATTGCGTTGTAGCCGCGTCCGTCGTCTTCAGGGAAGCGTATGGGGTTGGCCTGGGTGGAAATCTGCTTGCCGCTTTTTTCGAAGACGCTCTCGGCGATCTTGCTGGGCTCCCACGCAAAGTGGGTGTGAAGTGCATCCAGATGCCAGGAACCCACTGATTGGCTGGTGAGCACCGGCCGAATCCCTTCAGCCGTTCGGATGACTTTCAGATGCGCCGTCTTAGATGGCTCATCTCCGGCCGCCTCGCCCATGCTCGGCGATGCCCCCCATTCGTCGAGAAGCACGGCTCCAACAACGAACGGGCGTGCATTAAGTCGTCTATTCTGCTCAGTCATCGCATTCTCCAGTTTTCCTGTTGGAATCACGTAAGTCGCATACATTGTATTCTGCTGCACTTTGCTTGTCAATAAGCCCGTCAATCTGCTATTCTGAAGTCACTTGGTTTTGGCGTGAGTGCCTGCTCGAGGAGGAGAGAGTTGGACCTGACCGAACACACCATCGAGAGTCGCGAAGTATTCTCCGGCAAAGTGGTAAGACTCCGTGTCGATACGGTAAGGCTCCCCGACGGCCGGCAGTCCACCCGCGAGATAGTAGTGCATCGCGGGGCCATCACCGCGGTTCCGCTGAAGTCCGACGGCACGGTAATACTTGTGCGCCAATTCCGTCAGGCAGCCGGGGAAACGCTCCTTGAAATACCGGCCGGCACCCTTGAAGAAAACGAGCGTCCCGAGGACTGTGCTCGACGCGAGCTGCAGGAAGAAATAGGATACCGCCCGCAAGTCCTGACACTGATGTTCACCTCATTCCTGGCCCCCGGTTATTCCAGCGAAAAACTCTACACATATCTTGCCCAGGAACTGGAGCCCTCATCATCTCCGTCGGATTCGGACGAGTTTCTTGAAGTCGTCGAGACTCCGCTTGACCAGGCCGTGAAGCTCGTCGGGTCCGGTGAGATAAAGGACGCCAAGACGATCTGCGGGCTGCTGATGGCGCAGCGCATATTGTGCCAGAGGTAACCCGCTCTTTGTTATCGGCTTGTTTCTGGATTTGGCGGGTGACTTCGAGGCTGCGGATGAGGTCTACAGAGCAAGAAGGTCCGATGGTCCGGGATTTGTAATCTCCGATGGTCCGGGATTTGTAATCCCGGGACCCGGTTCCGAGGGTCTGTGACCCTA
>CAYSLA010000092.1:2701-13315 GCA_964431685.1 uncultured bacterium | reverse complement strand
TCCTCCCAGAAATGGCCGAAATCAAACGCAGAAGCTTGTTTGAGAACGTGTTCCGTGCACTTGAAGCAGAGGTCTGCCGCAGTGTCAATGATTTCCACAAACAGATCGGGATCGTCCGCATAGAGATACGCGGTGTTCTCCAGCCCAATCCAGTTCCGGATTCGCCCAAAGAGACTTCCACAATAGAGGCCGAAGAAGTCATCACGATTGGGGTCGCTGATGTGCTCTGCGAGCTGCGGATCGATTGTGGCTCTGGCCGGATCGAACTGCAGCCGCGGAAGGAAGAACTCCTCCCACTCACGTCGTCCCTTAAACAAATGCTCGACTTCCGCCGGTATGGAGCCGGCATCGTCTTTCTGAAGCAGCACGTTGCCGTATCCATTGCGCACTTTTCTAGTGCCGTCGGGCAGCGTTTCGATCACTTCCATTTCAAGCAGAGGGAAGATGTCCGAGTCTGAGCCCACCCCCGCACCGTAACCAAAATCAAAGCCAAGCTTGGCGGCAATGGACTTGTCCACTTCGCTCCCGTCATACCACCCGTCCGCCTCTTCTTGTGTGATGTGGCCCTCGGCCGCCCATTTCTGAAGAGTGTCAGACCAATAACCAAAATGAATCACCGGAATCCCATCAGGGGTCCCGTAGTTCAGAATCGATAGCATTCTCTGCCGATTGTTCATCTAAGGAGTTCACCTTTCGCTGCGCTGATTTCGCTCTGAATCCCAGAGCCCTCACAAGAAGCATTAGAGATTGGTGGGGAGAATACCTTCTGCAAGTTGCGCAAAGAGTAGTGTCCCAGGAGATGGGGTCGTGGTATCATAAGCACTGTTGGCGGACAGAATGGACGGTATGGACCCAATGGACAATGTCCGGAGCCAAACATGCGATTTCCCGACGAATCTAGGCTAGACTGGCTGGAGAACCACTGCCGGTACATACTCAAGAAATGCGAGAGAGTGGCGGGCACTATGCCCGGAGTGAAGCAGTCACCAATGCGGGTATATGTCGGATGTTTCGGGATTTCGGAATGCACAATGCTGAGAGCCTGATGAGAGCATAATCCCGAAACAACAAATTGCTCTCTGTGGTTCGATGTGCTTCAAGGGTGCTTTCCGTCCCAATAGCCATACAGTAACTTCTGGTCCCCAAGCACCTGCTTCAGGAACTGGCCGTCGTAGGATTCGGGGACGGCGGCGACCGCCTCGGGCGTACCGATCGCAATCACGGTACCGCCTTTGTCACCGCCTTCCGGACCAAGGTCGATTATGTAGTCGGCCGTCTTGATGACGTCCAGATTGTGCTCAATTACAAGCACCGTATTACCGCTGTCGGTGAGTTTCCCGAGAACTTCCAGCAGCTTCTTGATGTCGTGGAAGTGCAGGCCGGTGGTTGGCTCGTCCAGTATGTACTGCGTGCGGCCGGTGCCGCGTTTGGCCAGCTCACTGGAGAGTTTCACCCTCTGTGCTTCACCACCCGAAAGAGTAGTTGCCGGCTGGCCTCCCGACCATTGCGGGACGGGACATCTTTGCTGTACTATTGGCACAGATTGCCTGCCAGAAAGAGAATACCATATCGGGTTTTGGCCTGATATTACCCACGGCATAGCGCAAACCGAAATCCGAAACATCCGCCGCTATCAGCGGTGTCTTCGCCGCCACACGGCTTTCGCGATATCTCTGAATTGCCGACCGCGGTGAATAAAGCCGCGAAGGTTCCTGCCGCTGAGCCGATGCGTCAGCGGCAACTCGACCTCCACAATGCGAAAGCCTTCCCGCAGTGCATCGATGGTAAGTGCGGTCTCGACCCCGAATTTCTCCTCAAGCCGGCCGATCTTCCGCAGGACTTCGGCACTGATAGCTCTCTGACCCGATATCGGCGCACTGACATCCATACCTCCGTACTTGCGCACGGCCCACCTGGAGAGCCGCATTACAAAGCCAAAACCGCCTTTGTGGCCGGCCGGGGCGCGCATGACGGCGATGGACATGTCCGCAAACCCCTTCACCACAGGTTCAAGCAGGCGACGGGTCTCGCTCGCACTCTCGCCGAGATCGGCATCAATAATCAGATATACATCCGCCTGGACCTGGGAGACTGCCACGTTGAGCGCCGCTCCTTTGCCCAGGTTCTCCGGCAGCACCAGCAGCCTCGCCCCTGCCTCCCGGGCGGCCTCACCGGTACCGTCGCTGCTGCCATCGTCAACCACAACTGCCTCGTCGACTTCAGGCATTGCGCGAGCGGCTTTCACGGTCTGGGCGATCACATCGACTTCGTTGAATGCCGGTATTATGACAACAATACGCATGCTGGTTAAGGCTCCAAGGTCTGTGGTAGAAGCCTGTCAGCGGTCTTCTTGACGCCGAACTTGGCATTCTCGCCGGTGAGCGCGAAAAGTAGAGCGATCTGGCCGATAGCAGAGTCTGCGTTGTCAACGCTCGCTATGCCCATTTTCTCCCATGTCTCCACATAGCTCTCCCCCGCAATTCGACTCTCACATCCCACCACCGTGACTCCAGGCTGTTCGAGTTGGCTGATCAACGGCGCGTCCACACTCTGCCCAGTGTCGCTCTTGGAGCTGATGGCTCCACCAACCAGCACGACCAGCTTTGTTGGCCGGGTGTAGTCACCGGTGAACGTGGCGACTTTCGCCGCCTCCAGTTTAGCGGGAAACTGGGAGTAGCCGCCGTTCAGGACTGAGTTTGCCAGCACCCTGAAAAGCTTCTCTTTCACCTCGCGCGAATCGGCGGGCGGCACTATGCCGCACAACGTCAGAGCCTCCACGACTCTCTTTGTGTCCGTAAAATCGAATGAATGGTCAATCTCGGTGATGCTGGTAACCTTAGCTCCGGCTAGTTCCAAAGCACGCTTTACGGGCCCAACAAGATCATCGTAGTCGCCGGTGCGGACTATAGCCACGTTGCGCCAGGTCAAGCGGTTCTTCGCGACCATCGGAAGAACTGCCCTGCAAAACTCCTCGCTGTCACGGGCCACTTTGTCTTTCTGCGCCGCGTCCTGGCTGGCCAGTTGGATATCCCTCTTAAGTGCGTTCATCGCGCTCGAGTATCGAGCCAGGGTCTTACGCTGTGCGTCGCTGGACGACGTGCCCCTGGCAAATCCTGCTCCAATCACGATCCCGACTGCCAGAGCGAAGAACACAGCCGCCAGGCTGTATATGTGGTATCGCATATCTATCAAGATAGTCTCTCCCTATCGTGACCTCCCCCTAACCCCCTCCGAAACGGAGGGGGAAGGTCGAGGTGTTCCCGTCGCTACGGGATTCCCGTTGTTTCGGGATTTGCCGCCTAATCAAACCCCGCAACACAGTGGAATCCAATATCCCGAATAACATGGAATCGGCTTACCCAAACCCGTTACAATGGGTTTGGCAACACTACAACCGTAACGGAGGGTAAGCCAGAAACACCCCTGGCGTGCCAATTCTTTTGCCGCACCACTGTCAGTTCCTCCACTCCCAGGGCCGCAGACGAGCATATAGCTGCCACAGTTGCCCCCTGAGATCTGCAGTCAGTGAGAACAGCCGATCCTGCAGGTTCGGCGACAAAGCAACCGCGCATCCCAGCACAAACGCGGCCGCAACCGCCAATATCCCGACGTACTTCACATTGGGCTGACCGCGATAGAGCTTGCTGACGCCCTTGGCATCGACAAGCCTGTGTCCTACCTTGAGCCGCACCAGAAACGTGCTGGACATTCCGCTGCGACCTTTGTCCAGGAAATCCACCAGTGTTGAATGTGTGCCAACCGCCACGATCAGTTCAGCGCCCTTCTCGTAGGCAAGCAGCAAGGCCAGATCCTCGCTGGTGCCGGGAACAGAGCACGTCTGGGCGCTCAGCCCCAGCGACTCGACCCTGGAGAGGCCGGGAGCGCGGCCGTCCGCATATGCGTGCACGATTAGCTCGGAACCAAGTTTGAGAGTGGAATCGCTGACAGAGTCCATGTCTCCAACGATGATGTCAGGCACCAGACCCATCTCAGCAATCGCATCTGCGCCGCCGTCCACACCGATCAGGACGGGCTTCATATCACGGATGTACGTGCGGATTATCGCCAGGTCTTCTCTATATGTCTCACCGCGGACAACCACAAGCACGTGCCGCCCGTCGATTCGGCTGCGCACGTCCGGCAGGTAAGTCGGGTCGAGAAGCAGGCTCTTCTCCTCAGTGACGTAGCTTAGCGTATTGCGCGCGAACTTCTCCAGTTCCGCGCCAAGATTGTCTTTGGACGCATCCAGAGCCTTGCGTGCCCAGTCAACGGTGAGCACCGTCCCTTCTGCCACCGGCTTGCCGTCGATGCACAGACTGCGGTCCCGGATCTCTCCTTCGGCACCCTCGGACACACAGCCAAACACGTCGCTGCCAACATCGTCCAGCACATATATGTTGGAGTCCACCAGCATTGACGGGCCAAGGTTCGGATAGCGGCCTGAGCACGACGCGGCTGCGTTAACCACAGCCTTAACTCCGGCGTCAATCAGCATCCGGGCCGCCGTCGAGTCGATATCCTCGTGATCGATCAGCGCGATATCTCCCGGCTTGAGCCGCTTTGCCAGGTTCTTGGTTCTTTTATCGAGCTTAACGGTTCCCTTTATCAGCAACGACAAGCATCTCCCTGGCGACAACTGCCGCGGCGTCGGAGCGCTCATCGGCCCCGAGCATGCGCGCAAGCTCGCCTACTCTTTGATCGCCATCAACAACTTCCAGGTGCACAGCGGTGCGCCCGCCAGCAGTGGCTTTTGTCACACTAAAGTGTCTGTCCGCTTTGCCTGCGACCTGCGGCAGGTGAGTCACACACAGAACCTGATAGCCGCTTGCGAGTGCCGCCAGCTTCTCGCCGAGCGCTGCGGCAGTGCGTCCTCCAATGCCGGCGTCGATCTCGTCAAACACCAGCGTCGGCGCGCCCGTCCGCGAGGCAGTTGCTGGCGCTGTTACAGTCTTCAGTGCCAGCATCACACGAGACATCTCGCCGCCTGAGGCGATTTTCGCCAGAGGTTTCACCGGCTCCCCGGGGTTCGGAGAGATCATAAACTCGACGGTCTGGCTGCCTTTCGGGCCGGGCGCAACCTCGGCACATGCGACCTCAAACCTGGTCTTGCCCATCGCCAGCTCCTGGAGTTCATTCTGCACAGCCTTTTCGAATGCCGGGGCGCCCTTTCGCCTGATCGCGCTTAGCCTGGACGAAGCGTCCGTCAACTGAGTCCGCAGCGCTTCAATCTCGGTCTCCATCTGGTCACCGCGCTCCTCAGCGTGCTCCAACTCGGCGATCCTGCATTGCATCTCCTCCGCGTAAGCCAGAACCTCGGGGATGGAATCGCCATACTTGCGTTTAAGCGTCTTTATCAGGTCGATTCGCTCCGAGACCTGCTCCAGACGCTCCGGGCTCTCCTCGATGCCCTCTGAGTAGCGCCTGACCAGCGCCAGAGACTCCTGCGCGCTCACCAGCGCACCCGTGATGGTCTCGGCAATATCGGACGCGCCGCTGTCAACCGCCGCCATCTTGTCAGCCCCAGATTCGGCCTCACCGAGCAGGTCGACTATTCCACCCTCGCTGGATAACAGTTCATACACCGACGCGGCTGCGGCCGCGAGCTTCTGGGCGTTTGCAAGCCGGTTTCTCTCGATATCGAGCTGAGTTTCTTCTTCATCGCTGAGCCGGGCCTCGCGAATCTCATTTACCTGGAACCGCCAGAGATCCAGGTTGCGCACCCTTTCTCGCTCATCGTCGTGAAGGGAGCGCAGTTGGGCCTCGATGGCTGTGACGTGTCGCCACAGGTCTGCGATATCCTCCCGCAGCGCACCAGCCTGGGCTCCCAGCCACGTGTCGAAGATGTCTATGTGCGACGACACGTTCAGGAGCGACTGATGCTCATGCTGTCCATAGATGTCGATAAGGTGGCTGGTGACGGCCCGCACTACGGACGCGGTGACGGTTCGTCCGTTTATCCGCAGCGAAGACTTGCCATTTCGGTTGAGCTCGCGGGTCAGAATCAGCAGACATTCCTCCGGATCACACCCCAGGTCCCTTGCGCACTCGCACGCACCAGCGTTGTTCGACAGGTCGAACACGGCCTGGATGAGACATCGGTCGGCGCCCGTACGTGTCAACCCCGGATCGGCTCTGTCTCCCAGAACCACGCCAAGCGCATCCACGATTATGGACTTGCCCGCCCCGGTCTCGCCGGTCAGGACGCTGAATCCGCCGGAAGGCTCAAGCGTCAGATCGTCGATCAGCGCAAAATTGGTTATGCGTAGTTCAGTCAGCATTCGCCCGTTACCCGAAAAACCTCTCGCCCCAGTGCAGCCTGCTCTGCAGCTTGTTGTAGAAGCTCTGCGGCTCCATCTGGATCATTCTGGCCTTGAAGTCGGCCTTGCCAACTCTCACAACGTCGGAACAGGACAGATGCTCGCCTATCTGCCCATCCACAGTCATCATGAATGAGGTCTCGGTCTCTGTGCACTCACCCACAATACGCACAGTCTCGCTGTCCGGAATGACCAGTGACCTCTCGTTGAGGGTGTGCGGGCAGACGGGCGTGATGATCAGAACCTCGACACTCGGGTGGGTCACCGGCCCGCCAGCGGACATCGAATATGCGGTACTGCCCGTGGGGCTGGAAACAATTATACCATCTGCAGCATAGGACACGATAAACTTGTCTCCTATGTATGTTTGCAGCTCAAGCATGCGAGCCAGCGGCCCAATCGATACTACAACCTCGTTAAGAGCGTAGTGGATGGCGACGGGCTTGTTGTTCCGTTCCACTTCGGCCTTGAGCATTACTCGCTCGCTGACGAAGTAGTCGCCGCTCAAGACCCGCTCGATGGCACCCATCGCTTGATCGGGCTGCACCTCAGTGATGAAGCCATACTGCCCGAAGTTCACACCCATCATGGGCACACCCAACGGCCCTGCAACCTTGCTCCACCGCAGAATGGTCCCGTCGCCGCCCAGGACCACCAGCACGTCTGCACCCGCCACAACTTCCTTGCTGTCGCACGCGTCGCGACCGGCGCACCCGTCAATATCCAGAACGCAGACATCAACTCCGTCGCGCTCCAGATGTTCTCGCATCCGTCCCGCCAGATCAATCGCGCCCGGTTTCATAGGATTTGGCGCAAGTACAGCCCGTGCAATTCCCGCTGACATTTCGAGCCCCCAAGAGACCTTTGCAGGTCCACACTGATTATACCAGCGCACGCAAGTTGAAACAAGGCGACGAACGAAAACCGCAAAACGTCTTTCGAGATATGAACGGAGCTATGCGGAGTGGATATCCCGAAGGACGTTAGCCTCTGCTACGCCGCAGACCTAACGCAATCATAACCACAGTCGGCACGAGACACATCGAGGCGAACCAGTCCCCGAATCTGGTGTAAAGGGTTCTTGTTCTGCCGGGGGCGACGGAGGCAGTAATCGATGTGACTTCATTCTCTGGCCCCTGCGCCACCGCCAAGCCACGGGAATCGAAAATGGTCGCCAAGCCGTTTATCTCGGACCATACTATCGGCACTGAGTTCTCAGCGGCCCTCAAAGCCACCAGCGCGAGATGGATGCGATGGAAAGCAAAGCCAGGAGCATCCGGGTCCGAGTTTGGGGTCAGCAGGATGTTCGCTCCAGCCCGGACAAGCTTGCGTGCAACGTCCGGGTAGACGAGATCGTAGCATATCGGCACACCGACACATATTCCTTTGCCCACATCTACCGGCGGTGCGCAGATTCCTTCCTGATATAGCAGCACTTCTTGGCCGAAGCGGTGCACTTTGCAGGTTTCAAGGAGTTTGCTGCCGTCCGGGCCGTATAGCCTGGCTGAGTTATATGGCTTTCCCTTATCCGCCTTTACCTCAAAGCTGGCCGCTATATACTTGTGGTACTTCCGGGCCGTTTCGGAGACTATGTTGTCGTCTTCAGCGATCATCTGTTCCGGCCACACCACAAACTCAACTCCATCACTGAGTTTGGCGGTTTCGTCGCGGGCAGAATAAGGGTCTGGGGCCTGAACAGCGGCGACAACCACGGACCCATCCACGTCGCGGCTGGCAGTTTTGCTGCCCAACAAACTGCCAAGAACAATCAATGCTCCTACGATAAGCAACCACTTCGGTTTCGCCAGAACGCCCAGGGCCAGCGAGGACGCTCCAAGCCACATGAACCAGGTAATGCCCCAGGCGCCAGTTACCGGCACCAATGACATTGCCAGATGACCATTGTGCTGCGTAAGGGCCAGCGATACCGGAATCAGATGGAGACTGCCGAATTCAACTGCGACTGCCGCACAGGGGATGAACAGCCAGCACTGCAGGGAACTCAGTCTGCGGTGACTCCACGAAACCAACCAGCAGGTAACTCCCAGCGCCAGCCCGACTCCGCCAAAGATCGCTGTCATATTGGCATAGGCGGATGAGTCCGCACCGAACCCGATTAGCACGAATCCAACGGCCAGTCCAACGACCAGGCCAAGCCCGGCGGCGTAAAGCGGCCGGTTAATAAGCATCGAGCACCCGCAAAGCAGAGAAAGACCGACAATTGCCAGGAAGCTCACATCGTGCGGAGGAAAAGAGAATGCGAGACAGGGAATGGCCAGCAAAGCCAGTGCGATCCCCACAGCGTTATTCCTACTATACGTTTGTGTTTGGCTCAACTTGTCCCTCTCTTTGCCTCCGGGTAGGTTCCGTGGTCTATCGCAGCCGCTCCCGCAGCCAGCACATTCTCCGGAGGAACAAATCGCGGCATTGCGCACGCGCTGCCCAGAACATACCGGCCGCCCGGTTTGCCGTCCAGAACGCATTGCTTCGCTTCTTCATAAACATCCTCTACGGTGCCATTCAGAAGCGTCAAGCAACTGAGCCCGCCGTTGAGCGTAAGCTTCGTTCCAATCATCTCTTTCGTATGTTTGACGCTCATGCCGGATGTGGGGTCTATTCCATCCATCGCATCGACACCCGTGGAAGGAACATCGTCGAGAAATGGATTGTAGTTCCCGCAGCAGTGCTTGTAGCAGAACGCCCCGAGTCTATGCACTTCACTAGCGACATCAACGTACGCCGGGGCGCAGAACCTGCGGTAAATATCGGGAGAAATCACACTGCCGGAGGCGTAGGAATCACCGATGAAGAGACAGTCGACACCAACGTTTACGAACGCCCTGCAGCGTTCGACAGATATGGACACAGCCTTGTTGATGAGAGCGACAGCAAGCTCGGGGGCATCGTAGAAGAGCAGCAGAGCGTCTGAGGTGCTGCCAATGTGTTCCACCATGAAGTTGATCGTTTGCGAGCTGCACATACCAACGGCAAACAGTCCCTTGTCGTGAGCGGCCTGCACGAGTCTGGCAACGTCCTTCAGATGTCCGCGCTGGATGTACTCTTCTGCTTCCATGACGCGGATGTCGTTCACATCGTGAATCGTGCGCACGGGTTCTCTCTCCTCGACGGGGATCAAGACTCCGCCACCCTTTACATCAAAGTAGCCTTCCACGCTACCGGTCTTTCTCGCCTGTTGCACGAGTTTGCCATCACGCCAGGCGACTGTCTTCTCATCATACCAGGATGCGTCGGGGCCCATACAGAAACGCACGTTGTCTGTGCCGTAACGAAGAGCCGCACCGAGCATGCACTCCTGGCCCAGAGCCGGATTGATCAGCGCTTCCTCAAACTCCCTGCCACAGGCGTAACACGCGTGATCGACGTAGATTGTGGGGGCAAAAGGAACACGGTCAGGCAATCTACCCGACAAAACCTCAACCATTCTCTCACGGCTCGTCATACTTGATTACTCCTTCGTCGTGCCACATTATGGCCACGCCAAGCCCGACAGGAGTGTCGGGCCTACCCATCGGAACTATGGCGTCGAGACCAGAGCCTGCAGCGGCTTACGGATTGACGCGGCGAAGCGACTGGCACGTTCAGCCTCAAATGCACCTTCGTGGCTGGCAACGCTGTAGTCATAGTGTACTGTTCCGCCCTGTGCGGCCGGGAAGTTGGTGAACCAATAGTTGTTCATCACCCACGACATCACCAGGCCGTTGTGGGGCGGCAGAGTCTCTTGCCAGAGTCCGGTGTTTATGCCGTTGACCTGCACCAACGGCACATCAGGCGTGGCCACGATGGTGGTATGATCGCCGCTCGCCACAGCGAAGTAGTCCTGCACACCGTGCCAGTCCGTGGCTGTCCCCGGCACCTGATCAGTTCCCGGACGCATAACAGCCCCCGCGACCTCCAAGTAAACCACTGGTTCTTCGGATGTTCCGAGAGGAAATGCCTGGTAAATGGAATCTGAACAGTCGACCGGCGCCTTCGTCACGGCGTTCGCGATGTCTACTCTGGCTATTTCGTCGTAGAGCGTGATCTCTGTACGCATGGCGGGCGCGTCGCCTCCAGCGCTGGTCAGCACAAGGCTCGCACCAAATGGCATCGGTCTTCCGGGACTCACCTGGAACCGAGGGGTAACCCGGACAAGAGGTGCGTCGCGGTGGATCCCGGTCCACTCGCAAAGGGCTTCTCGGCCCAGTGGAGAGTCCACGGTCTCGTATACGTACTGGTTTAGAGTGTAGGCCCCACTTCCGACAAGTTGCCGCCCGCTGGACTTATCTATCAGGCTGCT
>CAYSLA010000092.1:0-2601 GCA_964431685.1 uncultured bacterium | reverse complement strand
ACACGATCGCAGGGTGTCTTCTTTGAGATTTCTGGATTCTACTGCGGCGGTAAATGCGAAACCTGCTTTCGTGTTCCACTGGGCACGGCTCTCGAGAGCGTCTGGGTAGTCGGTGCTGCACCAGGCTCCCCAAGTGTGCTCACAGAAGAACATAGTCGCCTCAGTGGCTGCTTCCAGCCGCTCGAGGTCGAGAACTCCCCCTGCGCGAGCCGCTGCCTCGGCGATGGCTACGTCGGCGGCGGCCTTTCGAGCCAGCGCTGACTCGTAGAGCGCAGTGCCGTTGCCGTCGGCCCACCAGTCAGGCCAACCGGCCCGCAGCTCTCGGATGGGCTCCGGCCAGTGTTTCTCGACGTGCTCAAACCACGTGTGCGGCGTGCACAGCCGGACTTCGACACCGTTATCACGGGCGTTCCAGTCCCTGACTACATCTGACCACCACAATCCCGGAGGGGCGTTGTCGTGGGGCTCGCCGTGCACGCGCAACTCAACGACGTTGTGCGGGTAGCCATCTGCTTCCAATTTGCCCAGATAACCGGCGACGCGCTCTTCATCCGGGGTTTCGCCTGGTCCGAGGACACCGTTACCGTGCATGTAGTGTTCCCCATGCCACATCAACACCTTGCTGCCATCCGGGCCGGTCCAGTAAAACGGACTGGGCCTGGGACGCACGGGCAATGCGCGTGTCTCGTTGATCGAGACGTCGAAATACCGTATGCCCTGGGCAGCCATCAGCCTGGGGAATCCCCACGGCCAACCGTTCACATCGTCGTTCACGGCGGAAACAACTTCAAAGCCGTGCTCGGTTCCGAGTGCCGACGCATATTCGAGCGACTTCGTGAGCAGCTCTGTCCCGAAGAGATCGGTTAGCTGCAGATAGATGCCAGTGACTTCTATGCGTCCCTCTCGGACGCGGCGAAAGAACTCGTCCGCTCGCTGCGGATACCGACGCAGGAACTCCTTGACCGTCCAGGAGACCTCACACGTCCACGTAAACTGCTCGCCGGGCGGCAGATGGTCTGTGGCGGTGCAGTAGTTCAGAGCTTGCGCAATGAACTCAGCATGTTTCCGAAAAAGCACCTGCTGAGATTCGGTGTAGCCGATGTCCACGTGGGTGTGTTGGACGAGATATATCTCCCAGGGGCGAGTGAGTCCGGGCAGTTTTGGCATAAGAGTGTCTCCTAATCTGAACACCTCTCCCCAACCCTCCCCTACCAGGGGAGGGAGCGATTGTCCCCCTCTGCTAGGGGAGGGAGCAACTATCCCCCCTCCGTTTCGGAGGGGGTTAGGGGGAGGTTAGCAGTTCAATCTCGCTATGGTTCGACCAAGCGCAGCGAAGGACCGGCGATGGCCGCCCATTGGCGGATTGCGCCGGCCACGTGGCCGTATCCTATCATCCAGTGATGTGATATTCCCTTGTCGTGAATCCAATCGATAAGCTCGTTTGTCGGAACACCTCTCCCCAACCCTCCCCTACCAGGGGAGGGAGCGATTGTCCTCCCCTCCGTGTCGGAGGGGGTTAGGGGGAGGTTCCGTCGCTGGAAAGCGACCCGCACGGGGTTGCCTGGGAAGACCATCGTGGCCGTTACAGCCTCGCCCTCGAGCACCGCGCATTGGTAGCCGCTATCGCACGGGGTAAGGCTGATGAGCGTCACCGGGCCCGTCTTTGCGGGGAACAGGGCACAGACACCCTGATCCATCAGCCGCACTGACGCGAGTTCAATGTCCTCAGCCCTCTCCGCGAGACTCAAAGAGCCGGAACCGCAGTGAGTGAACACAACCGTGCCGTCCTCCAAAGGTTCGAGCCAGTCGGTGTTATGTGTAGGCTGTCCAGTGAGCAGAGTGAGGATAAGCTGCCCCACTGCGCCATTGACATCGCCTTCACACCCAAGAGGAATGCCCTCATCTGCGAGCAGCGATGCCGCGAGGCAGGCCTTGCCCATGAGGTGCGGATAGCAACCGACAGCCAGCGCCTGCAGGTGCTTCTCTTCCACAACGGATCTAAAGGCTGCGTACGTACGCATTGCGAGAAGCCCTTCCGGCTCACAGACTTTGCAGGCCGAAGCACGTTTCATCATCGCGAGCCAACTCAAACGTGCTTCCTCCTCGGAAACCCGATCCGCGCGCTCAAGTATGTTCTGCACATCCAGAGGCACTACGCGTGGTCCTATTGCCTTCTTGAGCGCGAACTCGTTCGCGGATGCATGCGCCATACCATCTACTCGGTGGCCGGCCAGTCCCACACGTGCCCGCCTCAGGGCCGACTTCAGCGCGCACGCCCTCAAGAACTCCGTCGCACGAACCAGGCCATCGCCGTCCTCAATCGGCCCGTGGACACACCGGTAGGGTTTGGCCAGATACTTGAGGAATGAAGTCAACTGCTGAGTTCCACACAGCGAGCCCGTTTCCATTCCCGGCTGCGACCACAGCAGAATCGGAACATCGCACTCCTCCAACAAATCCAGCACCAGGTAGTCCTCAAACCAACAGGCCGCCGCCATCGCCACTGCGTCGACCTGAAGCTCTGCCAGCTTCTTCCCTGCGGCCGCCGCGCGATCAGCGGTGTCGACGGAACCAAGGCTGTGAACATCGCAGCCCGCGCCC
>CAYSLA010000091.1:0-13320 GCA_964431685.1 uncultured bacterium | reverse complement strand
GTTGATCCACCACCTTATTCAACTACTTTCAACTACGATCGGGACAAGCTCTGGTCGACGTGCCAGGGATCATGGATCCCAAGTATCTTGCCGTAGAGTTCTGTGTCTTTCATAATGCCATATCATATATCATTTGGGCGCTTACCCACAAAGTTTCCCATAGAGCCGAAAATAAGAGTGATTGGAAGAATAGGAAGCACAGGAATTGTGAAGAGACTTGCCAGTATTGTGATGATTGCCGGGGTCTTCGCTCTTGGCGCACTCTCGGCCAGCGGGGATGTCATCTTCAGGGATGATTGGAACGATCTTACGGTGCACGGTCCGGCTTTGGCGCGACCCGGTGTTGACTGGGTCAGAGCCAGTGGAGGATTCAGCGCCAACGCCTCAACCTGGGAGTACCCGCCGTCCGGGTTCTTCGGTATGCAGTCAGGAACTTTGATGTTTGCGCCCAACACTGTTTCGGCCATATCAGTCGATTTTGGCCCCACTGTCCCCGGCACGCCGGTCGAAGCGCGCTTCAAACTGCAGCAGTCCAACGGAGCCGAAAACGGCAACTACCGCTTTGTTTTCGGCTTCAAGAACACCGTATCCGGCAACTCATACTACGAGCACTCGGCCCTGAACCCCGCATACTACGGTTCGTCCGGTTTCCAGACCTATGACCCTGGGATGTCGCTGGGCGCGGGCGCGGCAGGCAAGGCGCTGCGCAACGGGTGGAACTACATAAAGATGAGCTTCGACCCGAGCGGCTACATACAGGTATGGCATGCGGTCGACAGTGCAAAGACCAAGGCCTACGATGACCCGTCACTTGCCTACACGATGGTCACACAGTGGTATAACTATGCGGGGCTGGCCAGTATAGACCGCTTCCACCTCTCAAACGATGGGGCAGCAGTGAGCTGGAAAGTCGACGACGTTGAGATAGATGCCAGCATCGACACTCCCGCTGATACGTGGGCGCTAAGGCCCGACGCCGTTCAGACCATATACAGGACTGGGGTTCCCCACACTGACAAGAACGGCAACATGATGCTCGCCTACGATCCGTCGACTTCGTTCTTCCCAATCATGCTCTATCACGCCTGGATCGGCACGATGCACCTCCAGACCTGGACATTCTCGGATTTCGCAGACGCAGGCTATAACAGTTGTCACCTGTGGGAAGGGCAGCGGCCGACTGTGGCAATTGCCAATGCTGCGCACGCTGCCGGTATCCAGTTGATGACCCATTGGCCAACGAATTCCGAGATCAATGCGCTTAAGAATCATCCCGCGACTCTGGCCTGGTATCTGGACGAGGAACCGACCGGAAGCTACTGGTCAGGTGATATGCAGAGCCACTACCAAACATATCTCAACCGAAAAAGCGAGGTCAAGGCCCTTGACCCTCAGCATCCTGTATTCATCATTGATGTCCCGTGGATTACTCCCCCGGCCACCAACTGGTGGACTATCTGGAACAGCGCGGGAGACATCACGAGTCACGACAACTATCCGATATACAGCGGCACCAGCTCCATCAGCGGTTCCATGGGCATTCCGGAGACCGTTTCTCTGGCTGTCTCTGTCAACAACGAGAGCAAACCGATGTGGTTTACGGCACAATCGTTCAGCGCAGACTGGGGTGGATGGGCTCTTCCCACCATCGCCCAGGAACGCTGCATGATCTACACCTCCATCATCCACGGAGCCACGGGAATCATCCAGTTCGTTCTGGACTCGTTTGTCGCGCGCGCCGGTGGATGCCTCGGCATTGCGCCAAACCCGATCGCTGACTATGGCGGCCCGGACGGGCGCGTTGTGACCTCCTCTGAGCTGCGTGCCTCACGCGGATTGTGGTACGCGGTCCAGACTCTAAACGCTGAACTCAGCGCGCTCCGGCCGGCAATTCTATCACCAACCTCATCGGAACCTTATGAAGTCTACGTGGACAGGTCTATGACGCCTGTCACGTGGAACTCGATAAAAACTCTGCTCAAAACCGACCCCGCGGGCGGACTCACCCTTCTGCTGGCAAACGTGGACGGCGTCGCCCAAAGAGCCAGGGTTAGATTTCCCGACAAGATCATGGCTATCCAGGAACTGTATGGAACCATCGGGTTCACGAGAACAGGCGATTATATCGAGTTCTCCTGTCCCGCTTGGGATTCCAGAGTGCTGCGGCTCTTCGAGATACAGTCGATAAGTGGTGTAAAGAACCAGGCTGACGGCACGCTGCTTGCATGCTCGGGTATAGTGAGCGCGGTCTTTGGTGACAGCTTCTACATCGAGACAGCCGACCGGAACTTCGGCATCAGGGTAAACAAAGCGAACTCCAATTTGATGGCAGGGCAGATTGTCAACGTGGCAGGTTCGATAACCACCCTGAGCAACCATGAGCGGTGCATCGTGCCGGGATCAGTGGAGCAGACTGATGACTCCGGAACAATCGAGCCTCTCGCGATGAACAATAAGGCGCTGGGCGGAGGCCCGATGGGCTTGCAGAGCGGGGTACAAGGCGGCGTTGGTCTGAACAACATCGGGCTCCTGATCCAGACGTCGGGTAAGATTGTGGCAAGAGACGCCTCTGCAACCCCGCAGTGGTTCACGATAGACGACGGCTCGGGCGCCACGGTGACGGTATATGGCACAGTGCCGACCGGAATGCCCTATGTGTCGGTGACCGGCATCAGCTCGTGTGAGAAAGACGGCGCGGCGATCATCCGCAGAGTGATACGTGCGACGAGCATACAGACGATGTAGTACTGCCCCCAAACCTGAACACAGAACAACTAAGACCAAAAGCCTGTCGGGGTTCCGTTTCGACAGGTATCACTACTTTGAGGTGGTATGATGCAGGAACAAAGCTACATTCGTTTTCTTGGGACCGGCGCGGGTGATTATCACTGCGATAGTCACAGCCAGTGCGATGATGAGTACTGCGGGAGATCGCTCAAGCTGGGAGGGCGGAACATCCGCCACAGCCCATCCCTTTTCGTATCGTCCGACACGATCGTCGATTTCGGGGAGGGAACTGCCGGGCAACTGGCGACCTACAACATACCGGCGGACTCGATCCAGAACCTGTTCATCAGCCACTCACATTACGATCACTTCTACCCGGAGAAGGTTCTCGATTTTGCATCCGGTTTCAGCCACCCGCTAAACGTCTACGGCAGCGCTGCAGTGGGCGACGCACTGGCATTTGCTGCTTCGCACCGTTGGGACGCGTCCACCAAGAGAGTCACGGCCGACTCGCGTCCCAATAACTGCACGTTCCACCAGCTTACCCCCGGAACGCCAATGGTTGTTGGCAACACGGAGATCGTGCCGGTACTGTCCAGCCATATGATAGAGAAGGAGCACCTTATCCTGACCGAGCAGGCACTGAATTTCGTCTTCACGCGCAGCAACCGGTCTCTATTCTACAATCTCGATTCTTCGTATCTTCTGCCGGAGACGCTGAAAGCCCTGGGAACATACAGGCTCGATGTCGCAATTATGGACGCCACGTTCGGCTATCTGGAGATTAACCCCCTCACGTCAGGACACCACAATTTCGCGATGATGAGGGAAACGATCGCACTGATGCGGGAGGCAGGTTCGGTGACAGACGCAACCAGCGTGGTCTACTCACACATAAGCACACACAGCGTGCCACCTCACGACGACATAGTCGAGAAACTCGCAGAGGAAAATGTGATTCTGGCCTACGACGGCCTGATGCTGGAGTTTTGAATATAGAGTAATTCGAGAACGACTGGATGGCGGCGGCGGGGGACCCGAGATGCAACCACAGTCTCTCATCTCCGGCGACAGTCTCACCCGCTCCTCACGTTCCGAAGCACTGATTCCGTTAGTCGCCGGCCCGACCAGCCAAAGGACAGGACGGCGTCGCTGATGACAAGAACTGTGATCAAGGGCACTACTGTTGTTTCTATCCAGGCACAAAGTTCTACCGCAGATACTTGAGAGCGATGAAACCGCCGATCAGAATCACAGTGAAAACCAGCGCAAGCCTGTCGAAATGCCTGTCTATCAATCCTAGTGCTTTCTCGCCGAACACGCGCAACAACCCCGCAACCAGGAAGAAGCGTCCTGCCCTGCCCAGTATAGATCCTGCGACCAGGTCTGGAATCGAAACATTGAACAGGCCGGCCCCGATAGTAATGACTTTGAACGGTATGGGTGTGAATCCAGCAGTGAAGATGGTGAGAAGTGCATTCTGGGAGTACTTCTCACCTATTACCTCCATCGAGCGTTGCAGGTTATATGCGTTCACTATCGCTTGTCCTACGGATTCGTAGAATACCCAGCCAATTAGATATCCCATCAGGGCGCCAAGCACTGAGCCTGCAGTGCAGATCAAAGCATATCGGAACCACATCTGCCTCTTCGATGCGACCATTGGCACCAACACAACGTCAGGCGGAACAGGAAAGAACGAGCTTTCCGCGAAGGCTATCGCAGAGAGCGCATACGGCGCATTACGCGTCCGCGACCAACCTATCGTCCAGTCGTACAGCCTGCGCAGCACGTTCCTGGGCCATCTGAGAACTGCCGTGGCGACGCCCACAGGTCTTGCACCGGTATTGCCGGAACCTTCGCTCACTATGCTCTGATCTCGCAATTCTGCACTTTCCTGCACATTTGTCCTATCCACAAAATGCGTCACTGCGCTTTCCTTTCCGCTCTGCGAATACTAGCCTTATCGCCATTATACCGTAATGCGCAACCGTAATGCCGGTACTGAATCGAGTTCAGGATCTCCGGCAACCAGACGGGA
Organism: uncultured bacterium; assembly: GCA_964431685.1. Lineage (GTDB taxonomy): Bacteria > Armatimonadota > UBA5829 > UBA5829 > UBA5829 > CAYSLA01. The sequence goes on along the minus strand of CAYSLA010000091.1, from coordinate 8,552 downwards.
AGGGATGGGTCCGGCAAACAAGTTCAGGATGACGGAATTCGACCCTGAATCGAATTCAGGGTCGAATTCCGTCCAATCAGGGCCCGCTGAGTGCTCGCGCCGTCATCGGAAAAAGAGCAGACACATCCAGCCCCCATCGAAGCTATCAAGAATCTCGTCCAGCCTCAGGTCCTTCTTCTTGCGCCTGCATAATCATCTCCGCCGCTTCCCTAATGTCCTTCGCGATACCACACGGGGTGTGGAGAGCAGCTCGGTCTTTCTCGCCGTGCCCCGTCAGAACGTAGACTCCACGTGCGCCAGCGTTGTGAGCAAGTTCCATGTCGTGGGGATGATCTCCAACCACAAATGATCTCGACAGATCAACACCGTAGCGCAAAGCAGCCGCCTCAAGGAAGAACGGGTTGGGTTTGATGCACCGACATCCGTCCGAGCGCTTGTGCGGGCAGAAGTACACTCGCGATATGTGTATACCGAATTGCCCGAGATGGCCCAGAATGAACTCGTGGACCTTGTCCACCTCGGCTCGAGTGATCACGCCTTCGGCCACACCCGACTGGTTGGTCACGATGAAGAGCCTGAACTTCGCAGCCAGAAGCGCCAGCGCCTCGACGGTGTTATCGAAGAACACTACATCAGACGGATTCCTCACGTAACCAACGTCCTCGATTAGGCAACCGTCTCTATCGAGAAACACCGCCGGAGACGTCCAACGTGATACCGCGCTCACCCTAGCATCCTCCCTGCGACATCATTGACTTCGTGGTCTGGTAGCCGTAGTGAGCGATCAGATTATCCAATAGCACGAGGGCAGTGTAGTTCTCGGCGACCGGCCAGATTCGACCGACAATCGTCGGGTCCCGCCTGGTTATTGCCGCCAGATCGGTGTTCTCGAGCGTGTACTTGTCGATAGTCTTCTGCGGTCTGTCTATTGTTGGCGTCGGCTTGACGGCAAGGCGCACAACAATCGGCTGTCCGGTGGCCAGACCTCCGGTAATCCCCCCGGCGTTGTTCGAGAGAAAACCCACAGTTCCGGTCTCGGAACGCATCTGGTCGTTGCTCTCGTAGCCAGTCATGTCCTTTACGGCAAAACCTGCACCGACTTCGACTCCCTTCACTGCGCCGATACCAAGCATCTGGCCAAGCTGGGAGTCGAGCTTGTCAAAGACGGGCTCGCCAAGTCCGGGAGGGACTCCCAATGCGATTACCTCTACGACACCGCCGGATGAGTCCCCGGTCGCAGTAATGCGATTGGCTGACGTCATCATTTCACCTGCCGCCTCCAAGTCTGGGCAGTTGAGAATATGATGCACACCGTAGCCGTCGCGAATCTCTGCGTGGGTGCAGACGGGTGTCTTGTCGCGTATGTCATCGATCTGGTTCTCGATCTCGGCAAAGATGCGAGCCTTTTCCAGGAATCGCATGTCCATAGTCAATCGACCCTTGACGTAGAGCTCCTGGTAGAAAGGATCCGTATCGTGGCGCATCTTCTTGTAAGCCTGAGTGTAGGCGAAAGCCGCCTCGTGATCAACTTCGGAACAGCTTACCCCGGCGAGTTCCTTCACGTAGGAAAACACACGGATTCCGCAAGCTGCCAGAACCTTCTTTGCCACGTAACCCGCAGCTACGATCGTCGATGTGTAGCGCCCGCTGAAGATACCGGCTCCTATTGCGTCATCGTCGGGCCCGTACTTCATGAACGATACATACGACGCATGTCCCGGTCTGGGAGTACGGTTGGTGTCCTGATACTGTTTCACGTGTATGAAATGACGATCCAGGTTGGGAATCAGAATCGTAAGTGGAGTGCCGTTAGTGAGATTCTTGTTGCCCGCTCCCTCAATGGTGTCGTCAGCGTTTAGGCCCGTGTAGAGAATGGGCAGATCCGGTTCTTTCCTTGGGCTGGATAACTCGTCCGCTCCCGGCTTTCTCAGAAGCAGGTCTCCATACACTTCCTGTTCGGTCAGGTGCATCCCCGGCGGCACGCCCTGGATAAGAGCGGTCAGTCCTTCCTGATACGACCCTCCGGAGACTGAAACCTGAAAGATTCTTCCTAAGTGACAACCAATCATTGCTGCTATCCTCCTGTTGTTAGTTCTGCGTCTGCCAACTCGACTTCTTTGCGTAACTGCTGTCTATATGCTTCGAGCTTCCCGACTAAGTCCTGTCTGCACAACGCAAGCATAGATACTGCAAGTAACGCTGCGTTGATTGCACCCGCCTTGCCAATGGCGGTCGTGGCTACAGGTATTCCGCTCGGCATCTGCACGGTGGACAGTAGAGAATCGAGTCCACCCAAGTCAGATGTGACCATCGGGATGCCGATTACAGGCAGAGTGGTGAGCGAAGCCATAACACCTGCGAGATGTGCCGCTTTGCCAGCTCCGGCTATGATTACCTTTACCCCACGACTCCTCGCGTTTGTGCCAAATCGATGCGCTACGTCGGGTGTGCGATGGGCAGAGATAACTCGAATCTCGTGAGCCACATCAAAATCGCGCAGGATTTTGGATGCTTCGCGCATTACTTCCAGATCCGATTTGCTACCCATGACAATACATACTTCCGGTGAGTTTTCCATAGCAGTCCTCCATTGTGTTGTGATTTGTGACGCTTAATGTTCAAGCGCAATCTGCCGTCTCCCTTTCCTGTTCCTCGTATCTGACCCCGCTCGCGTGTGATTTCCAATCGCACCCGTGTGAAAAGCAAAACGGCGAACGGTGTCTTCTTGCCAGGAACCCAGTGAGCAAGCACCCTGTTGCGGTCACGGACGCGGCGATTACTCCTGACAACGTATAGGCCCCGGTAGTATCGAACAACCACCCCCCAATACCTGGCCCCGCGAGTCCCGAAACGCCGTAGAACAGCATGATCGTTGGATATACGTTGCCGATGGCTCTGGCACCGTATTCTGACGTCACCTCGGCTGCATATATGACAAAACACGCTCCGAATCCGAAACCTACGGCCATCGCCGCCAGAACAAAGCTCATAGCCGAGTTACCGGCAGGTATGAGAAGAATCACGGCAATGGTCATATACAGAAGTGACATCGGAATCGCCGCTCTGCCGATCTTGTCCGAGATTCTTCCCCAAAGTACTCTGCCGATGGTGTTGCCCACAGCGAACGTGCTGACTGCAATTCCGGCAAATCCGGGGGCCAGCCCTGCCGAAAGCCCGATCGGGTTAATGTTGCCAATTATCATCATTCCGGCAAAGGTGCCCGAGAACATACCGATTGCCGATAGCTTGAATGAACCCTGTCGGATCAGCCAGCGCAACGGAAATTCTGTTGGCATCGATTGCTGGCCACTGTTCTCAGGAACCGTCAGCAACAGCGCGCAGCCCATAACCGTCAGCCCGCTCGCGATCCCCATCAGACGGAATACTTCAAGGACATCGACGCCTCTATCGAGAAGACCTCCAGCCATACTGGAAAAGAGAATTGCTCCCGAGCCAAAGCCTGCAACCACGATTCCGGTTATCAACCCCTTATGTTCGGGAAACCACTTCACGCACGTGGCCAGTGGGCACACATAGCCAAATCCAATTCCTGCTCCTCCAACCAGACCGTAACCGATGAACAGGAGGGTAAATGATCCGCCCGACTGGGATGATATTATGTATCCTGTTCCCAGGAGCAACCCCGCTATAATACCAATAATGCGCGGACCGTACTTCTCCTGCAGTCGGCCCGCCAGTATCATCAAACCCGTGAACACACAGAAGGCAATACCAAAAATGGCTTGGGTCTGCGCGGTGGAAAGACCGTATTTCGATGTCAGAGCAGGAACGAAGGTGCTCCATGTATAGACGCCTCCAAGGCAGGCTTGCATCAGCACTGACGCCACCAATATCAAGTATCTGTGCACTGCCGAATTCCTCCAGTCGACTTCACGTGCCATCCCAACCGGCGGGAGAGATCCTCCGATTGCCGTCCCGACAGAGTTGCCAGTCAGCCGGGGCAGCATTCCATCTATTCAAAGCTCAATAATCGGTCGTAATCGTCTACGTTGCCGTCGTCGAGGCAACACTCTATGATCTCGCGCCCTCTGTTGCCGAGATCCGGCACGAGGAATTTCTGAAGCTCAGAAACGAAGAACTCATGTAAGATTCTCGCGCCTTCATCATAGGCCTCAACACCCACCTCCCGTTGCTCTTCTACATTCAGCAGGAAACTGGGGATGCTCTGTCCCTCCAGATGAAGTCTGCTGAGGCCATATCCGAGCAGCGGACATCTTGATTGATGCAGGTCCGCTGGGTTGAGTACGGATAGACCTCTGCGCGCCAGATACTCTCTGGCAATCCACTGCGGCATGAATGAGGTCTTCCATACTCCGACGTGCTGATTCGGCGTTAGCGTATATCGCACCAGGGGAGTCCGCTCCATCTGTTCCAGCAACAAGTTGGCGTGATCGACGCTGCGCCCTGAAGCAAATGGCCAATACGATCCTACACCCTCGCTGGAGAGTCCGGCGGTATCCGTTATGCTCGGATTTGCGTGTCCGCGCGGCGCAACAAGCCGCCATAGCCAGGCAAGCGCAGGTGGAAGAATATGCAGATACCCCGCGATTCCGTACGTCGGTCTATCCGATGTGCAAGGAGGAGTTCTTATGCCGAAGTTGCGATACCGCACTTCAGTCACGGAATCTATGGTGTCCGGAATCAAACGACGAGGCATGATAACCCGCGGATTGGGACACGGTTTGCCGGGCTCGTCCTGGATATGCTCCCAGATAAGGCAAGTGGCTCCCGGCACTCCGTCGAGATTCAGGAAGATTAGAGGTTCTTCTGGATGTGTCGTCCACATTTCGAGGTGAGGATCTGTACCGTAGTTTCTGATGTGATCCAGCCGGATAAACCACGCCTCTTCGGCATCTTCCACTACCAACCAGCCCTCTTTTCCCTGCAAATCCTGTGGGCAGATTGCCATGTCGTCGCACACTCTCTTGATGCTACAGCCCTGACCCAGAACAAGGTCGAGTCTCTCATCGGTAATCAGGTTTTGACCCAGTAGAAGTCTTCCATCCGGCTGGCGATGTGCGTATTCGAGCAACTCACTTTTTCCTCCTCCGCTCGCGCCCTCGTGGAGGATCGAGATCGTGTTCTCATAGGGTGTGACAACCTGTACGCAGGAGCCGTGAAGAGTCGACCAACCTTCCTCGATGCCAACCGACAGAAGCGCGCCATAGACTCCTTTTTTTGCGCTGGGGCCCGGGTAGAGATTATATGAGAATATCTCGTACAAATCGTCCTTGCGATTATGGACTACAACCTGTCTGCCGTCGAAATGAGTGTGCCTGAAAGGAGGCGCCAGATAGAGCACCATTCTTGTTTTGAAGTCCGAAGGCAATGAATCGGCCGGAACCGCCCCCTGGAGGTCGCCCAGGCCACCCGCGAAAAACGCCGCATTTGCAGGAGCGACAAGGAGCGCGCCGTATCCACGTCTGCTGTCCGCGCTGCCTGCAAAGAAAGGCATTAGAATCAACCGTTGGCTCTCCAGCCACTCCAGGGTCTGCTCTCGCAGTGGGTCGAAGTCCGAACCGAAGCGACCGGCGAATGTGGGCTTGTCGGTTGCTTTGTTGTCACCGATCAACATGCAATCGGGGTCCCTGCGACGCATGTATATGTCTTCGTAGTTCACTGAAAGGCCGTTTCTGCAGATCGCTACCGTTGCCTCCAATATCCGATCTTTGCCGGGAACATCGTATGCCACCTCGAACACCCCGCTTTCCTGTCCTCCTGTTGCAAGGCGGATAAGTTCTTCGCGGCTGTTCGGGAATATGCATTCCGGCGCATTCTTTATCAGTCGAACCACGTCGTCGGGTAGACTCACGGCAGACCAGTCTTGAGCCAGATTCAGATTCATCATTCCTGGCCACCTCCATTCCGATTGTTGCCAACAAGATCCAGCAGGGCTTGCGCGGCAAGATGCGGCCCTCGTTCGCCGTAACGTCTTATGCCTACGCGCGTTCTGACCTGTCCAACAAACGCTCCGCTGTCGATGGCTGCTCGCAGCGTCCGCCTTGCCAGTTCGTCGTGGACATCGGTGTACTGGACCGCGCCAAATCGATTCGCGAAATACGTGTGGGCAACTCCCGTTGACATAGTGGTGCCCTTTACCATTGTCGCCGCGTCTCTGAATGTCTTAAACGCGTCTTCAAAGTCCGTGAATTGCTCGATTGTGGTATGCCGGCTGTCTGTCTCTTCGTAGTTATTGGTGTAGACCAGTACATCTACCCGATACCCTCGAGTAACATCATCAAGATTCGTTACTGGGATCACCACGCGTGCGTTGCTCGCTCCGGGGTTCATTATGATAGCCCTGTCCATCTGGCCAAGGGCATGACCATACTTCAGGTCATCCAGCCGAATGCAGGCTCCTATTTCAGCGCCATAGCCCAACAGAGTATTGCCTTCTGAGATATGCAGCGAACCCATGTCGTTTGCTATGATTCTGAAATCGCGAATTGAGTCGCTGCCGATGAGTCGAAGCGCTTCTATGGATTCTCGTCGTCCGGCGTAGTCGTCGCCTATCATCAAGATATTCGCGGCATTTCCATTTCTGAGCTCCACCCTGATCATCGAGCCGTGAAATGGCATTATTCCGCGCTTTATGTTCACGACGTTATGGAGCGTAAGCGCCATTTCCCTCAGGTAGTTGAATCCGCCAAAGCGTTCTTCGTCCGGAACCGTAGCCACAAAGAAGCCGTTCTGTTCATCATCATAGAAGACTGCCGGCGTGTCGCCGGCACCAGCCAGTCCTTCTTCTGGGCTCGGGAACCGCTGCTCTCCGGGCGCTCCGTGGACATAGACTGCGTCCGGGCCTGTCGAAATTTGTTCGTCTGTTGCAAGTCCGAACAGATTGGCAAGAGCGCACCCCACGCCAATCGACTTCTGATGGAAGTACATGAATATGACCAGATTCCCAACCTGCGCCGGATAGCACAGCCACTTCTTCGTATCCAGCGATAGCCCTGAAACCGGGTTGCTTTCTATTTTCCGGAAATGCTCCGTACGCTTGCTCGTGGGGCTTACCAGAACCATCGGAGGGTTCACGAGAACCTGCCGTACGAACTCTATGTCACTTAACTGACTCGAGTATGCCTGGGGGCAGTTCCAGGGTTTGGGTACGGCGATCACGGCGGCGTTGCATCCGGCTGACACCTGACGGTAGACCCGAGGGTGATCGCCCGTTATGTTCTCACAGATGTCTCTGTAGAGAGCGCGAACCAGGTGTGTCAACTGCTCCACTGTCGCATTGAACGTGCGATATGGACGCTGGTCGTGGCTGTCAGGGCCTTGCTCTGAGTGACAGACCATAAACCGGTCGTAAGAACGCCAGAAATCGTAGAGTCCCTCCACCAGTTCGTGAAGAGGCTCACGCCGCCCGATGTAGTCATCTGCGTGGGGCAAGATCTTCACAACCTGCTCCAGAGGCACTGCGGCAAGAGTTCGCAGTAGAGCAATCAGGCGTGGTACGTGGACGGAGTTCTCGGAATCCGCGCACAACTGGTCCAGGAGCGGCGAGTCGTGTCTGCGAAGCTGTGCGATGTAGCGTTCGACGACGAACTCGAACACATCGCTCGAGGCAAGCTCACGAGTGGTAGAGCAGATAACCCCGGTCGTATGCAAAATCAACTGGTTGCCTTCTTGTTCCAGACTTTTACTCAGCACGCTAGAACCTCCATCCTTCGGACTAAAGAAACGCTGTCACTTGCGACCCGTGGGAAGGAATCTCTGGGCCCTGACCCTGAATCAAGTTCAGGGGCTTGCCGGATCTTCCGCTGGTCGATATGACATACCTGGATATTCAGTAATCTCAGTCAGTAAAAAAATACGCCGAACACTGCCGTGGCTTCGGCGGTGTTCGGCGTTCGCTCTCGACCGCCATCTCACAGACCCCGGTCGAACTCGGCCGCTACCATATCATATATGCAAAAAGGCCGCGCAACGACACCAGTATCGTCCGCGGCCCACAAATCAGCAGGTAGACGTCTACCCCCTGTTCGTCTGCACATGTTCAACAGTAGTTTAGCAGATCAATACCCGTCTTGTCAAACGCTACCAGACACCACAACGTCGAATCGCGTTGTTTCTTGCCCGGACAGGGCGCGATTTTGCCCTAAACTTGACTCAGAGGCGCCCTATACGGCTCACGAGTCGGAGTCGGGCGGGGCACTCAGCACAAAGACAATCAGCCTCTCGCCTGTAGAAGTGCTGATGTCCGTATGCAGGCTCTGCACCTTACACCCAATGATAGACTCGACTACAGCCTCAAGGAGCGGGCGCCCCCTTTCAAGCAGCTCAATCCGCACCTGTTTGATAAGGTCGCGACCTCTTGATGAGTCGCCGGTCTTGGCTAGCTGGTGTTCCGCCTGTGTTAGGACTCCTTTGAGGCGAACAATGACCAGGTCATCGACAATGTATGTCTTTGTCTCCAGAGGGCCTCTGCCCATGTACTCCTTCTCGAACTTAATGATGGCCTCACTAATATCGGCTTGAAGTTGTCCTTGTGTTGGCAAATCCGGCCTCCTCTTATCTCAACGCCCACT
>CAYSLA010000090.1:0-13367 GCA_964431685.1 uncultured bacterium | reverse complement strand
GGGTACTTCGTCGAATAGTCGGTTCTGGCGAAACCTCTGCGATGAAGTTCGCCGGATTGTTCGTAAGAGGTAACGTCCTGGCGGCAGCGGATACGCTGATGAGGTTCAGACTGCCAAGCGACGAACGCTCCAGGGCCACGGTGACGGAGCGGATGGGTGTCTCCAGAAGCCCTCTAACCATCCAGGAACTGATCTGGGCGCTGGGTGATCCCAGCTTCTCCGTCCGGTATGAGGCCATCGTGGCCATGTCCCGAATGGAGCGGGATCCCAGGCTCACCGCTGCGCTCATTGATGTTCTGAACGGCAGTCAACGTGACATCGCACTCGTGGCTGCGTGGGCGCTTGGTAAGACCGGCGGCAACTCTGCCGTGAAGGCGCTTCGGCAGAGCCTTGATCAGGGATTTCCCATGCTGCAAGCCGCGAGCGCCAGGGCACTGGGACGTTTGAGAGACCGCGAGGAGACCCCAACACTCCTCACCAGGCTCCGGGCAGGGGGAGACGACCACGTCCTTGTGGGGTATGCCTCTGCGCTCGGAGCGCTCGGTGTTGAGGAGAGCCTGCCCGACACGCTGATGCTACTGGAACGTCTGGAGAACAGTTCGGAGCGGGCAGAGCTTGCGCTTGGGGTTGCGCGGATAATGGGAGACGAACGCGAGTTTGTTCGACTATGGAGAGACGCCCTCGCCGATCCGGGAACTGCAGTCTCTCAGGAACTGTTTGATCTGCGCAAATGTGCCGATCGATTCGAGCACCACAAGGATGACGTGGAGGCATTGATCGACGAAGTAGTCGAACTTCTCTCCTCGGATTTCGACGCTGGAGCGCGTGCATTGGCAGGCCTTGCGCTGCTGGCTGCGGACTACAGGACGAACGACGCGGGGAGAACGGTGCTGACGGAATGCGCGCGCCAACTGGAACAGTCACCTGCCAGACTGGAGTACGTTGTGCTGGCCGTCAGGGCGATGTGCGCGGAGTAGCAGTGACGGCTTGAGCCTCCTCTTCGCTCCTCCAATGACCGGCATGCGGTGAGCGCAATCCCCTTATAACCGACCTCACTCCCGCGCCTGCATCTCCACCGACCCGAAACGCGTGGGTGATTCTCCCCATATCTTGTACTGCTGAGCCACCGACTGGCCACTATCATCCGTCAACCCGACGAGACGGAAGCGGCGGACAACCGAGTCATCAGTCTGCATGACCTTGTTGCTGTACTCAAGGCTCATCACGTAGCCGTCCGGTCTTCTGACAACCGATGGGGTGAGTGCCTTCGCGGGAGAATAGGACACCCGCGCGAGGTTCTCCCTGATTTCCGGCATCCGAGCGTAGAACAGCGCGCATCCGTGCTGTTCGGCCGTGTCCAGCAGCGCCATCCATCCCTGCTCCGGCCTGTGCTCGGTATAGCGGCTGCCGTAGACATCAACATCGTGCATAGTTACGACCCTCGGCGACCCGCCCACAGGGACGATCAGCACGTCGTTGGCGTCTGGAGCACCGCCCGGAGTGGTGTAGAAACCGTAGTTAGCTTTCCACTTTCGGTCGGAACGGCCATAACTGACGTTCTGCTCGATATCCAGCACCGGAGCTGTCCCGTACATCGAGTAGTAGTGCGTAACCTTGCCTTCCAGCGTAGTCAATCCGGCCTCGTTCTTCTGCGTGAATCCAGGCAGCTCGACCCTCACAATCGTTCTCAGCGGACCGGATATGATCCTCTCGGGCTTCGTCCATCCGCCGTCACTCGACCAGGGGTTCGAGAAGAAGTAGTTGGCCCAGTTATAGCGTATGCGGGTGAACGCCTTGCCATCCAGGCTCAGCTCAGTAATTGCGCCTGCTCCGTAGTTGGCTACAGTGTTGTTGGCAGGGTCCTTTGCCGGTCCTTTGAGCTGCACGGACAGCCTGCCGTTACTCAGCACTGCGTCCGCAATGTCCGTACTGACCTCCTCATACGTCACCGGAGCGGCGGCCCAGTCAGGGGCTGTGGAAGGCTTGGAGTCATAGTAAAGGAGATATGTCGCGGTGGCGCCTCTCGGCAGGCTCACCTGGAACACCAGTTCGTCGTCGAAGTCCAGCCGGCCGTTGCCTTTGGCCAGGTAGAAGCCGGTGCCGTCCCGCTCGTCGACCTGCACGGTCTGTGTCTTCTTGCCGTTGAAGACGCGCACAGAACTCCACGCGAGGTCGTCCATCCCGGTCAGCTCGAACAGATCCCGCCCGGTGAGGATCATCGGCTGATCAGTCACCGGCCCGTCTCCTCCGTTGAACCGCAAGGCCAGGCGATACCGGCAACCTGCCACGTCCCAGTCGGCGTACTTCTTCCGCACAACAGACACCGGCTTAGGGGCCGCGAGAGCCGACCGGGCCGGGCCAAGCGGATCAACAGGCGGCAACTCCGCCAACTCGGGCTGTCCGCGTCTGGCGCCGGGCTCCGCGGGCTTGGCATACTTCGTACGGTCGGGAGGCGGTGGCGGTGACCACGGCTTCAGAGACACGTGCGCCACGATAGCAGTCGAGCGCTCCGGGCCTAGCACCGGATCAGAATCACCCGACAGCACGTCAACGCCTTTGACCTGCACCGGACTCGCGGCCTGCCCGACACTGTAGTGCAGGTAGCAGGTCACCGACCCGTCGTCGCTGGTCATCTCAAGATACCGCCCGCCCGACTCCCGGGGCGAGAAATGTTTGTCGAATACCGCCTGAAGCCCGCGAGATTCCGACAGACCCCGGAGCTGGTCGTAAACAAACAACTGCCAGGCGGCATCCTCCGCGTCAGTCTTGCCGCGGTCCAGCAGCAGAACCGTTCCGCTGTCATAGTCAACGCTGGTCGCGGAAAATCCCGCTTCTTCGACACGCTTGCCGCCGCTCACCTGGGCGTCGGTGATGAATGCCGGACGCCTGTTGAACGCCACAGCAATCCCGCCGCTCGAAACCCAGTCTTTCAGGCCCGGATGCTCAGGACCGTCGAGCAGCACAATCTTGTACCGGCCCAGCCCGTAGCCCTGGGCGTCCTCGTGGTGCGCGCAGTCGAAGTTCTTGAGAAAGTAGCTGGGGACGTTCCATTGACCGCAGATCACGAACACATCGGGCTTGTGCCGAAACACTGGAAGGCTGGAGAATGAACCGTACATTTTCTGCATGATTGTCCACAACTCATCCCGGGCGTAGGCCCGCCGCGGTTCCTCCCACAGGTGAATGATATCGCTGCCCGCCAGGTATATGCTGGCCAGCATCGCTCTGCGCTGGTTGACGTCAAGGTTATCCCGGCCAACCCAGCTCATGAACTGAAAGACCTTGTCGAAATCCAGGGCCCGTACTGTGCGCGCGTAGATGTAGTTCTGCAGCGGTGACATGTACGCGTTCAGACTGAACCCGTCAATGGCGCCCAGCATCGCCGGAGTGTCTGCACAATGAACTCCCCCGAAGTCCGGGCCGTCCCAGGTGGTGGCCAGAACCCCAGGATACTTCTTCTGGATATGCTCGGCGAACCGGACATTGGCCAGGGCCTGAATTCTCCGGCAGACCCACTGCCTGTAAGCGGCCCACTCCGGCCCCGTCCAGATGGACGACTCAAAGAGATCGTAGCCGCTGAACCGCCGGAAATCGGCGTTGTGTCGACGGAGCGGCAGAATCCACGGCCCACCGTAGGCGCCGCCCCCGCTGTATCCAGTGTAGTAGGGGGAAGAATAGCCGCCGCCCGAGTCGTCGGAGTAGTCATCCGGGTCGCCTGGGTCGAGCGAGTCGGTCGCGAACTGCCCGGCCGTTTCTTCGAGCATGTGAACTGCGTAGATATTGTCGGGACCGATGGAGTCGATTATGGGATCAACAACCTCACGGAAGAACTCCCCGCGGATCTTGGCGTCTTGGGCAATGTTCGCCATCGAAAACCGCGACCAGGAGTGAGGCGATTCCGGGCCCCACCATATCTGCAGGATCAGCTTCTTCCCGGAGCGCGCCAGCCTCGAAGCCACCTCTCGCTGATGCGGGGCGGGCGAAGAGGTCTGGACGCCAACATACTGGATTTCGGTCGCCTTCTCCAACCGGCGGAGCTCGACGTCGGTAAAGATCAGGTCGTTGTTGTAGACCATGCAGCCAACGTTGGCCGCCATCGACTGGCAGCACGCCGACAGGAGCACCGCTCCACAAGCTGCTGCGACAAGCACAAGTCGCGTCATTTCGCCCTCCTCTCGACCACGCCGACAGCCACAAGGCCTTCCATATCGTTCTCCCACAGTCGATACTCGGCGGCGATGCTCTCGACTGACGGGGGCTCCAGGGCCGCCACCCTGAACCGGTGCCTCAGAGTGGCCGATGACTGCAAGCCGGTGTATGCGAACGTAACCCAGTTGTCGAAATGCCACATAGCCCACCCGGATCCATACTGCATCTGCTCCGGTCTCGGCTTACCGCCCTGCTTAGCGCCATAGAAGACCGCTACTCCGAGCTTGTCTTTCTCATTGAGCCACGCGTACCAGCCGTCCACCACTTCCTTGCTTTGCACAAGGCCGCCCGATCCATCGAAACGACCGTCTGCAATCTGAGGAATGCTCTTGTCGGTCAGTGCGACGCGGACTGGAGTCCCTGATGAACCATCGATGAGCACATCATCGAGTTGCGGTCTGTGGCCGAGGATGAGCCTGTCCGCATAGATTCCCGTCCATTCACCCTGAGCTGCGGTGCACTCGACCACGTCTTCTACATCGTACAGCGGAACACCTGAGAACATCGAGAAGTATCGTGTTACGTCAGCGGCAAGAGCCACGGAACCATCGGCATTCTTGACGGTGGAGCCGGCACACCCGGTGGTGACCACCTTGCGGACTGGACCATCGACCAGTAACTTGACGGTTCTCCAGCAGTCTCCCTCAGCGGTGGGAAACGGGGGAGAGTTCATTACAACGCTCCAGTTGCTGGACTGTCCGGTAAGGGTAAGGCCTTTCCATGTCATCCCCACCACCGACGCGCGGCCGTGGTTTGCGGCGGAGACCGTGGCCGGATCAAGCGGCCCGGGGCCCTGAACATCGATAGACAGACCTGCCGTCGAGAGCCTCTGGTGAGCCTGGCCGTCCCGGATCGGAGTCACCGAAACTCCGGAGGCAAATGCAACTGGCGGCACAGGGCTGCGGCTGAGGTAGAGGTAGGAGACGGTTCGGCGGTCTGAAGGCGCGGTGAATACCAGCTCGTCGGTGGGGGCCAGCCGGAGATCGCCCGGAGGAAGAAAGCGGCCGGTCGAGTCCCGGTGATCCAACTGGAAGGGCATCGACTTGCCGTCCCTGACCAACCGCAGCGAACCCAGTCGGACATCTTCGCCTCCCAACCTGGCAGCCACGTCAGCCCAGGAGATGACGACGGGACGGTTCGGCGTGATTCCGCTGCTTGCCGACACAGCGATTGGAATGCGCATCTCCCACTGGGCGTTCCACCACTTCTCCGCCGCCTTGGCCTGCTGCGCAAGCACGAACGCTAGGCCAAGAAAGACAATCAACTGCCCGGTGCGTCTGACGACGTAGTAAGACATAATCTCCGAGCTCCTCTCCGCCTGAGATGAACTCTTCTTCGGCGTGCAGGTGCCGATGTCCTTCCGGCGGAGACTGGCTTCGACTCCGCTCGGCCAACAAAGCGCGTTGAATGAAGTGTCGCAGCTACTGGCTTCTTTCTATGCGACGAGTTGCCGGCGGAGCAAGACCGAAGAGGCCAAACAACTCCTCTTCCGTGAACTTCTCTCCCAGATCGAGGCAAACGTCGTCCACGTAATCAGTGAACAGCGCTTTCTTTGACTCGAGTATCTCGTGTATGCGTTCTTCAATCGTGTTCTCGCAGACGTACTTGTACACACTCACACCCCGGTACTGGCCAATTCTATGCGATCTGTCCTCCGCCTGCAGTTCACTTGCTGGATTCCACCAGCGGTCAAAATGGAATACGTAGGATGCACACTGCAGATTGAGACCGACGCCTCCCGCTTTCAGTGAGAGGATCATTACACCCGCTTGGGCATCATTCCTGAAAGTATCGACAGCTTGTTGGCGCTGACCGGCACTCATGTCGCCAGTATAGCACACCGGACGGAACTGACGAAGTGATCTCGCCAGACGCCTTACTCCGTAATCCTCGCTTGTATACTGCGAGAACACCAGCGCCTTATGGCCTTGCGCTCGCAGCGTGGTTAGGCGGGCTGTAACATCTTCAAGTTTGGAAGAGCGCGCGCCACTGGAAGAAAAGTTACAGACCTGTTTGAGTCTGGTTATCAGCGCTAGTACGTCGGTAAGTGTGCAGTACTCTCCCATTTGTCTGAGTTCGCCAACTCCGCCTGCGTGGAGCGCTTCATATTCATCTCGCTGTTCTTTCGACAGTTCGACAAACATCTCAATGTTGGTCTTCGGAGGGAGTTGTGGAAGCACCTCTGACTTCTTGCGCCTCAGTTGGAGACGCTTGAGAGCAGGTTTGATCTCATCGTCGCGGAGCTGACCGGAAGAGCGGCCGTAAGCATCTACTGGTTCAACAAAGGACAGTATCGAACGCACGTCGTCGAGACTGTTTTCAAGCGGAGTACCAGTAAGTGCCCAGCGGCGAGCACAGGGTATCTTCCTGACGGAGGCGCTGATCGCTGTCTCACTGTTCTTGATCCGCTGCGCCTCGTCCAGACATATCAGATCGAAGCTGACGCCCTGTCTCGACAAAAACTGGAAGTCGCTCAGCAGTGTCTCGTAGCTGACGATCTTAACGTGGACGCGGGCTCTCCATTTCCACAGCCGCTGATCTCTCGGCCCGGTCACCTGAATGGTCCGGAGTTCCGGCGCCCACCTGCTTAGCTCAACGCGCCAGTTGCGGAGCAGGGCGGCGGGCGTGACAACAAGCACGGTCTCCATCTCTGCGCGCCTGGCCAGCAGCCTCATCGCCGCCGCCGCCTGTATCGTCTTTCCCAAGCCCATGTCGTCGGCCAGAAGCACTCCGGAGCCGTTGACAAGCACGCGCACACCATCTTTCTGGAACTCCATCAACTCGCCGGGCCACTCCAGAGGGCCGGGTGCAGACATACAAAGCGTGAGAGGCGGCTGAAGAATGGAGGCCAGACGTCGGGCGAGCGGCACTCCAGCAGCAGGTGAGTCACTGGCTTTGCCACAGCGCGACACCCCGAGTTCTTCAGGGCCACGGAATCGGACGCTTGGAACACGGTCAGACGGCAGATCGTTCTGAAGCAATGACACTGATCCCTGATCCACCGTCTTTCCTATCACGGCTACCGACCCCAGTGTCGCTGCACCGCACAGACCTGCTCGGCCACCCGCGCTCGAAGTCTCACTGTGAGCTGAAAGACGTTCGAAGGCAACAGGCTGGATTCCTGTTGGTCTGAAAGTAAGTGGTTTCCGCGCAGACGGAAAGTGCCACCTGCGACGGGTTCGGGGGCTTCGGCAAATCCTGTAGGTGATGGCAGATCGAATGGTCATGACGTGAACAAATCGGGATATACCTCGCGGAGCCCGGCTTCTGCACGCGAGAATGGCTCGGTCAGCAACCCGTGTCCCGAAATGGCGACGAAGAAGCTCTCGGATGACGACGCTGCTTCGGGGGCAGTGACCCAGCTAACGGAGCCGCCAACTATGGTCTCACCTTCGCCCGCACTCTTCGTAGCAGACACGAGTCCCACGGGGATATCCACCGAGATGTGCTCCAAGAACAGCGTCGGGGCAACTTCCTCCGCCTCGCAAAGGATCACAAGCGGAGCCGACGGGCAGGTACCGAATACTGCGGAGCATAGAACCATCTGGCAATGCACCCTAAGATCATCTGCACGCCACATGAAAGAATACGGAGGACGCATCCGGGCGTATGTGAACTCGACTGGACTACCCATCGCATCGATCAGAAAGAGTGCTCCCAGCCAGTCGTTCGCCGGGGGGTGCAAGAACTTGAGATAACCCACAGAGCCCACAACATCCTCTTCTGGCGTGTTCGTGAACGGTATCGGGCTCAATCCACGATGTCCCGTGCTGAAGTCTCGCTGGAAAGGTCTTCATCCTCAGAGTACTCCTGTGGGACCTCATCGATAACAATGCTCGTTCGGTAGTCTGGATAGAGGAGCATCATGTCCCACTCGGCAATCCACGACTTCACGTGTTCTCTTACGGAACGGGACGATAGCGCTTCACGCTCACGAACCTGCGGAGCCTCCCATCCGAAGGCCTCAGAGTGAAGATGGCGCACTCGCTCCTTGAGTTCGCCGAGCTCATCTTCACGCGGTGGACGCAGGGCTCTAGGGCGACGTAACAGCTTCATTCCGGCCTCGGCGCACCGCGCCAACTCTGCGTCGCCGTACTTTTCGCGACCCTGTAGCCAAACTGGAATCTCAAAGTCATGGAGGTTGTCGTCTGCGTACCCCCAGAAATCGTCGGTAACAGAGAAAACCGGCAGAAAGCCACACATCCTGAAGTCTTTGATCACACCAGAAAGCTTCGCGATCTGAGCGTAGGACTTTGCCCGCTGCAGCTTGCTGTACCGGAGTATGAGTTCCACTTCGTCAATCAACACCACCCAGCCGCTGTAACCGGCGGCGTGGAAGAGACGGGGAAGCAGACGCCAGAGACAGTCGCCGAGAGCTTTCTGGGTGATGGTTCTTACTTGGTAGGCCTTGTGCTGGTCAATATCTTTCAGAGCTGTGCGAATGTCGGTGACCTTCATCGGATAGCCGGACCATTCCCAAGCTACCTTGTCCAGGAACTCATCTATCCCCGCTGGCCTCTCCTCGAGGACCTTGAAGACCGGGGCCACTCGATCCCCAAGGCCGGGTTGTTCATGCACCCATTGGTACAGGCGAGACCACTTGGTGGGATCAAGTCGCTTGCTGAAGAGAATTTCGGGAATGGCCCTTCCAGACATTCCCCCAACCTCCGGTAACTTAGCGGTCTCCGCCGCGGCACGAACGAGCTTGAGGGAATCGAAAAGTGGGGTCTCTTTGCTTATCACAAGGTGGCTGCATACACAACCTTGTTCCAATGCCTGGTGGCGCAGATACTCGAGGAGGTGTGACTTGCCCGCACCAAATGCGCCGGAGATAATCATCGAACGTGCAGACTCCTCGCCAGCAGTCGCAGACTCCTGCATTTCCCACACGAGTTCCGTCAGTTTCTGTGTAACATCGCCTTGGAATACCGGAAGCTGCCGTACGGCGTCACGATTTGGAACACCGGAACGCAGGACTTCTATAGCCCTTCTGGCCATCAATGTTGACTCGGCACACATGCTATTGCACCCCCTGCAACCTGGCGCCGTCGATATGCACCATTGCCGCAAGCGGGTTCTCCCGGTCGCGGTCGTGCGCTTCGTTTGCTAGCCGGTTGTTCAGCGCGTAGTATTGTTTGGTTATGGACCGCTTCTCGTCAGTGATGATCCCCGATGGCGCGGAGCCACAGATAAGGCAATGAGTGATCTCATCAGTCTCGTCGATGAACTGCCGGAGCACTTCGTATGCGTCCAGCAGCGCGTTCCGACTGTATCGCAGCGAAGGTGGCTCTTCATCAACATCCCTCGGGCTCACGTTCAGCAGCCCAGACAGATCGAGGCCGATAACAAGGCCCTGCCCGAGCGACTTTGCCAACCAATGCGCCAGCGCACTCAGCATATCTCTGGCGTTGTGCCGCCCGATCTTGGAGTATATCTTCAGGGTCTTCAGCGCACCCATACTGACTTTGTCACCGTGCAGCCAGCCCTCGATTGTCTCGGCGTCACTAGGGGAGACGTTTCTGGGGAAGAATTGCGCGTTCCTTAGCCAGCCGAGAGCAGTGCGGAATTCCTTGCACATCTGCCTGTCGCTTACGATCTCCTGCCGAGTGGCGCGCCGCAGTTCCGTGACCAGTTCCTCCTGAGTCACACCGTTCGCGGCGGCTATGGCAGTGGCGTCGCTAAGCGACGTCCCCTCAGGAACAGCGTAGTCGTGACTGTGTAGGAAGTTGGTCGCGTCGCGTGCCATAAGCTCTTCCCAGTCTATCTGCTTTGCAATGGCGAAGAATATCTGGTCTATCCTGTCCACTCTTGTTTGCGCCGCCGACACGTACGCGAACATATGCCCGCGCTGCTCGGCCAGAGCGCGAAGACCGCTTAGCGCAAAGGATGCATCGTCTTCATTGGGGGTCAGCAGCATCTTGAACGCCGAGCCGCCATCTTTGATGAAACCGCTCAGGTAGAACCGGTCAACGATGTCCAACCACTCCGGCAAAGATAATCCCATATCGGTTACCCCGCAATCGGATCGAATCTAATCGTGCAGTAGAGACGCCGACGGCCGTCACGCGTGACGATGGAGAGCGTCTTCTTGTCATCTCTAGTGCCGCTGCTGGCCTCGAGGTTCGCCATGTACCCCTGGACCTCCAGTGTCAGGTCTGACGCATCGAGGAGATAGATGTCACGTGCGAACTCCTGTTCAGTGTAGTTAGCGCCGGGCATAGCGGATAGCATCTCATAGATGTCGCGAAGCAGTATGGACTTGCCCGCCCACTGCTCAGACTTCTTGAGATTGCGCGAGGCAAGTGATTTGTAGACCTTGAACAAAGCGCGCAGGAACTGTCCGGCAGGAAATCGGTTTGGCTTGTTCTGAATGTCTCTCAAGACGCGTGCCAGATACTGGGGCCTCACCCTGACTTCACTCTTCTTGTCGAGTCGCACCGACCTGTTCGCGGGGTCAAACCTCAGGAGCACTGGGTAGACATATATCACATCGTCCATGCGATGGTAGTCCACATTCGCCTCATCCAGATGACGGGAGAGTTCCTCAACGTACTCTTCGGACGCGAAGTACTCTTCGAAGCCGTGTTGCTCCCAAATCTCTTTGAACCGACGCATTCCCTCCAGTGCGCTGAAGAGTTCGCGCTCTGCCTCATCCAGCTTGCTGGAGATGCTCCGGATGTCACCACCCTCCACCATCTTGCCGACTGTCATCACTGCCGCGGCCCCTTTTCGAGCCGCTTTCTGCACCGGAGCGAATGCGCTTCCGCTCCCCACAATCATCTCTTCAAAGTTCATGCATAGTCTCCATCCAACGTAACTGCGGTCTTGGGGGAAGAACTCCACTGTACCGTCTGCCGTCAGTATACATCACGGCCACAGAACATATCAAGCTCCAACTTCACCTCCATCTGGACACTGATGCATTGGGGCAATCTGATGGAAAATGGCTGATAAAGACGGGTGCGATCTGCAATCCGAGCGAACCCCGCGGGCGCGGGCAACGCAAGTCCGAGTGAGGGAGGAGCGTGTCAGATGGCCGGCACCTCCTCAACAGCTTCCACAAGCAGCCTAGCGGCGCGGCGAGCGTCAGTTTCGATTCTGGTGACAGTCCTCGAGTCTAGGGAAGGGAGTTGCCATCCCACTCGTGATTGGGATCCGGGTAGAATATGACTCTCTGGTCGAGACGTTCCTGTTTGACCATGCTGCAGTTAAAGACAAACCAGCCGCCCGGCACTTTAGCCCTATACAAGTGTATCACGAATGCCAGGCCTTCGCCCCCGATGTGTTCCCACTTCAGCGCCATAGTCTTACTCCTCCTCTGTTGTGGCTGACGCGTCAGCTCACTTGCCAGCAGTATACCATATTTGCAGGGCCACTGCAGGGGCTGAAGGAGATCGTAACAGCGCCGTCTCCCTAAGTACTACGTCATGCCGGTCCTGAATCAAGTTCAGGATATCCGGCACCCATCCGGAGAAGGGATTGATCCTGAACCAAGTTCAGGATGACGCGGTTTCTCACATACTCTGAGCTCTTACAGGAGATTAGGACGCGTGTCCAGACGGCAAAGAGTCCGCGTTGACCGAACGGTGCAACCGCAGATCGCACCCAATCATCTCTTCTTGTTTGGCGGCACCGTCCACAACGCTATGACTGCATCGCGAAACTCCTCATACGTTGGATAGGAAGCGAAGCGGACGCTGCTGGTTGCGTGCACAAGCCCTTCTCCGCCCATATTAAAGTACTCAATGCCGTAGGGAGTTCGCCGATGCATTATGTGATAGTGCACCACAAGCGCGCCGCTCGGAGGGACATCGGCCCTCAGCACTTCCTGACCATTTGGGTCCGTCCCTCTGAAGAACTCCACCGTATCGTCCCCAACGACAACAGACTCAACCAGAGCCCATTGAGTAAGCTTGCCAGCTTCGTAGGCTTCATTGACTTGCCTCTCAAGCTCAAGGAACTCTTCCCTGTCGATTCCTTCGTCTTTCTTATCAGGATCCATTGTTGCTACCCCCCAGAACGGTTGTGCGATCTCTTAAGCCGTCCAGCCCACGAAGCGCGAACGGACGTACTCGACGGAAGGTTCGGCGACAGTCGCTGCCACCCGAACCCGGCTCTACCCGCAGCCACCGGGTTTGCCCAGGTATTCCTCAACGACTTTCATCGCGCAGAAACCGGAGCACATAGAGCAGACTTCCTCGTCGCCCGAAGACCTGGCCTCTCGTGATTTCCTGGCCTTAACAGGATCGATTGCCAGCTCCATCTGCCTGGTCCAGTCGCGGCTCTTGCGTGCTCGAGCCATTTCGTTGTCCCATTCAATCGCGCCGGGGACTCCCTTTACAATGTCCGCGGCGTGGCCGGCAATCCTTGCAGCTATCACTCCTTCGGTTACATCCTCGGCTGTGGGAAGCCCGAGGTGCTCACTCGGGGTTACGTAGCACAGGAAGTCAGCGCCGCTCATCGCGGCAATCGCCCCGCCGATCGCGCTGGTGATGTGATCGTAGCCCGGAGCAACGTCGGTCACAATCGGACCAAGCACGTAGAATGGTGCACCCTCGCAAAGCCGTTTCTCGATTGCCATGTTCGCCGCGATCTGGTCAAGGGGCACGTGACCCGGACCCTCGACCATAACCTGCACACCAGCTTCGCGGGCACGCTTCACCAGCTCACCGAGTATTATGAGCTCCTGCACCTGGGCGCGGTCAGTGGCGTCAGACAGGCAACCCGGCCGGAAACCATCTCCAAGGCTGAGCGTCACGTCATACTTCTTCGCGATTGACAAGACGTCGTCGTAGCGCTCATACAGCGGGTTCTCGCGCTGGTTGGCGAGTATCCAAGTGACCAGAAACGCTCCGCCGCGGCTAACCACGTCGGTCACCCTGCCCTGATCTCGAAGCCTGCGGATAGATTCCTCTGTGATGCCGCAGTGCAGCGTCATAAAATCGACGCCCTGTTTGGCTTGGCGCTCGATGACATCGAAGAGATCGTCCGCGACGATCTGGGTTATGCTTCCCTTCTCGGAGGCCACCCGCACTGCCACTTCGTAGATCGGCACGGTTCCCAGCATCACGGGGCAGGCCGCGAGTATTGCTTCGCGTATGGCGGTCAAATCGCCGCCGGTCGAAAGATCCATCACGGCGTCAGCGCCGGCGCTGACG
>CAYSLA010000089.1:9313-13403 GCA_964431685.1 uncultured bacterium | reverse complement strand
CTACCCCGAAGACAAGCGCGAGATTGAGCGGGAGATCGGATGGGAGTACGGCACCTACGCCGCACCGCTGCGGGATGGCGACATCGACCTGCCGTGGGTTGCCCGAACCCTTGAGGAGTCGGGCTACACTGGGACTCTGTGCATAGAAGACGAGTCGCTGGGCCGGTTCGACGCCGAAAAGCAAAAGAGCGTACTGATCGACGACGCCGCATTCCTCAAAGAGGTCGTTGCGTCAATTGCGTAGGGGAGGTGCTCTGCCACCTCCCGATGCCGGGCGACCGCGGAGGGATCGCCCCTACGCTTCAGGTTCCGGCGGAAAGCCCACGCTGGACATGTATATCACACTCTCCTCGGTTCCGTGCAGACCGATGACTTCGTTGACCTCGTCGTCAAAGAGCGCCGCCATCTGGCACGAGCCCAGGCCAATGGAAACTGCCGCAAGCGCCAGATTTTGAGCGATATGGCCGCAGTCCAGATAGATGTATCTGTATCCGCGTTGCTTGTATTTCCAGACTGTTCTCTCAAACATAGCCGACCACACGAACACCACGGGCGCAGTTCTGCACATGTCCTGGCCCAGGGCCGCCTCCTCCAGGTCAGCCCCGTGATCGTCTGTCTTCAGACACTCGAGACAATGGCTGCGAATTGAGTAGTGATAGACCCCCTGTGGGATGCTCTCAACGTTGTTGACTACCAGATACGTCTCGATCGGATAGAGTGCCCCCGCAGACGGTGCCGTGCGGCGCTCGTGACCGTCTCGCACACCGACGCTGCCGGTGGAGGCCCACAAAAGGTACGAGAGCATCTCCAGAGGCACCGGCCGCCAAGAATACTGACGCACGCTCTTCCGCTGCTTGATAGACTGATCGAGGGACAGCGCCTTAAGCTCGAAGTCAGTGGGTAGCTGGTGTTTTGGGCAGCCGGTGTAGGTCTTGTGGAGCTGTGGACGCGAGTCCCAGTCGAGCGCCTCTCCGAGGAGTTTGTCGCGCTGGTACTTGGTTTCCTCTTGGAACAGTTCGCCTATTTCCAGATTGGACATAACATCACCGCCTGGTTTGCTGGTGTTGTGTTCGACACTCACCGCGGAAATTCCTTACTGTTTTCCATCAAAGTTGCTTCGAGTCGTCGAGACCGCTAAACTGGTGCATGTGACTGAGCATATTTCCAACATACGGCCACCAACAATCTGGGCTGGTCCCCGGGTTGGAGTTGGGCTGGCGGTCGCCGCCTTGCTGCTGCTGTGGTTTCTGGTGCCGAAGGCGACGTTCCTCGCAACTGCGGCCTCGTACTTCCGAACGCCTCCGGCGTGGATTGGTCCCGACGGTGCTTTCGGCTGGCGTGCTGCGGGAATGCTCATATCGGCAGTGCCCACGGCGCTGTTCATGGCTGCGCAGATATTCCTTGCGTTCAACATTGCAAGACTCCGCTGGTCAGTCTGGCGCTACGCCGCAGTTGTTCTGGGTTCAGTCGCCGTGGCGTTCGCCGTGGTGGTCGCTGTAGTGTTCATGAAAGATATCCCAGCACGTATCGGCCGGTTTCCGAACTTGCGGGAGCTTGTCGCGATCGCCGGGGTATACTATGGGCCGCTGCGCTCCCTGATCACGTTGTGCATTGTTTCAGGGGCGACGAGCATTGGATGCATGGTTGCCTTCAGGGTAAGAGACAGGAACCTGCTGCTGCCGGTGGTGATACTGGCTGCGTTTATCGATTTGTGGACCGTCACAAGCGGGCCGACCTCTCACGCGATCCAGCACGCGCCGGACGTGGTCAGCGCAGTCAGTGCTCCGATACCTGCTGCGGGTGCGGGTGTGTTTGTTCCCAGTACGCTGGTCGGGCCGGGCGACTTTCTCTTCCTGGGACTGGTGTTCTGCGCGGTTGCGAGGCTCGCACTCGACTTGAGGCGCAATTTCTGGTATGTGTATGCAGCGATGACACTGGGCATGCTTGCGGTCACCTTCGACGTGCTGCCTTATTTGCCCGCACTCATCGTGCTCGCTGCCGCAGTGGCGCTCGCCAACCGCAAAGACTTCTCTCTCACAAAGCAGGAGAAAGCGTCGACTGTTCTGGTTGCTCTAATCCTCGCGGCCCTGCTTCCGGTGGTCTGGAAAGTGGTCGCCATGACTCGTCCCCCAGATCCGCCGTCCGCCGCGGCGAATCAGGGGAATGGGAATAATGGGGTTAATGAGAGTAATGGCAAACACCCAGCCCCCTGACAGTTCCACAGTTCCCATAGATCTCGTCCCCTTCCTATATATCACGCATGTGTAGTATAATACTAGCACTCGCGGTCCGGGGCAGACCCGGAAACAACAATTGGAGGTGCGCTGATGGCTGGCACATACAGATTTTCGTTTGGCCCCTGGAACATTCACGAGGGCGCCGACCCGTTTGGGCCGACGGTGCGAAGCTCGTTTTCTTTCAAGGAAAAGCTGGACTTCGCAGTGAAGGCGGGTTTCGCTGGCATCCAGTTCCACGATGACGACGCGGTCGACATCACGCTGTCCTTGGCGGAGCAGGATAAGGCCTTGGCTGAACTCAAGAAGATGCTTGACGATATGGGGCTGGAGGCCGAGTTTGTGGCTCCCAGACTCTGGGAGAACCCCATGACCGTGGATGGCGGGTGGACTTCCAACGATCCGGCCGCTCGTAAGTATGCTCTGGAACGTTCGCTCAGGTCTGTTGAAATAGCGCGCGCATTGGGTACCGACCGTCTGGTGCTGTGGCCTGCTCGTGAGGGAACCTATTGCCGCGAAGCCAAGGACCCGAAGGTTGCGGCGGATCGGTTCGTTGAGTATGTCAACGCGCTGCTTGCCCACGACAAGGGAATTCGAGTGCTGGGCGAGATGAAACCGAACGAGCCCATGGACTCGGCGTTCGTGCCGACCACCGGTCACTTCCTCGCGATAGCGTCACGCACGTCCGACCCTGCCAGGGTGGGGATTCTTATCGAGAGCGCACACGCGATCCTCGCGGGCCTCGAGCCAAGCGAAGAGATGGGCTTTGCGCTGTCATTCGGCAAGCTTTGGGGGGTGCATCTGAACGATCAGAACGGCCTCAAGTTCGACGAGGACAAGACTTTCGGTATGGTGAACATCCGCCGGGCGTTTTCGCAGGTCTACGTTCTCGACAAGTACAACTACGGGTCAAACGGGGAGTACGTGGGGTTGGATATCAAGACCATGCGCACCCAGACCAAAGAGAACTCGCTCAAGCACCTCAGCAACAGCAAACGATGGTTCCTGGCTCTGGTCGAGAAAGTGCGACAGTGTGATGAATCCGTCATCGAGAGCCTGAGAGCAAGCCACGACTATGAAGAACTGGACGCGTACATTACCGGCATACTCCTGGGAGGATAGCAGAAAATGACTGAGAAACTGGCAATAGAAGGCGGCCCCAAGGCCAAGACTACCCCGAACATCCCGATGTACCCCGGTGGTTTGGAGATCGGAGAAGAGGAAAAGCGGCAGGTCCTCGAAGTTCTGGAGCGCAAGTACCTCTTCCGCTACTACGGTCCCGAGCAGTACCCGTCCAAGGTGGCGGAGTTCGAGCAGGCGTTCGCGAAGAAGATGGGCTCCAAGCACTGCCTGGCGGTGAACTCGTGCACTTCAGCTCTGATCAGCGCGCTGGTTGCCGTTGGTGTCGGGCCGGGTGATGAGGTGATAGTCAACGGCTACACTTTTTTCGCCTCTTGCGCGGCCATAGTGGCGGCCAAAGCGATCCCCGTGATCTGCGAGATCGACGACACCCTAACAATGGCCCCGGAAGATCTGGAGAAGAAGATAACCCCGCATACCAAGGCGGTAGTCTGCGTTCACATGCGCGGTGCGCCCTCGGATATGGATCGGATAGTCGCGATCTGCAAGAAGCACAATCTGAAGCTTATCGAAGACGTTGCTCAGGCGTGCGGCGGTTCCTACAACGGCAAGATGCTTGGGACGTTTGGCGATGTCGGGTGTTTCAGTTTCCAGTATCACAAGATCATCACCGCGGGCGAAGGCGGCGCGTGCATTACTAACGATGACAAGTACTACGACCGCCTGATGGGATATCACGACACAGCCGCATGCTGGCGGCCGGACAGGTTTGGCGA
>CAYSLA010000089.1:0-9213 GCA_964431685.1 uncultured bacterium | reverse complement strand
AAGGGAGTGCCCGATTGGCACATCTACTCGCACTGGAAACACATAATCGAGAAGAAAACCCCGACAACTGAGGGATGCCCGTACACCTGCCCGCACTACAAGGGCGACGCGCCGGATCACTACAGTTCGGATATGTGCCCGAAGACGACTGAGATGTTGAGTCACTGTGTTGCCGTGGACATACCAGCCCAGCTAACGATGGATGACTGCGACATGATCGCAAAAGCCATCCGCAAAGTTGCCGAGGCGGTGCTGTAGACAACTGACAGTTGACAATGGACAGAGGCTATGCTTCGGGACCGCTTTTCGTCCCGAAGCACGCCAAGAGAGGCCAGGTGTTTCGGGATTTGAGGGTTGGGCCACTGGGGTGCGGAACCTGCACTGGGCATCCAACCCAACCCGGAAACCCTGAAGCCAACCGAACCTCCCCCTAACCCCCTCCGAAACGGAGGGGGGAGGGGGAGGTGCTCCGATTCAATATGCGCAGAGGAGATAAACCGTGAAATTCGATATATGTATGGAGATGGTGCTGTTGGACCAGCCCTACGAGCAGAGAATCAGGACGGTCGCGGATTGCGGCTTCAAGGCAATTGAGTTCTGGTTCCACGACGCCACTTTCACCGCGGCGGATGATCCGATGAGCGTGCCCAAGGACGCAGCCGCCATCAAACAGGCCTGCCAGGCTAACGGCGTGACGGTCAACAACATGGTCGTCAACGCTCCGGACGGATCACACGGCGGCCACCTTGTCAAGGCAGAAGATCTCAGTCTGTATCTGGACCGGGTCGAGGCGACAATCGCATTCTGCAAACAGATAGACTGCAATAAGGCGATCACCTGCACCGGTAATGTTATCCCCGGTCTATCGGAAACTCAGATGCGATCGAATCTGGAAAAGGCTCTAAGCGAGGCCGCGAAGATTGCCCAGAAGCACGACTTCACGCTGCTGCTCGAGCCCCTCAACACACACGTCAACCACGCCGGCTACTTCTTGAGCTCTTCGAGGACCTCTGCCGAGATCCTGCGCGGCATCAACAACCCTTCGCTGAAGCTGTTGTTTGATATCTACCACATGCAGATCATGGAAGGTAACCTGATAGACAACATTTCTGACGAGATGGACGTCATCGGGCACTTCCACTCCGCAGGAGTCCCCGGCCGGCACGAGCTAACCTCCGGCGAAATCAACTATGGCGCGGTGATCAAGGCCATTGCGGAGAGTGGATATGACGGGTCTTTCGGGCTGGAGTATTCACCGTCCATCGACGACGTGGCATCGCTCAAGGAGACGCGCGCGTTCCTGAGCGCCCTGGGGGTGGAGAAATGAACGTTTGCCGGGTGGTGGTAATCGGCACCGGCTATATCGGTATGGTGCACATAGAACAGCTCTTGCGCATCCCAGGAGTGCGCGTGATCGGGGTGATGGACAAGAACCCCAAGCTCGCGCAGAAGGCCGCCGACGACTACGGCATTGAGAGGGTCTACAGCGACTGGACCGAGGTTGTGGGAGACCCGAACGTGGACGTTATTCACAACTGCACTCCGAACAACCTGCATTTCGAGATCAATAAGCAGGCCATCGAGTCGGGCAAGGAGGTATTCTCCGAAAAGCCGCTTGCGCTGTCGTCCGCAGAGTCCGGTGAACTGGTGGCGCTTGCCGAGAAGCATAGCGCCGTCACGGGCATCAACTTCTGCTACCGGTACTATCCCGTTGTTCAGGAAGCGGCCGAGCGGGTTGCCCGCGGGGACATCGGAGCTGTCTATAACGTGATGGGCAGTTACCTGCAGGACTGGCTTCTCTACGAGACGGACTACTCGTGGCGGCTCGACCCGAGCATGGCGGGAGGTTCCAACATAATGGGCGATCTTGGCAGCCACTGGTGCGATCTCGCGCAGTTTGTCTCGGGGCTGAGCATAGCCGAGGTCTTCGCGGACCTGCGTACCACCCTTCCAAAGCGCAAGCGCCCCAAATCCACCGAGACCCTCACATTCGCGGCAGCCTCGGACGTGGAATATGAAGACGTAGATATGACGCTGGACGAGTACGCGTCGGTGTTGATTCGTTTTCAAAACGGCGCCCGCGGAACTTTCACAACCAGTCAGCTCGCGGCAGGCAGGAAGTGCAATATCGACCTGCAGGTCTACGGGGCAAAGGGCTCGGTGGCCTGGAACCACGAGCGCAGCGCGGAGCTCTGGACCGGAAGCCGGGATGGCGCTAACGGCGTGTTTTTTGAGTCCCCTATCTTGCAGACCGAGGATACCCGCAAGTACGCGAAGCTGCCTTCGGGCCACCCGATGGGCTACAAGGACGCAATGGGCAACCTGTTCCAGGACTTCTACGACGCAGTAGCGGCAAAGAAAGCTGGAAAGACCCCCGAATTCCGATACCCGACATTCGCCACCGGCCACATTGAGATGCTGGTCCTGGAGGCTGCCCTGCGATCCGCAAAGAGCGGCTCGTGGGAGAAAGTGAACTAGGTAACGATATATGAAACTAGCCGTGATGCAAGTTCTCTCAGAGAGCGAGATACAACAAGTACACGAAGCGACGGTCGATATTCTGACGACCTGCGGCGTCAAAGTGCACAGCCCGAAAATGCTCGATTTCCTCAAGAGCAAGGGCATGGACGTTGACAAGTCCGAGCACGTGGTGAAGTTCACACGGGCCGCAATTGATGACGCGATCAGTGCGATTCCTGCGACGTTTGATGTCTATGACCGCGAAGGCGAGTTTGCATTTACAATGGGCGATGGCGTGCCCAAGGTAGCTGCAGGGCACAACGCGGTGTTCTGGGTCGACTCAGACACCGGCCAGACGCGCGCCTCCAAGGTTTCGGATGTGGAGTTGTTCGCGCGGATATGCGAGCAACTCGATAGCATCGACATGATAGGCATCCCGGTAATGCCGCAGGATGTGCCGAACCCGCGCGCGACACTGCTCTACGGAGTGCGTGCGTGTGCCGTGAGCAGCCGCAAACCGATCTTCTTCTCCACGGACAGTTGCCAGGTCAACCGCGCGTGCATAGAAATACTGAGGGCGGCGTTCAAGGGCGATCTCTCGCAACAGGTCTATGGTATCAGCCAGCTATCTCCCACCAGTCCGTTGTTCTGGGAGGAGAACGTCATCGACGCGATAATGGACACCGTCGACACCGGCGTGCCGATCGCCATTTTGCCGGAGCCGAACGCCGGTGTGAGCGCACCGTTCACGCTGGCCGGGCTTCTGACAATGAACAACGCGGAGTGCCTGTCTGGAATGGTGATGATACAGATGCTCAAGCCAGGCTACAAGGTGATGTACGCGAACTCGTGGACTACCACTGACATGCGCACCGGCTCGGCGCTGGTCGGCTCCATCGAGTGTAGCGTCTGCCGGATAGCCGGAGCGCAGATGGGCAAGTTCTACAAGACCCCGACCCACACCACCACTCCCAACTCCGATAACCACGCTCACGACGAGCAGAACGCCTGGGAGAAGACGTTTAGCCAGATGGTCTCGGCCGGCGCGGGTAACGACCTGCTGGTGAACTGCGGAATGTTCGCTACGGGCATGACCTGCAGCCAGGAACAACTTGTGATGGACGCGGAGATATCCGAGATGTCCCTCCGGCTCGCAAAGGGCATGGAGGTGAACGCGGATACCATCGCTGCTGATCTGATCAAGCAGATCGGCCCTCAGGGCGAAGGCTATCTGACCGCTGAGCATACGATGAGCTATCTGCGGTCCGATGAGTACTACACCCCCAAACTGGCCGTCCGCGGCCCAAGAGCCTCGTGGGAGGCCGCCGGATCCAGGGACACATACCAGATCGCGCGGGACATTGTCTCCGACTACGCCGCCCAGCCCGCCGTCCCTCTCGACCCTGTCCGAGCCGCGAAGATGGAGGAGATCATCAAGGGTTTCTAGCGGCCATTACATCCGTCATTCCGTAGGGGCGGACCGATGTGTCCGCCCCTACACGCTTCTGTGGCGCATCTGCCGGTAACAGCACTTGAGCCGTAGGTAGCCCCGGTTAGATTTGCAGCTGGCTCAGGAGACTGTGCCAATACGCGGCGGGAGGCGCAAACGGCGATAGCGCTTGCGTGAGATGCACGTATTTACATCATGATGGTATAATGGAAATGTAATGACATTAATACAGCATGCTGTGGCAGGAGAGTTGAACCATGGTGAGAACTCAATTTCAGTTAGATGATGATACATACGAGGCCTTGCGGGAGGCGGCACATAATCGCAGGACATCCATGTCTGCCATTGCAAGAGACATTCTGCGACAGCAC
Source organism: uncultured bacterium (assembly GCA_964431685.1). GTDB lineage: Bacteria > Armatimonadota > UBA5829 > UBA5829 > UBA5829 > CAYSLA01. The sequence continues at coordinate 4,932 of CAYSLA010000089.1, read as the reverse complement.
TTGGGCGAGTGCACGCATCCGGAAGCCGTCAGCGGGACGGACCTGTTGAAGAAGCACCCGTGGATTGGCATGGGAAAGTCCGGAGAGACCGATATTTCCATCCGCCACGATGACTACCTTGCGGAGGACTTCCTTGATATTCCTTGACACGTCCGGCATCATCGCCTTAGCAATGGAGGTAGACTCTTTTCACTGTCAAGCATTTGAAAAGATGCAGTCGGCGGAATCCGCAGGCGAACGAATACTTGTGCATAGTTACATTCTGGTGGAGGCGGCGGCTCTTGTTCAGCGTAGAATAGGCACGGATGCCTCCCTTCTGTTCCTGCGGCGCGCTACCTCATTTGATATTGTATGGGTGGATTCACATCTGCACGCGCAGGCAGTTGAGTATCAGGCTCAGAACAGGACACCCAAGCTAAGTTTTGTTGATGTGGTGAGTTTCCTCGTGATGCGCTCAAAGGGCGTCACGGACTTCATCGGTTTTGACAAACACTTCATAGAAGCCGGATTTAGACAGTACGGTTCGCAGGAAACGGACAGCGAGACGTAAATCACAGCCGGTCTGCCGGCTGTATCTCTGCGCCAGCCAGTGCGAATCTCGCTCCGGGCGAAAACACGCCCGGAGTACAGAACATTCGACCCACGCAACGCGAGCAACCTTCGGGGCACGCGCCCGCGAAGTATGAGTGTGGCGTCGCGTGAGGCCAGGCCGAAGCATAGAAGATGGAGGAGATCATCAAGGGGTTCTAGAATTAGTAACCAATGATTGGGCGCGATATGGAATCGCGCCCAGACGGAATCCTCGGGGTCTGCGACCCCATCCGGCATCGTTCTGGCTGAGGTGTCGGCGTTCGGGTTGGGAGGGAAACGTGGACGTTCTAGGAGACGAGTTCGCGCGAATCAAGGATCAGCACAAGGAGAGGATGAAGTTCGTCTCGGCCAGAGATGCACTGAGCCCATCAGTGACCCGCGTATTTGCGCCTGGGACAAAAGAAGGGGTGCTTCCGGTTCTTCTTGGCATAGATGTCGATCTCATACCTGGTTTCGACGGGCAGGACAACTACAGGCAGTGGTTTGAGGAGAATCTTGAGAGGGTGGCACAGAGAATCGGAGACCTGAATTCCGAGAAAGCAAGGCCAAGTATCTACCCCGGGTACAAATGGGGACACGCGGCCAAGATTCTCAACGTCTATGTTAGAAACGTCGTAATCTACAGCAGGTACTTCCCCGATGAAGTTGTCGAACGAATAAGCCACTGGCTCTACTGCCCAATAGACAGCTACATAATTAGCAGGCTGAATTCCATAGGCTGCAAACCTCCTTGCGCACTAATCAAGGACGTGGATACGGCCGAGAAGTTTTGTGATACCCAGGCTTGCTTGCAGAGAGCGGCTGCTCGGTGCGGCGTGCCCGCCGTTTGGTTCGATGACAACTGGGGCGGATAGCCCGAAGGCGACTAGTCGGGCTGATGCTGAGCCGTGCGAAAAACGTTTGGCAAGTTCCACTCAGCCTAATTGGAACCCACGCCCTACCGCAACCGCACGCGGAATGTCCTGAGCTCGAACGGCTTGATCGAGAATCGGATCTCAGAACCTTTGAACTCGATCGGGCCGTCGCCCACTTCAAGCAAGTTGCACTCGACAGCCGACGCGATGGGCCTGTCAAACGCGAGCTTAACCGGGCAGCGGGCGCCGTGGGCCTCGTAGACCCTCACGATCAGGTCGTCGCCGTCTTCGGACTTCTTGAGCGTGTCGATGATCACGTTCGGCTGGTCGACGCTTGCGAACGAGCGTGCAGTACCCAGTTCACCTTCGTGGCTTTTGGCCAGAATGCCGTCAAGAGGCAGGTTCAACTCCTGTGCGGCTTGGACGGTGCCTTGCGTCCAGTCGCCGACGTGCGGGTAGAGCGAGTAGGTGAAATCGTGCTCGCCCTTGTCGGCCAGGGGATCGGGGCTCTCCGGCGACTTGAGCAGAGTAAGGCGTATCACATTGTCCTTGATGTCCCAACCGAACTTGCAGTCGTTAAGAATGCTGACTCCATAGCCGGACTCGCTCAGATCCGCCCAGCGATGGCCGGAGACCTCATACCGAGCTTTGTCCCAGCTCGTGTTCCAGTGAGTGGGCCGCTCGATTGCGCCGAACGCGATTTCGTAGGTGGCTTTCGGGCTGCGCACTTCAACGGGGAACGCAACCTTGAGCATGGTCTTGCGCTCCTGCCAGTCCACGTGGTTGATGAAGTCGATCCTCGGCGAATCGGCGTAGAAGATGACTTGCTGGTCTAGCGTCGATGAGCCGTAGGTGTAACTCGTGCCGAGGACCAGCCGCACAGGCCCGTTCTCCAGCACTTTCGGAGCCGATTTCGCCGCAAATTCCCACACTTTGTCCTGGTATTCCAGATCGATATCCCACGCCTCGTTGGCGACCGGTTTGTCCTCGAACACCTGCAGCACGTTTGCGCGTTCGCCTGCGGGAATCACTTCGCGCTCGCTGGCGCGGTCGTACAGCCGGGTCAGCGTGCCATCGGAAGCCAGGGCGGCCTCGTACAACGGGGTAACGATCTTTTCGCCATCCACCTGGAACGCAGACTCCTGATGGGGCGCCCCTGAATCAAGTTCAGGGTCAAATCGCGCCCCATCAAGAGGCACCAACCGGTACACGGCAAAACCGCAGGCAGGCACTTTCTCGGCAGTGAAGACCGCCTTGCCATCCGCAATCTGGACATCGGACGTATCGCCATCTGGGCTGATCGCCACATAATCACCCCCTTGATGGGGCGCGACTTCAAATCTCGCCCCATCAAGGGGCGCCTCGACAACCCCGGTGCGCTGCCACGAAAGCGAGTTGAAAACCACGACTGGCGCGCCCTCGCCGCTCGTGTCGGCGCGGTCGGCAACCGTCTTCAGTCCGCTGCTCTTTATCTCACGGGCAACCGACAAAACCTGCCTGTACTGCTCGTGCGAATCCACGTAGACATCATTGATCGACGAGCCGGGAAGTATGTCGTGGAACTGGTTCAGCAGGATCGTCTGCCAACCGTCGACGAGGTCGGCCTGTGGATAGTCCAGTCCGAAGAGCGTGCCGATGGATGCAAGCATCTCAGCCTCGCGATATAGAAGCTCAGACTGCCGGTTGTATTTCTTGCTGAGCGCCTGCGTCGTATACGTTCCCCGGTGGTATTCCAGATAGAGCTCACCGTTCCATGCCGGCAGATCCTTTGCCTCGGAGTAGATCCTTTTGAAGAAGTCGTGTGTGCGTCCGGTTGACGCTTTGGGCAGTCCGGGAATGTTTGCCATTCTGGGAATATACTCAAGATTCTCGCGCGTGGGACCGCCTCCGCCATCGCCAAACCCATATGAGATCAGAAACTCCGGGCAGCTCAACTTGGACGCGTAGTCGTCAAACTGCTTTCGCACGTCTCCGGGCATAACGCTGTGGTTATATGTGCCCTGGATCAGGTGCGTGAATATCCTGGTGCCGTCGATCCCTTCCCACCAGAACGTATCCTGCGGAAACCGGTTTGTATCGCTCCAACTGATCTTGGAGGTCATAAAGTAGTCCAGACCGGACTTTCGATAGATCTGCGGCAGCGCCCACGAGTAGCCGAAAACGTCAGGTAGCCACCCCACCTTGATATCCAGGCCAAATTCCTGCTCGAAGAACCGCTTCCCGTAGAGACACTGCCGAACCAGCGACTCGCCTGAGACAACATTGGTGTCGTTCTCCACCCAGGTGCCTCCGATCGGCTCGAACCGGCCCTCGGCAATCTTTGCCTTGACCTTCTCATAGACCGCTGGGAAGTATTTTTTGAGATAGATGAACAACGGCACCTGGCTGCACACGAAGTGATAGTCCGGATACTCGTCCATCAGAGCCGTAACGGTGGAATAGGTCCGTCCGACTTTGCGAGCGGTCTCTTTCAGAGGCCAGAGCCACGCAACGTCGATGTGTGAGTGACCGGCAAAATGCGCTTTGCCCAGGCTGTGGCCGAAGTCGATCGCCGCGAGGTTATCCGATAGCTTCTTTCTTGCCTCAGCCAGGCCGGTCTTATAAACAACGTTGTTCTTGTCGCGAAAGTCGACGATACTAAGGGCATCTCTTGCGGCGAGGAATATGGCCTCCTGCAGCAGGGGATTGGTTTCGCTTGCGGCTGCGTCATAGACGACTCGGAAGTCGTAGTAGGCCTCTTCGATGTCCCTGTCCAAACCCACCAGATGAGCGCGGGAAAGGATGTAGGGTGTGGTGTGATCGTTCACGACGAACTCGAAGTAGTTGCCCGTCTTCATCTCAATCTCGCACTCGTACGTCTCGCCGCCTTTTGCGGATGGCGTAAGGAGGATGTACACTCTGTTGTCGTCCACCCCGTGATATGGCTGGCCATTGATAGTCAGCAGGCCTTCGCCTCCCGTCATAATGTCCAGACCGACCCTAAGCCCGGTCCAGGTCGCCGGGATCGTGACGGTCCTGCGCAGAAAAGCGGTCTGTCCCTGCGTGGCCCACATCCCGTTTACGTCCAAGTTCGCCCAGTCATCGGTATACTCATACTGTTCGGGCGCAACATGCCGGGCATGTCTTATCTGCCAGCCATTCAGTGCTTCTTGTTTGAGTAAGGAGCTGGCGCGGATCTCCTCGCTCCTGCAGCGGACTACGTCGTTAAGACTTGCCATCTATGTTCAGCCAACCTTTCGGGTTTCTCAAAGGCAGGAGGAATCCACGCTCATCACACAGAGAACAACACCTGCCCGCGGTACTGGGCGTCGACAAGGGTTCTTGGGCACTTGGCGTCGTTATCGACAAGCATTGAGCGGAGTCGAAATGTGGAATCTTGTGACGAATATGCCTTTGGAGAGGATATCACATCTCCTCCGGAATTGTCCAGAATCTGCCGCTCGTTGTCGAACCGTTCGCGGGCGTGTTATACTATGTCCGGACAAGA
>CAYSLA010000088.1:9038-13441 GCA_964431685.1 uncultured bacterium | reverse complement strand
GCGTGTCCCGGACAATCACGATAGACACCATTGGCAGTGACTATGACACCGTTCTCGCTGTCTACACAGGCACCTGCAGCAACCTGAAGACGGTGGTGTGCGGTGATGACATTGCCGAGGGGGTGACACAGTCGACCGTTCAGTTCGCTGCTACCGCCGGTACCACATACTACGTGGAAATAGCGGCGAAAGCTCTGGTTCCCGGAGCCAAGATTCTTACCCTCAATGTCAGCACTAATGACGATTGCAGCGCGCCAAAGCGTATAACCAGTCTGCCGTTTGTCGATGCGCAGGACGTGTCCGGAAACCAGGCCACGGAATCTCCGACCGATCCGGTGCTCTCCTGCGTCGGCAATGCCGGCTACAACACCGTATGGTACACAATTGCCTGGCCGACAAACGTCAGAATCTCTGTGGACACCATTGGCAGCAACTTTGACACCGTGCTGGGTGTCTACACCGGTACCTGCGGCGCGCTTGTCGGTGTCGCCTGCGACGATAACTCGGGCGGGTCCGGCACTTCCAGGCTGGAGTTCAATGCACTTGCTGGCACAGCATACTTGATCGAAGTGGCTTCGCGATTGGACGACGGAGGCAGCCTGAAACTCAACGTGCAGGAAGTCGTGGCTACTCCCACCTTTGTGCCGGATGGCGGAACGTACACTTCACCGCAGAGCGTGACCATAAGCTGCGCCACCCCAGGTGCCACAATCCGGTACACCACCAATGGACTGGATCCAACGATATCTGATCCGATCGTGACTGGTGCGGTTCAGGTTAGCAGCACGTTGACGCTGAAGGCAAAGGCGTGGAAAGACGCCATGGCACCCAGCGGCGTGAAGGCGGCGGCTTATACCATTCTGAGCAGCGACGCATGCCAGGCGCCGATCCTGATAACTGGTGTGCCGTTCTCAAGCACGCTTAACACTACTACAGCGTCAGACAGTGCAAGCGATCCAACGCTTCCTTGTGTGAGCATACCCGGCAAGCCCGGCGGTTACAAGACCGTCTGGTATTCGCTGACTCTGACTGAGGCCACTACGGTAATAGTGGATACTATCGGCAGCAACTATGATACAGTGTTGGCGATATATACAGGAGACTGCGGGACCCTGAGCAACCTGTATTGCCACAACGACATCTCCGTTTCCGACAAGGCTTCGCTTATTCAGTTCCAGGCCCAGCCTGGCGTAACTTACTTAGTCGAAGTTGCCAGTGTGCTGCCCGAGGGCGGTACGTGCAAACTTAACGTGACAGGAGTTGTGGAGAAGCCCGTTTTCAATCCCGCGGGCGGATCATACGTTGTCGCACAGAACGTGACTATCACCTCTCCGACAGCCGGCGCCACGATACGCTATACCACGGACGGTACCGATCCCACGACTGCGAGCGCTGTCTACACCAGCCCCGTTCTCGTGGACAGGAACCTGACCATCAAGGCCAAGGCGTGGCTTACGGGCTGGGTTGAGAGCGATGTCTCCAGCGCGGATTATGTGATTCAGTGGAACGATGATTGCGGTGCCGCAAGGGCCGTCGGCAGCCTGCCGTTCACGACGACTGTGAACACGGCTTCGGCCAGCTCAAGCGCCGGTGACCCCGTGCTGTCGTGCGTTGGCTCCAAGGGCTTCCGGACGATGTGGTACACACTCACGCTGCCTTCGGCGACGGAAGTCACAATCACGGCGGCGAGTACCGGATTCGACCCGGTTGTGGCTGTCTACACCGGCAGTTGTGGGTCGCTCAGCAGCGTCGGATGCGATGATAACTCCGGCGGCGGTACGACGGCCAGGCTTGTGTTTACCGCAGCGGCCGGTACCACTTACTATGTCGAAGTTGCCTCCAAGACCGATGTCTCCGCGACCGCTACTCTCACGATTACGGGTGCCGTAGCTACACCGACGTTCACTCCCGACGGAGGCACATACACCACCGCTCAGAACGTGCAGATCGACTGCGCGACGGTTGGGGCGACGATCCGCTACACCACCAACGGCACTGACCCCACCGAGACAAGCACTCTGTATGCCGGGCCTGTGCTCATTGCCAGTGACACTACTTTGAAGGCAAAGGCGTGGTTGGCCGGTGTAGGCGCCAGCGCGGTAAAGAGCGCGAGCTACATCATCCGTTTTGACGACTGCGGGTCAGCAAGGGTTATCGGATCTTTGCCGTTCACAGACACCATCGACAGTTCAACGGCAACGACCTCTCCTGGCGACCCGGATCTGTCCTGTTTGGGCGGAGCGAAAGGGTTCCACACCGTATGGTACTCGATCACGACGGCCGGGGATACTCAGTTGGTTGTGGACACGTACGGCAGCGCCTACGACACAGTCCTTGGGGTATTCGGCGGTAGTTGTGGGGCACTCAATGATGTCGCCTGCAATGACAACATATCGTTGTCAAACAACGCGTCAAGGGTCACTTTCAACGCCACCGGCGGCGTGACTTACTTCATAGAAATCGCGGCCAAGACCGATGTTGGCGGCGGTGGGCTTACCCGCTTGAACGTGAGCTTGGACGGGGTGCCGGGTTGTATCGTTACTCCGCCGGCCAGCCCGACCAGTACCAGCCCGGTTGTCTTTACGATAGACTTCTCCAAGCCGGTGCAGATCGAAGATGCGTCCAAGATTGTCGTCTCGGGCGGTACAAAGGGCGCTTTGACTCCTGCTGGCCCGGCCGCCAGGTACACTCTGCCTGTCACGCCGTCGGGTCAGGGAGTCGTTTCGCTGCAGGTGCTGGCCGGAGCAGCCAGTGATCCGGTTGACACTGCCAAGAAGAACACCGCATCCAACATTGCCGCAGTCACATTTGACAACGTGAAGCCCACCGTGGTGGTGAGCTCTGTCACACCGACCACAACCATCCCTGTTGACTTCACCATCACGTTCTCAGAAGACGTTACCGATCTGACTGTGGATGAGATCGTAGTGGCTGGCGGCAGCAAGATAGCGTTGACAGGTTCAGGCAGCGTCTACACGCTGTCAGTTCAGCGCGCAGGTGATGGGGTCATCACCTGTTACGTTCCCGCCGGCGCTGCAAGAGACGCTGCTGGCAACACCAACAATGTCTCCAACACAATGACCGTTACATACGACGGAAACCCACCGACGGCTACGGTAGTTGCTCCTGCTAGCCCGACCACAAACTCACCGATAGTGTTCACGATACTCTTCTCCGAGCCCGTAACCGGCCTGAACATCGGCGGAATCAGTGTGACCGGAGGGAGTGCGGGGTCGCCGGTTGGCAGTGGTGCAAGCTACACTGTCTCTGTCGTACCATTTGGCGCGGGCACTGTGAGCTGCTATGTGAACGCGGACGCTGCGCGGGACGCCGCGGGTAACGGCAATACCGTCTCCAACACAGCCAGTGTGGAGTATGTCTCGGGTGCCCCGACGTGCACGATCGATTCGCCGGCCAGCCCGACCAATGACAGTCCCATTGTCTTCACCATTACTTTCTCATCGCCGGTCAGTGGTCTCACTGCTGGCGAGATTCTGGTCACCGGCGGAACCAAAGGCGCTCTGAGCCCTGCGGTCGGTCCGGCGGCAACTTACACGATTCCGGTTACTCCCAGCGGTGACGGGGTGGTTACGTGCCAGGTTCCGGCTGGAGCGGCGCAGGATGGTGCGGCCCAGAACAACATCGCTTCGGATGTGAAGACTGTGACCTATGACAGTACTGCTCCGACCTGCGTGGTGAGCGGCCCTGCGAGTCCGACCACGAGTTCGCCCATGATATTTACAATCACGTTCTCTGAGCCGGTAACAGGGTTGACGGTGGACGAGGTGAGTGTCACTGGCGCGGTCAAGGGCACGCTGGTTGGGAGCGGTGCCAGCTACTCGCTGCCCGTAGTTCCCACTTCCAACGGTGAGGTGACGTGTAGAGTTATCGGGGGAGCCGCGGCGGACGCCGCGGGCAATCCGAACTCAGCGTCCAATACACTGGCCGTAACGTTCAACGGCACCAGGCCGACGTGTGCGATCACAGGCCCTGCCAGTCCTACAAACGTGAGCCCACTCGTATTCACGATCACGTTCAGTGAAGTCGTGACCGAGTTCGATGCCACCAAGGTTACCGTGACCGGCGGGACCAAAGGCACGATGACTCAGGCCGGCAGGGTGTATACTCTTCCGGTTACTCCGTCCGGACAGGGGGCCGTAGGTTGCGAGGTTGCCGAAAACGTAGCCAAGGGCAGTTCCGGCAACTACAATTCCGCGTCGAACAAACTAAGCATAATATACGACAGCGTCGCGCCGATATGCACGGTCGCTGGGCCTGACAGTCCTACCGGACTTAGTCCGATGCAGTTTACGATCACCTTCAGCGAGCCAGTCGTCGGTCTCACCATAGACAGCATAGCGGTTGTTGGTGGGGCCAAGGTGGACTTCGCAGGTGAAGGAACC
>CAYSLA010000088.1:0-8938 GCA_964431685.1 uncultured bacterium | reverse complement strand
AGACAGCATAGCGGTTGTTGGTGGGGCCAAGGTGGACTTCGCAGGTGAAGGAACCGACTATACCGTCGATGTTGTGCCGGACGCTGACGGTGAGGTTAGCTGTCAGGTCCCGGCTGGCTCGGCTACCGACGCGGCCGGCAACAACAGTGTTGCCTCGAACAAAGTGAGTGTGATCTACGACGGTACGGGACCGACGTGTACTGTGACTGGTCCTGCAAGTCCCACGTCCACAACTCCGCTTGTCTTCAATGTCACGTTCTCTGAGTCTGTCACTGGCTTCACGCAGGCTGGAGTGCAGGTGACCGGCGGTTCGGCGGCGGCCCCGGTTGGGAGCGGCGCGAACTACACAGTCTCAGTGACTCCGAGTGGTGATGGAACAGTGACTTTCCGCATCGTGGCGGGTGCTGCTGAGGACGAAGCGGGGAATCCCAACGCTGGTTCGAACATTGTCTCGGTCATATTCTCCGGAACGGCGCCGAGCTGCGTGGTCACTGGACCCGCGTCGCCAACAAATCAGAACCCGATCCAGTTTGTTATCGAGTTCAGCAAGCCTGTGACCGGCCTTACCGCTGGCAAGATCACGGTGACGGGTGGCACTAAGGGCGCGCTGACGGCGATTGGCCAGGTCGGTGGGTTTGCCAGGCTATACAGGCTTCCAGTCACGCCGGTTGCTGATGGCACGGTTTCGTGTCAGGTGCCCGCGGGAGCGGCTCAGGACGCCGTAGGCAAGAACAATACGCAGTCCAATGCTTTGTCGGTGATCTACGATGGCACTCCTCCGACGTGCGTCGTAAGCGGACCCAGCGGAGTAACCAAGCTCTCTCCGATCAACTTCACGATCACGTTCTCTGAGACCGTGAGTGGGTTTGATGCGTCCAGGATAACCGTTGTGGGTGGAACCAAGGGCACGTTCACTGGAACCGGCAAGAGCTATACCATATCTGTGACGCCGACCGGGCAGGGCGTAGTAACCTGCTACGTGTCCGCAGGATCGGCACTGGATGTGGCCGGCAATCCAAACACTGCCTCTAACACGGCGTCGGTTACGTTCGATGCAATACCGACCGTTACAGTTACCGGCCCTCCAAGCCCGACCTCAACTCTGCCGATAACGTTCAATATCGCATTCAGTGAGACCGTGACTGGTTTGACTGCCGACGGTATCAAGGTCACCGGCGGAGCCAAGGGTGCTCTAACGGGTTCAGGCGCTGCGTACACAATACAGGTTACTCCCGCAAGCCAGGGAGTGGTTACCTGCCAGGTCCTCGGTGGAGCGGCTCAGGACGGTACCGGCAACAAGAACATAGCTTCAGCCACGGCGTCGGTCGAGTACGATACCATACCCACGTGTGTGGTCACTGGACCTGCCAGCCCAACCGATTCCGCGCCCATCAACTTCACGTTGACGTTCTCTGAGGACGTTACGCTGGATGCCGGTTCCATACTGGTGAGCGGCGGAACGATCGCCGATGTCGTGGGTGATGGCAGCGTGTATACCGTCTCAGTTACCCCGAGTGGGGATGGCGATGTGAGTTGCCAGGTTCCTGCCGGTGCCGCTGTGGACGGTCGAGGCAACTTCAACACCGCCTCAAACGTGCTGGTGATTTCCTATGACGGAGCGCCTGGTGTGGTCGTCACCGCTCCCGAAGGGCCCACGAACCAGAACCCGCTGGAGTTCACCATCCAGTTTACAGAGCCGGTTACGGGCTTCACTCTGGATGACCCGCAGATAACTGGTGGAACCAAACTCTCTCTGACCGGAAGCGGGTCCATATACGTCCTGCTTATCACTCCGACCACGAATGGGGAAGTGACGTGCGCGGTGCCTGCTGGTGTCGCAGTCGACTCTACCGGGCACGGCAATACTTCTTCGAATGTTGCAGTGGTCACCTATGATGCTGCAGCTCTCAACTGCACCATAACTGGGCCTGTCAGTCCGACGAACGACAATCCCATCAGGTTCAACCTGAGCTTCTCGAAGAGCGTTCCGGGGCTGAACGTGGCTCATATCACTGTTACGGGCGGGTCGAAACAATCGCTTACAGGCGATGGTCTTAACTACGTGCTCTCGGTTCTGCCATCTGTCGACGGCACGGTGACCTGCGAGTTGAAAGCCGGGGTGGTTAGGGATCCGGCTGGCAACTTCAACCTGGCGTCCAACAAGGTGACGGTTGTGTATGACGGCACTCCGCCATCGAGCTCTGTGAGTGGTTCAGAGACTCCCACAAAGAACCCTCTCATAACGTTTGCCATCGGGTTCTCAGAGCCCGTCTACAATCTGACGATGGCGGGCATCCAGGTCACTGGTGCTACCAAGCAGACTCTGGTGGGCAGCGGAACAAGCTACACTCTGACAGTCACGGCTACTGGTGGCGGCAATGTGACTTGTCAGGTGCCTGCGGGATCGGCCTACGATCTGGCAGGCAATGGGACGCTTGCTTCAAATATCGCCACGGTGTTCTACGACACCAGCACACCGTCCTGTACCGTAAGCTCGGCCAGGGCTCAGACAAACGCTTCGCCGATAACATTCGAGATCAACTTCGGAAAGACCGTCATCGGCCTGACTGAAGACGAAGTAGTAGTTACAGGCGGGACGAAGGGTGTATTGTCTGGAGGAGGCAGCGCGTATAGCATACCGGTCATTCCATCTGGCGAGGGAACGGTCACGTGTATGGTGCCGGCGGGGGCGGCGGTTGACTCATTGGGCAACCCGAACCTCGCGTCCAATCTAGCTTCCGTTGTCTATGATGTGACGTCGCCGACGTGCAGCGTGACTGGAACGGTCACTACTAAGGCGACATTTACCATTACCTTCTCTGAGCCCGTTCAGGGGTTCAGCCTGAGCGGAATCTCTGTCACCAATGGATCTCCGACCAAGTTCACCGGAACCGGAGCCAACTATCTGGTGGAGGTCACGCCCGCAGGTGATGGGTTTATCACGTGCAGGGTCAACGAGTCGGCGGCGACGGATCTCGCGGGCAATGGAAATATCGCTTCCAACACAGCCTCAGTCACTTTCAATGGAGTGCCTACCTGCGTTGTCAGCAGTCCGACCGCGTCAACAAAGAACTCGCCGATCAACTTCAGCATAGTGTTCAGCAAGGCGGTTACGGGCCTCGCAATGTTCAGCATCGATGTTACCAACGGTACGAAGAGCGCTTTGACCGGCAGCGGCTCCGCCTATACTCTGCAGGTGATTCCCGCCGGTGAGGGCAATGTTACCTGCCGGGTGCGTGAGAACGTTGCTTTTGACAGCTCGACTCCTCCTCAGGGTAACACGGCGTCCAACACTGCGACGGTCTACTTCGATTCGGTGCCAAGTTGCGTTGTCACCGCACCGGCGAGCCCGACACACCGCACTCCGGTGGAGTTCGTTATCACCTTCTCCGAACCGGTAATTGGAGCGGACCTGCCGACTGTGGGAGATCCAAACTCCGGTCTGGACATGGGTAAGATCAACGTCACTGGAGGCACAAAGCAGTCAATCTCGCCGTTGATCGGTCCTTCGAGGACATATACACTGAAAGTGAATCCGTCTGGAGACGGAATCATCACTTGCCAGGTGCCTTCGGGGACTGCCGTCGACGTTACCAGGGATTCATCCGGAAACTACGTTGCCGGCGAGAATCAGAATACGGCTTCGAACGCGGCCGTGGTAGAGTACAGCGCAAGTGTTGCCAACAATCTGTGCTCCAATCCGACCGTGATAGCGTCATTGCCGTTTGTCGACAGTGTGAGCACCAGGTACGCGGATGAATCGGCGGGTGATCCGGTATTGGCCTGTGTAGGCGAGCCCAAGTACAACACCATCTGGTATTCCCTCACCTTGTCGAGTTCAGTGTCTGTTGGAATTGACACGTCCGGAAGCAACTATGATACCGTTGTTGCGGTCTACACTGGCGGCTGTGACTCTCTGGTAAACGTTGTCTGCGATAACGATTCGGGAGATAATGGCGCTTCCAGACTGGCATTCGACGCCGCGGCCGGCACCACATACATAATAGAGGTTGCCTCTTACTTCAGCGGCGGAGGCGATCTGTCGCTGCGCGTCAGCGGAACGGATACTGTTCCGCCGATTGTTACTGCGCTGCCGCCGGGCCGCACGTACAATGCCAACCAGACTGTGGAACTCCTGGCGGACGAAGCCGCTACCATCTACTACACTACTGACGGCACGGAGCCTACAGCATCGTCATTCGTGTATACCGCGCCGCTCTTGATATCCAGCGTAACAGTTCTGAAGTTCTTCGGTATTGACACCGCGGGCAATGTGGGGCCAGTGATCACTGAGACCTACACGTTTGATCGGGTGGTTCCGACCTGCACTGTGACAGGTCCCGCCAGCCCAACAAATGTCTCGCCCGTGAACTTCACTATCTCGTTCTCTGAGACTGTAATCGGGCTTACTGCCGATGGCGTCATCGTGACTGGCGGGGTCAAGGGCGATCTCACCGGAAGCGGGTCGACGTACAGCATATCCGTTGTTCCCGATGGGGATGGAAACGTTACTCTGCTGGTGCCTGCTGGATCTGCTGAAGACGCGGCGGGGAATGCGAACCTTGTCTCGAACACTGTCACGGTGCGATTCGAGGGCACGAGGCCGACCTGTACTGTGGTTGGTCCCACGAGTCCGACAAGCACTTCTCCGCTGCTGTTCAGAATAACGTTCTCCAAGGCGGTAACTGGCTTGGTGATGGGTGGCATCACGGTTACGGGTGGGACGAAGTCCTCGTTGTCTCCTGCAGCCGGACCAGCGGCAAGCTACATCTTGTCTGTGCTTCCTGCGGGTGACGGCCCTGTCACCTGTCAGGTGACGGAGGGAGCGGCGAGCGATGCTCTCGGCAACCTGAACCTGGAGTCCGAGATAGTCAGTGTGATATACGACACAACGAATCCTGAGTGCGTTGTCACGGGGCCTTCGCTGCCGACGCGCACCTCACCGGTTACGTTCTCACTCGTCTTCTCTGAGCCGGTCACGGGCCTCACTGTTGAAGGCATCTCGGTGACTGGTGGCAGCAAGGGAACACTCAGCGGATCCGGCGCAAACTACACAATCTCCGTGAATGTGTCGGCGGCCGGCAGTGTCACTTGTCAGGTGTTGGCGGATGCCGCGGTTGATGGCGGAGGTCGTAAGAACCGGGCGTCCAACATAGCTGCCGCCACGTTTGACAATGTAGCTCCGACGCTTACTATCGTGAGTCCGGCCGGCGGAACCACAGTCTCGCGCACGGGTTCCAGGTTGACCATATCCGGGACCGCTTCCGACCTGAACGGAATCGGGTCGGTGTCCTGGACCAACGATCGCGGTGGTAGTGGACTGTGCGACGGTACGGAATCCTGGTCTGCCGCCGGGATAGAGCTCCTGCTCGGGCGCAACGTCATAACCGTGACTGGCCGCGATGTTGCGGGCAACGTCGCAACCGGCAGGGTAACCGTCAACTACCTGGATGTCTCTCCTGGAGATGCCTGGCTTGGATTGACGATGGTGGGTGTGCCCATAATCCCAGACAACACCGATCCAAAAGAAGCCATTGGTTTCTATGGTAATGAATGGGTCTCATACATCCCGTCCATCGGCAACTATGCCAAGTATCCGGATGCACGGACGTTCCTTAGCCCGGCGGAGTCAACTCCGGGCCGCGGGTTCTGGGCGTTCTTCAGTGAGTCTCCGTCGGCTCCGAGTGGGGTGATTCCTCCCCAGGATGCGCCTGCTACCATTCGTCTGCAGCCTGGATGGAACATGATAGGACAACCGTTCCTCAGTCCTGTGTTATGGAGCAGAGTTGACATAATGGTGCAGGAGCCAGGCAAAGCGGCCAAGACTCTTGCCGAGTCGGCTGGTGTGTGTGCTGACTATGCCTGGGGCTGGGAACAGAACTCCAGTGACCCGCGGACCGGCGCATACTATCTCATATATGATTCGTCGGTAGTACCCGGCGTAGTCGGAGAATTGGCTCCGTGGAGAGCCTACTGGCTGAAAGCGAGCAAGGTCTGTGACCTGATTCTGCCCGCTCCATAGGCGTGGGCGCAGCACCATTCGGTTTCCGCTGTGCTTCGGGACGAAGAACGGTCCCGAAGCATAGTTGGTTCGATACTTGTCTTAGCAGATTTCAGAACCGATAACATGCATGTGTAAAACTCGATTAGACGCAGGAATGCGCGAACCTGCTTGTTTGGCGAAGGGAGTCATCTTGATGTTCGTGAAACTGGGAAGTCTCGCCAGAAGTCTGGCGGTTTTGTCTGCCGTTGCCGCATTCGGCCTGGCTGGCTGTGGCGGAGGCGGTGGGGGCGGCGGAAGCAGTAGCGGCGTGGACACTACGAAGCCGACTGTTAGCGTTGGGGCGATCACGCTGCCCAGTCCCTTTACCTATGAAGGCGGCAATGTAACTGTATCTGCGAGTGCCAGTGATGCTAGTGGGATCACCGAGGTGAAGATAGTTGTTACGAAACTTAGCGATGGCACAAAGACCACAATTCGCCTGTCGCCGACGTCCGGCTCGGGGTTCAGCGGGGTATTTCCGGCGCCCCGCAATATCCGAAGCGACGGAAAGGCGGAGACCTACTCGGTTGTGATTACGGCGACGGATACTGCCGGCAACACGACTACCACGGCGGCAGTGACATTCGATGTGCCGCCTCTCGAAGCGCCTCCTCCTCCCCCTCCTCCGCCTGCTCCGTAGAGTGGAGTTGTGTGTGAAAGTTGTTGACTGCCCCGGGATGCCATCCTGGGGCAGTCGCTGGTTCTGGTGCAACGTTTCCACAGAATCTCTGCGCGGACCCGTCCACAGTAAGTCTGTCTGAGAGTAACAAGTATGCGGTTTGGGATACACATTCGTATAGCAAGCGGCCTGGTCAAAGGGCTGGACAGGGCTGCTGAACTGGGTTGTGAGGCGGTGCAGTTGTTCTCGCAGAACCCCAACAGTTGGGCTGCAAAGCCTCTGGAGGAGAGTGAGGCCGTGGCGTTTCGCGAAAAGGCTGCGTCTCTGGACATCTGGCCAGTGGTAGTACACACGCCTTATCTAGTCAATCTTGCGGCTTCCGACAGCGACATCTGGGAGAAGAGCGTTGGTGCGCTTGCTCACGCAGTCTCTCGCGCAACAGTCCTGGACTCTGGGATCGTGGTGACTCATATCGGGAGTCACAAGGGGGCGGGATACGCGCTGGGGGTGCAGCGAATATGCGAGGCCGTCCGGCGCTCCCTCGAGGCCGGCGATGGGCCTGCGATTGCACTGGAACTCGGATCCGGGGCCGGGGCGTCCATCGGGTCAACTTTCGAGCAGGTGGCGGACATACTTGGTTGCCTCGACGACGTCAGCCAACGTGTGGGCATTGCCATCGACACTGCACACCTGTATGGCGCCGGATATGACATCTCCACCTCTGAGGGAGTTGGGAATCTATTCAGCCAGATCGAGTCAAATGTGGGGCTGGACAGGCTTCTGTTGGTCCATCTGAACGACACCCTGGTGGATTTGGGTTCCCATCGCGACCGTCACCATCACATCGGACGCGGCAACATCGGTGTTAAAGGTTTTGCTGAAATGCTTAACTATCCTATACACCGAGACATACCTGGCATAATCGAAACCCCTGGCGACACGATCGCGTTTGATCAGGCTAACCTGGACGCTCTACGCGAATTGCGTCGCCAGAGGTAGAACAACTACTTGGAGTTGATGACGGCTTTGTCTCTGAGTTTGGCCATGTAGTCGTCGGACATCGCCGAGTTTTCGTGTCTGAACTGGTTGCCAGTGCGCCAGGAATCGGATATGAATCTCTCTAGCAGACTGTTTCCGTCACCCAGCACGGGCAGTCCTTGCTTAGATCGCGCTGCGAGCAGAGCGTGATCTATGGCCAGTCGTTGTATTTCGACCCGCTGCCTAAGCACAGGGTCGTTTTTCACGGCGGCTACTGCCTTGTCCATAATACGAACTGCCTCCTGAAGTGCCTCGGGAGTCCAGAAAACGCTCCAGTCGGAGAAGCAGCCGACATCTTTGGGGCTCTTCTCGCCCGCGTCGCAAATGAGCTGTATGTAGTCGTAGAGGTAACGTCCGGCCTTCCCGTAGTAGCCGTTCAGGAATTCGCGAGTCAACTTGTCGGCGTCCAGCGTCGGGTCCCACATGAGGCGGGAGATTAGCCAGGTCTTAAGCCCGACCAGATTGGCGTCCTGGTTGTAGCCGTCGCCCTGCTCAAAAAGACTCATTACATTGCTCTTCGCGAAGAGCTGGATGTTTGGGGCAAGCACTCGCAGATTCGGAAACGGAAGCAGTAGATTGCTGTAGTTGACGGTGTAGTCCCATATATATAGTTTGCCGGCAATCCGCTTCCAGCTTTCCAGATCGGCCATGAATGCCGTGTTTGTGCTGGCTGTCAGGGGTCTTGCGAAGTCAGCTTCAATCGAGCACAGGCGCACGACCACGTTGTCACGAGGTCTGACCTTGGCCGGTGCCTTTCGTGTGTACTGATAGGCAAGGGTGTCCACCAGAAACTCAGGGTAATGTCTCTCTATATCTTCCGCTACCAGGTTCACGAGATTAAGAAGCGGCCCGGACTCCGCGCCTTCTTCCTTCACGATCGCCTGGCAGTTGGCGCACTGGCACGGGTAGAACGTGTCATTCTGACTGATCGATATGATGCCGGCGCTGGGGTTTGCCTTGATCCACTCAAGGGCGACGCGTGTCAGCTCGCTGCGCATGTCTTCGTTCGTAAGGCACAACTGACCGTTTTCGACCCTCTTTCCGTCTATCTCGCTATACCATTCAGGATGCTCGGCAAAGTACTTGTCGGGAGGCAGCATCTGGATGAACGTGTGGACGAAACCGGGAATGGTGTAGTGGCCGCCGTACTCGGGCGGGATCGGCTGATGGTGGCCGTTAAGCCTCATGCGCGTCGCGAACACGGGGTTTACGTTGATCACTTTGGCGTAGAATGTCTC
>CAYSLA010000087.1:0-13805 GCA_964431685.1 uncultured bacterium | reverse complement strand
TCCATACTGGACTATTCCGGTGTTCCTGTTCCTGAGCTATCAGCAGAGTCTGTGACCAACCCTGCTCGCGGGAGCTAACTGGCTTTCTCCATTGTTCTCATCACGGCCTCCGCCACCTGCCCGGCCTGTTCGGGACTGATCGTGGGGTGGACAAGGAACATCATCGAGGTTTCGCCGAGTTCGCGAGCCACCGGCAGTCGCTGGGAAGGACCAATTCCGGCCTCCGCGAACGCCTTTTCGAGGTATATCTCGGGACAGATGCCGCTGAGTCCCGGGTAGCCCTGAGCAGCGATATCTTCAAGACAGCTATCTCGACTCCAGCCTTCCTTGAGCAGTTCAGGCCGAACGTACACATAGTATTTGTAGAATGAGTTGTAGATGTGCTCAGGCTGGTCAGGCACCCGGATTGCCGGGATCTTCTGAAACGCTTCCGAAAGGACAGCCGCGTTCTCGCGCCGTCTCTGCACCCAGGAAGAGAGCTTGGAGAGTTGGGCCAGGCCGATCGCAGCCTGCATCTCGGTGAGTCGCCAGTTCGTGCCAAATGATTCGTGAAGCCACTTGAACCCGAGCGGCTGTCCTGTCAGATGACTGATCTCGTAGCCCTTGCCGTGATCTTTGTACGACCACGATCGCTCCCAGAGGTCGGCATCGTTTGTGGTCAGCAACCCGCCTTCGCCGCCGGTGGTCATAATCTTGTCCTGACAGAAAGACCATGCGCCGGCGTGTCCGATGGACCCGCACGGGCGGCCCTTGTACACAGCGCCGTGTGCCTGAGCGCAGTCTTCGATTACGACCAGACCGTGTTTGCTGGCCAGATCCATGATAGGGTCCATCTCACACGGTCTACCGGCAAGATGCACCGGAATGATCGCTTTTGTGCGCGGAGATATGACGTTCTCTATGGTCTCTGCGGTGATGTTACCACTTACGCGGTCCACGTCAGCAAATACCGGTGTGGCGCCACAGGTGACCACGCAGCTTGCAGACGCGATGAACGACCTCGGAGTAACGACCACCTCATCACCCGCGCCTACGCCAAGCATCTTGAGCGCAAGTTCCAGCGCCAGAGTCCCGTTTGCCAGAGCTATGCCGTATTCACAACCGACGGCCGTGGCAAAGGCATTCTCGAACTGACGGCATATCTTGCCTGTCCAGTAGTTCGCTTTGCCGGACCGAAGCGCCTCAGCAGCAGCTTCAATCTCATCCTCGGCGAAGAACGGCCAGGGCGGCAGAGAGCCGGTCGGTGTAGTTGAGGGTATGGTATTTGATGTAACTGTTCCGGTCATAATACTCCTGGTTGGGTTGGGCAACAAACGCCCTCTGAGATCTAACTACTCTATGATCACCACTGCGACGGCATAGTCGCCTCCGTGCGATATCGAAACCTCTACATTTCGTCCCGCGAGAAGCTCAGCCGCAGCCCCGCGAGCCAGTATGCCGGGCTTGCCAGTCTGCGATCTAACCACTTCAACGTCGTGCCAACGAAGAGGCTGACCGATGGCTTTGGCAAAGGCTTCCTTCGCGCAGAATCGCGCGGCGTAGTGTCTCACCGGCGACCTCATCCTGTCGCAGTAGTCCCGTTCGGCCGGGCAAAAACACTTCTGGGCAAACCGGCTGTTCCTGGCCAGAACCCTCTCAATCTTGGAGACCTGTTCTACGTCAATCCCAACTGATGGCATAATCAGCCCCGCGGCCTGGCCGGCACCCCAACGGCGGTCACTTCGTCGGGCATGTCCCGCACCACCGCCGCTCCGGCGCCAATTACTACTCCCTGGCCAACTGTCACGTCGGGAACAATGCAACTCCCGATGCCCACCAGTGACCTGCTGCCAACTCGCACTCCCCCGGCAAGACGCGCTCCCGGGCCGACGTGAACACAGTCACCGAGCACACAGTCGTGATCGACCGAGCATCCCGTATTCAGAATGCATCCTCTCCCTGTCCGCGCTCTCGCGTTAACCGCCGCCTGCGCCATGACCACAGTTCCATCGCCCAACTGCGCCGTTGGTGAGATCACGGCGCTCGGATGCACCAGACTAACAAGCTGCCAGCCTTTGTCTGTGGATCTGGAGATCAGCCTCTCTCTTACGTAGTTGTTGCCGATGCCAAGAGCGACCAATGCGCCTTGAGGTATAGCGTCAAGGCCGCCGATGATACTCCAGCTCCCGGCGGCAAGACCCCACTTCTGCTGGTCGTCGTCAACGAAGCCCGCAATTCCATAGTTCAGGGCAGCAGCAATCTCCGCGACAACGATGCCGTGGCCGCCTCCGCCGTAGACAAATAGCTGACTCATTCCCGTTGTTATCCTCCGCTGCCTTCCCTCCGACTCCGCTCAGGGAGCGGCTCCGCGGGGAGGTCCTGAATCAAGCTCAGGATCGTGGATTTCTCCCTGCGGTCGAAATGACACGTCTCCTTCAAATGGCCGCGCCGTTGCCTCACCGGTTTGCGCAACGTCCTTGCGCATCAGCACTTTGGCAACTGTCATCGCAATTATCATCAAATCCCTCAGGAAGGTTCTGTTGTCAACGTACCAGACGTCCATCTCAAGACGCTCTTCCCACGGCAGATTGTTGCGCCCGTTCACCTGTGCCCAACCGGTGATGCCAGGTCTGACTTCGTGTCTGCGAGCCTGACGCTTTGAGTACAGTGGAAGATACTCCGTGAGTAGTGGACGGGGCCCAACAAGGCTCATGTCGCCTTTCAGAACATTTATCAGTTCGGGAAGTTCGTCTATGCTTGTAGAACGCAAGAAGCTCCCGAATGCTGTGAGTCTTTCAGAGTCAGGCAGCAGTTTGCCGGCCGCGTCGCTTCTGTTTGTCATCGTCCGGAACTTGTACATCTGGAAGGGTTTGCCAGCCAACCCGGGCCGTGATTGCCGAAACAAGACAGGTGAGCCCATCTTCACGCGCACCCCAATTGCCGCCACCAGCATCAGGGGCGCGAGCACAACGAGACCAACAACCGAGCAGATTATGTCGAACAGTCGTTTGATAAACATATCAGCAAGTCCGTCTATTCTACACCGAAAGTGCGCAAATGTGAAATAGCGAAATCAGGCCCAGAGGCCGGGTATCGCGACGAGCTGTAACCCATAGGCCGCAGGGCCAACGGCAGAGGCCCGTAGTGCATTATTACTTGTTGACCCTCCGTATGCGGGAATGATATACTGTTAATCGAGGCGGCGCCGCATACTACGGCTTCTCATTCCCACTGAGCCAGTCAATACACTCCGGCCGCCGGGCGGACGAAATTGAAAGTGCTATCGGCTTGGCTGAACGAACTAAGCGTAACCGGGTGGACCTCGGTTGTGTCAACTTTTTTTGACGTCTTCTTAGTCGCCCTGGCGATCTACTGGTTGATCATGCTCTCAAAGAGGACGCGGGCCTGGCAGATAATTGTCGGCCTCGCGCTCCTGCTGGTGCTAGCTTACGTCACCGACAAGATGCGCCTGCACACGCTCAACTACCTTCTGCGATCATTTCTTCCTTTGGGCCCTGTCGCGTTGGTGATACTCTTCTATCCGGAGTTGCGCAATACTCTGGAGAGTATGGGGCGCGTTACGGGTTGGGGACGTGGCCTGGCGTCTCTTGCCAAGGAGGAGAACGCCCACGTAATCCCGAGCGTAGCGCACGCCGCTGCCTGGATGTCGTCAAACAAGATTGGAGCATTGATCGTTCTTGAGCGTGACACTGCCCTGGATGACATCGCCGCAACGGGCACGACAATGGACGCGCTGGTCTCGCGGAACCTGCTGTGCTCGCTGTTCTACCCGGGGAATCCTCTACACGACGGAGCCGCGATCGTTCGAGGCGCCCACATATTGGCCGCGGGATGTACGCTTCCTCTGACCGAGAGCGATGTGGGCGCGATGGTTCATACGCGTCACAAAGCTGCTCTGGGAGTCTCAGAGACTCGCGATGCAGTTGCGGTGGTGGTCAGCGAAGAGACTGGAACGATTTCTCTCGCAGTGGACGGCCGTCTGATACGCGGTCTGACCGAGGAGACGCTCGGCAAACGCCTCCATTTGCTTATGGGTTATTCCGACGGTACTCATCGAAAAAGTGATCTGGCAAGGAAGGTAAACGGTACTCTCCGCAAGGCTCGTATCACAAGAAAATGATCAGACAGAACTGGCTTTACAAACTAATCGCCCTGCTGGGTGCAGTTGCGCTGTGGTTCTACGTGAACTCGGAGCGCTATCCTCACACCGCGAAGACTATAGAAGTGCCTATCAAAATAGCCAACCTGTCGAGCGGTTATATTGCAGAGCTCGGAACTCGGGGCGCGCGAGTCACAGTCCGTGGTCTAAAGAGCGTGGTGGATTCGGTTCGACCCGAAGACGCCCAGGTGTGGGTAGATCTGTCGAGCGTGCGGGGCGATGTGGGACCACACGACATCCAGGCATCGGTGCGTGCACGCATCTCCGATGTTCTGGCGCGGGATGCGCAGATCACGGTGTCGCCAAAGGTCGTCACCGTTCACCTTGAGCCCGTGCGCGGCAAACGTATGCCCGTTGAACTCAAGCTGACCACCGCTCCCCCACTGGGCTTCAAGTTTGGCAACCCAGCTCTTACTCCCGCAAGCGTCTCGGTATCTGGCCCAGCCACGTCAGTTGCCCGGGTGCAGCGGCTGGTAGTAGCCGCAGGAGTCAAGCCTGACGGCGCCTCGGTATCCGGCGACTATGAGGTTATCCCAATGGACTCCGCGGGCAGCCAGGTGTTTGGCGTTGTTCTCGACCCGCCGAAGACCAGACTCGACATTGCCTTGATCCCCGTGCCGGCATCAAAGCTGGTTGTAGTGAGCGCTAACGTCGTTGACGCTCCCAAGTTCCCGACAAAGGTGATTTCCGTATCGGTCAAGCCTGAGTCCATTACGTTGCAGGGCAAACCGGAAGACCTGGCGCAAGTCAGCACAGTCACGACTGAACCGGTAAGCGTCAGGGAATCCACAACCACTGTCACGAGAGACGTGGCTATTCGCATTCCCAGAGGGTTGTCAGCCAGACCTGAGGTTAGACGGGCGCGCGTGACGGTAATCATCCGCGCAGATGAAACGGATGAGCAGTAGGAAGCGGAACACCTCCCCCCTCCGTTTCGGAGGGGGTTAGGGGGAGGTGTGGTCGAGAGTATCTCAAGGAGGCAATGAGCTTGGCGAAGTTGTTCGGAACTGACGGGGTGCGCGGGCTCGCGAATGCCCAGCTATCACCATTTCTGGCCCTGAAGCTTGGCACCACCGCAGCGCATCTTATCATTGAGCGCAAGGAAAACGCCCGGGTAGTAATCGGGATTGATTCGCGAATCTCAGGAGACATCCTGGAGAGCGCACTTTCCGCGGGCATGTGCTCCCAGGGTGTAACCGCGATGCTCGCAGGGATGATTCCAACCCCCGGCGTGGCCTACCTGACCAGAGCCAACTTCGCCGCAGCGGGTGCAATGGTGTCTGCCAGCCATAACCCGATGCCGGACAACGGCATTAAGTTCTTTGGGCCGGACGGCTACAAGCTGGCCGACGAGCTCGAAGGCCTGATAGAAAAGCAGATTGATGATTTCGACAGCTTTCCCCGGCCACAGGGCGCGGATGTCGGACGGATACTCAAGCGGCGAGAGCTTGCCTGGGAGTATGCCGACCACGTAAAGCGTTCCATCTCCCAGCCCCTCGCAGGGCTCAAAGTGGTGATAGACTGCTCCAACGGAGCCGCCAGCGAGCTCGCGCCCCGGGTGTTTGATGAGCTTGGTGCAAAAACCACTCTTATGAACTGTTCACCGGACGGTCTGAACATCAACGTGGACTGCGGGTCACTGCACCCGTCCGGGATGGCGCAGAGAGTGCGCGAGGTTGGGGCTGACATCGGGCTTGCGTTCGATGGAGACGCAGATCGGGTCATCCTCGCCGATGAGCGTGGTGAGATTGTTGATGGCGACCACATAATGGCGATATATGGGCTGTTCCACGCCCGGAACGGCGGACTACCCGAGAACACCGTATGCGGCACGGTGATGAGCAACGTCGGTCTTGAGATTGCCATCGCAAAAGCCAACCTCAAACTCGTGAGAACACCGGTAGGCGACAGATACGTGGCGGAGGAAATGCGACGCACCGGCGCTGTTGTGGGGGGAGAGAAGTCCGGTCACATAATTCTCTCGAGACATACTACCACCGGCGATGGGATGGTCACGGCACTGCAGATGATGGCAATAATGCTCGCCACGGGAAGCAGACTGTCCGAGTTGGCCGCCCAGATGGAGGAGTATCCGCAACTCCTGGTGAACGTACGCGTCGAACGAAAGGACGGCTGGGATGCAAATCCCGCCATAGCCCAGGCCATCCGGTGCGCCGAGACCAGGCTTGCCGGACGCGGCCGAGTAGTGGTGCGGCCGTCGGGCACAGAGAGTCTCATCAGAGTTATGGCTGAGGGGCCTGACCAGGACGAACTCGATGAACTGGTTGGCGACATCGCGGACGCGGTGCGAAAGGCGATGGGATAGATGAATGCGTCGGACGTAATCAAGGCGCTCAGGCTGGAACCACTTGACGTGGAGGGTGGTTTCTACGCGGAGACCTACCGCAGTCCGGAAGTGATACCCGCTCCGCTGCTGGACGAGCGCTACGCTTCGCCAAGATCGATGTCTACGTGTATATACTACCTGCTGACGGCAGAGACGTTCTCCCGCATGCACAGGCTGCTGTCTGATGAGGTGTTTCATTTCTACCTTGGCGATCCGGTTGAGATGCTCTTGCTGTACCCCGACGGATCGGGTGCCACCGTAGCGCTTGGGCCGCAGTTGATGGACGGGCAGAGGCCTCAGATGATCATTCCGCGCGGAGTCTGGCAGGGATGCTCTGTGGCGGATGGCGGCCAATACGCGCTTCTGGGTACAACGGTCGCGCCTGGCTTTGATCGCGCAGATTTCGAACTCGGAGATCGCACTTCACTCACACTACAATATCCTCTTTATACCAATGCAATACGACGACTAACGTAAGGAAACCGGAGGTCCTGGACATGCCCAACAAGCCAATCGCCGTGATCAGAAGAGACATTATCGCTGAGACTGGGCCGAGCATCTATGGCATCAAACGTATGGACAAGGTCAGATCGCCTGCTAACGAGATCTACACGTTTCTGGGAGTCTGTGACGGTATCGCCCATCTGGAGAAAGACGAGAAATCCGCTGGCGAGCCATTCATAGAGATCGAAAGCGAAGACATGGCCAGGTGGAAGAAAGTATAACCCGCGGCGGCCCGCGTGATTTGACGGGCATGGCGTTTTGGGATAAACTTGTTCCGACACAATACAACGCCAAGGTCTATCAACAAGCATGTTATCTCAATCCGACACCGGAGTGACCCAGCGCGGCACGGACGACATTGATCTTCTCCCGGTCTTCTGGAAGTTGCTCTCATGGTGGAAAGTATGGGCGCTCTTTGGATTGCTCGGAGCGATTGTAGCGTTCGGCTACAGCCTGACAATACCCAGGGAATACGCCTCGACATCTGTGATCTACGCTCAGGACAGCTCAGGAAGCGGATTGGCCGCACTCGTGAAAGATCTCCCCGTTTCGCTGGGAAGCGGAAGCGGCGGCGACTACCTGGCCGCACTGCTGAAGAGCGACACTATGCGCCTCAGAGTCATCCGCCAGCTCAAACTTCAGGACAATCCCAAGTTCCACGGCAAAGAGAAGCCTTCGCTTGACGAAGTGGCAAGGGTCTATTCAAATCGGGTTACTGTCTCCAGGGACAAGGTAGGCGGCTCCATCACCGTCTCGGCAACGGTCTTTGACCCGCGTCTGGCTGCGACGGTAGTTAACAAGATCGTGGACAATCTGGGCGACATGGTAATCACGTCATCGAAAGCTAAGTCGCACTTCATCGCGAAGAAGCTCGGCGAGACCGCCGCCCTGCTCGAAGAGGCCGAGGATCAAACGCGCGACTTCCAGGAGAAGAACGACATAGCCGCGATTGACGAGCAGGCAAAGATCTTCATTACTGAGATGGGGAGCCTCGATACGAAGCTGCTTGACCTTGACGTGGAGTTGCAGGGGCTGGAGAGCCGACTGGCAAATGCCGGCGACCCGGACCAGCTTGTGGCGATGGAGATTCAGAAACGCTCTCTGCTCTCGAGCAGGGCTATTCTGGAAGCGAAGAAGAAAGATATGATGGGCAGGGTGTCCACTCTTCCCGAAGTGGGCCTCCAGTATATGCGCCTCCAACGAAAGCTGGCAGTGCTGGGCAAGACCTACGAACTACTGACCCAGCAGTATCAGCTCGCTCAGATATCGCAGCGAGGCGAGTACGGCGACTATCAAGTCATCGACCGTGCCCGACCCGTTTACAAGAAAGTAGCACCGCGGACCATGGTCAACGCCGCGTTCGGCGGTACGCTCGGCGCTCTACTGGCCGTCATCCTGATGTCCGTGATAACGAACGCACGCGGTCGAAGGACCTGACCATCAATTGATTGCTGACAAAACCCGGGAAAGTGTTGTTCGGATGCGCAGCTTTGCAGCAGTTCCGCGCAACATTACCGGCCCTTCGACTTGGCTCAGGCAGCGGCACCAACTGTTCGGCTAACGGACGCGTCTGGCTGAGCGATTCCCGACGAGACAAAGAGGTAATGATTGTACGACCTGCACAGGCTGATGGATGATTGGCGAGCCAAAGGGCGGAGCGCACTGCCTGCCAGCGGCGTCGGCAGACGAGTCCTCAGAGGCCTGTCGTGGACGGTGGTGGGCAACGCCGTCGCGTCACTATCCTCACTGGTCGGTTCCGTCCTGGTGGCCAGGATGCTGGGCGCCAGGCATTTCGGCGAGTTCGGGATTATCCAGAGCACCTTCGTCTTCTTCGTTCTACTGGTGGGAACATCCCTTGGTGTCACGGCCACAAAATACGTGGCTGAACTAAGGGGCACTGACACGGCGAGAACGGGAAGAGTGCTGAAACTCATAACATTCGTCACCTACGCTCTTTCCATCACAGCAGCACTAGTAGTGCTTTTCGGCGCACCGTTTATCGCCAACGTAGTTCTGAAAGCCCCGCACATCACCGCCGGAGTGAGACTTGCCGCTCTGGCGCTCTTGCTAGCCAGCATCAACGGACTACAGGTCGGTGTCCTGGCGGGCTTTGAGGCGTTCAAGGAAGCGGCGGTGGCCAATATCGCCAGAGGAGTGATGGCACTGCCGACTATGCTGCTGGGCGCTCACTACCTGGGCTACCTCGGCGCGGTGTGGGCCTTGGTTGCTGGCTGGGGAGCCGCTTGCATAGTCAGCAACATATACATCCGGAGAGTATCGAAACGGCACGGCGTGTCCCTCAAGGCACCCGGTTTCTGGAAAGAAAGAAGAGTGCTTGTCGGATTTGCTCTGCCGGCCACGGTTGGAAGTCTCGCGGTGGCACTGGCGAACTGGGTGACCTGTGTCATAATGACACGCCAGCCCGACGGTCTGCAGCAGATGGGAATCTTCAACTTCGTGAACCAGGGATACCAACTTCTGATGTTTGTGCCGATGATGGTCGGACAGACCTCGATGCCGATTCTGGCTGAGCGGATTGCGGCCCACGACTCGCAGACCACTGTCAGGACTGTAAAACGCCTGTTCATGCTGAACGAATCGCTAATATGGCCATTCGTACTGGTCCTTAGCCTGCTGAGCGGACACATTATGCATTTCGCGGGCGGGGACTACGCGGGGCAATGGCTCGTGCTGGTCATAACTATGGTTACCGTTCCGCTCTACGCGGAATCACGCATGGCCTCGTCGGTAATCATGGCCTACGATAAGACGTGGTTGATATGCTGGGCATCCCTGCTGTACTTCGCTGTATTCATTGGCATGGAGTTGTTGCTCGCCGCCAGAGGCGTTTTGGGGCTGTCTGTAGCCCGTTTCACCGCCTATGCCGTCTACTCCGGGTTCACCATCTGGGTCGCTTACAGCCTGCTTCGGCGTAAAGGCGCGAGGGAGGATGCGGCGCAATGATACGCATCCGCAACCTGCTTATATGCGCGCCGGCAGCCGCAGCCTGTCTTCTGCTATGCTCATTCACACAGGACTACGTGTCGCCTGGCGGACAGTTCCTGATATACTCGGTTCTCTACTTCGCCATCGCGGCAGTCGCCCTGAAGCTCTACAAGGGCTCTGAACCATTAGACCCATTTGCACCGATTCTCCCAACATTTGCCTTGTTCTACCTCTACTCCGCGGCGAGTGCAATCAACACCGTGGATACGGGCGCGATCCACCAGGGAGAATCGGTCAGCCGCGACATCCTGAACTTCTTCTACATCTGCTGTTTGATGGGACTTATCGGCCTCGCGGCAGGGTTCGTACTGGGGAAGGGAACGCGTGTGGGGATCGGTATTCCGGGCAGTTTCCGCGAGAGGCTCTCCGACAGACGAACTCTCTCGAAACTGATGTGGGCAGCGCCGCTGCTCGGGCTGCTGTGCGCAAGTCGGCTGAAAGGCGCATTCGATTTTCTTCACGTGAAGTCCTACGTCGAAACCGCCTTGTCAAGCCGCGTGGAAAAGATGGAGATGGGCGCAAGCCAGCCATTGGGCGAGGTGTTCCTCTATAACATACCCCTGGCCCTGCTGCTGATGCTGGGACTGCTTCTCCTGTTCAGAAGCCGAAACCTGCTCGGCCGTCTGGCGGGGGCGGCGCTGCTTTCGGCCCACGCCGCAACGGTGCTGCTAAGCGGACAAAGGAGCAACCTGGCGATGCTGGGCACGTTGGCACTGATATTCGTGCACTATCGTGTGAAGCGAATAGGCATCTGGACTCTGGTGGTCGTGTTCATCGCCGGTTTCGTGATGACAGGCATAGTTGACCTGGTTCGTTTCACCAACAACCCAGTGGAAATGGCATCCATACTCGCCGAGTCGGTCGCACGGGGAGACACGTCCTTTCTGAAACTGGGACACACCGGTGAGTTTCTCGTCGGACAGAATCTAATGCGGCTACTCATTGGTATGCGGGATGGCGAAACAACTTACACCTATGGCGAATCAGTAATCTCCGAACTCCTGGTCTTCATTCCGAGGGCGCTCTACCGCGACAGACCGCTGCCGCTGAGCGGGCGCTTTCTCGACGTGTTCTATCCCGGCTTGCGAGAGGCCGGGGCAGGCTACGGGTCGTTCTACCTGACAGACGGATACTGGGCGTTCGGGCTGGTTGGAGTGCTGCTGTTTATGATTGCCCACGCCTGCGTTGTGCAGTGGATCTACAAGGCGTTCACTGAAAATGGCATGACGGACGGCACAGCGTTGTGGTGGGCGTATCTGATATACGTGCTGGTGTTTCTGGCTGTGCGGATGGGCACCGTGGGAATGTTCAAGCCTGCGCTCATCAACTCTCTGCCGTTCCTGCTGCTCTACTTCATCCCTACGCTGCGACTGGCAACCAGACCAAGCCCAGTAGTGCAAAGGGCACCGTCCGAAGCGTAGGAACCCAGCCAGCAGGCACGAGTAGCTGCTACCGAATGACGTGGCCGGAAGCGCGTTGAGAGAGTTTCTGCGAGAACTTCGTCACAAGAGCGCGCAAACGCGATACTGGCGACTCTAGCTGACTCTCGAACTTCGCCAGGTATGAGGCAAACGCTGGAAACTGGGCGAATGTGCCCGCCAGAGCTTGAAGCTGGGCAATATGCAGCCTGTGGTAGAACGGGCTGGACAGAGTCCCCGCCGTGTCGTAGTACGACCAGTAGCCCGCGTCAAATTGCGGCATAAGACGGCACAGCGCCTCCGAAGCAGATTCAAGGGTGCTCTTGACCTTTTGCGACGGGTCAACAAGAGAGAGATCGATAACACCGAACAGAGCGTAGATCCACCCGTTCAGTACTGTCTTAGGGGATTCGAGAGGAATCTCCTCAAGGATGAGGCCTTGCTCAGTGTTTCTGCAGACACCGCCTTCATCGACAGGCAACAGCATGAGATCGAAGGCACGACCGGCACATTCCATGTATTCGCTTGATTTGGTGATGCTGTAAGCGCGCACCAGCAGGGAGATGCCCTCTCCCTGGGTCATCGCAGAATACGGAGAGTAACACTGGCTGTCAAGCTGGGACCAGATAGCCCATCCTCCACGATCGTCCTGATTCTCCACGGCCCACTGGGCGGCCTTTATGAAACCATCCCAGTGTGCTTCGTCCTGTCGATCACTGGCCAGCCACAAGTCCCAGTGGCCAAGCCCTTTGTGAAATATCGTAGTTGGAAAGTAGACTTTGTCCCCGTTACTCAAAACGACCAGCGGGATGGAGTGGTCGTCAATTGGCCCGGGGTATTGCGTCTTGCGTGAGAGATCATTGAAGTAGCCTCTCAGTTCGCCCGGAACGTAGTGCATACCGAGTCCCTGCGGCAGGTGCCAGTAGCTCTTTCCAGCGAGAATCTTGGCCATCCGGTAGAGTTGAGACGCAATTGAACGGTAGTCTCTCATCGATTACCCATTCATCGCCCGCTCGAACACGGCCTCGGCTTTCCGAGCCAGTGCATCAAAGGAGTGATTGCGCTCGGCGTATTCCCTTGCGCGAGCGCCCATAGCCGCCCTTTCCTCTGCTGACATCTCGGATATGGTGCGGAGAGCATCCGTGATCTCCTGCGGGCTGCGTGGATCGGCGGAGACTCCACACTGCGCCTCGGCAACCGGGTTGTTCCCGGAAGAACAGGCGAAGACGATGGGTCTAGCCGCAGCCATGTACTCGTAGAGCTTGTTGGGGCTGACACCGTAGACCTCGAACAGCCGCAGGGGCCTCAAGACAAAGATGAACATGTCGGCCTTTGCATAGAGATCGCGCATCTGACTCTTGGGTACCGCATCCTCGAACGAGACATTCGTCAGACCCTCGTCCTCCACCCGCTTGGCAAGCCTGGCTTTGGCCGGCCCAGAACCGGCCAGACATATCCTCAGACTCTGAGCACAGGGAGTCTCCAGGAGCAGGGCCGCGGCGTCCAGAACAGCGTCAAGGCCGTTGGCGTCCCCGTGTGCGCCTGCGTACATCGCAGTAAGCGGATTGTGCACTCCGGGGTATTCGGGGGCCGACATATTCGTCGTGTCGACTCCGTTTGGAATCCAGGTGACATTTCTGTCGTGAACGCCGCACTCAGCTATCCGCAAACGGCCTTCTGGCATCAGGGTAATGATCTCCCGCGCCTTGCGATAGAGATATCGCTCGATACGCCCCATCAGCATTACAAGCGGATGCCTGTTAGACAAGCCTGCCACCTCGACCAGCGATGAGGGCCACAAGTCCCTTACCTCCAGCACAAAAGCCGCACCCATCTGGCGGCTGAGCCGTTGGGCAGCATAGGCCGAGAACAAGTCCGGCACTGAACCAAGAATCACATCCGGCGCGCCCAGTCCCAGTTTCGGCAACTGGCGGCGAACCGAGTGAGCAAACTTCAGCATCGAGCACACGCGTCCTACCGAGTTGGACTTGTAGGGAATGGATTTGAGCCAGACAAAGCGGACGCCGTCGCAGTCCTGGATGCGATAGGTCTCGCCGGAGGACAGATGGGTATCTTCGCGGATGGAGTAGTGAATGCTGGAACCGATCACGGTGACCTCGTGCCCGAGACCCACCAGCTTCTCAGCCAGACAATAGTGTCTGGTACCGCCGGGCTGCGATGGATCCACAGCGTTGGGGTTGACCATCCATATTCTCACTAGATACCCTTTCCGATTCGTACTCGTGTTTTTCGCTGCTGGGTAGTGTTCCCTGCAGATGACTTGCGCCTATTATGGCGCGGCGGTTGTGACGGACATCTTGTCCGGACATAGTATAACACGCCCGCGAACGGTTCGACAACGAGCGGCAGA
>CAYSLA010000086.1:0-13815 GCA_964431685.1 uncultured bacterium | reverse complement strand
CTGCTGGACCGGGGGCATCTAGAGTCACGTCACCAACGGACATGTCTGGATACGGGTCCATCGGATCAACGGAGACTTCGGAACCTGCCTCCGGAACCTCGGAGTAGCCGAGATCAGCATCGGTATATTGATCGGTCACTGATGCTTCCGGGCCGTAGAACGAATCTGTATCAAGAGGAGACTCGTATCCGTCGGGAGCACCAGGAACATTAGTCGACGTGTCAGCAAAAGGGATATCCTGGTATTCTTCAGGCGGTTCTTCGCCATCTGTGGTGAATGATCCGTCATCGTCAAGCAGAGAGTCGTAAACAGTCTCGGTGACGGTCCGATCATCATAAAAGGCCTCATCCGTGGAAGGCGTTGGCACATTCACGTCGACGTTCACGGTCACGTCAACATGGGGATCTGCAACGACCGGCGGAGCCTCTACAACCGTCTCCACGTGCTGGCTCGTTGGTTCGGGACTATCCTGGCTGTCAGTGTTCACCGGCGATGGCGGAGACTCAGGTGGATTGGCCCATCCGGGCGGCACTCCTGGGCCCGGTTGTACAGGTATGTCAAACAGTCCCGGAATGAATATCACTTGTGGCTGGACGAGATGATCGTATGGATGGGTGTGGTCTATGCCGAACAGATGCTGGAACAGATGCCTGAGTATGTCAAGAAAGTCTTCCTCCCGGACAGCATACTGAGTAAACTCGTCATAGGGAATATTGAACACCTGTGGAATATGTCCCTGATCGTAGGGGAAGTTGACCATCTCAGGCAATGACGGCGGCGCGGGTTCCACTGTTGATACCATGAAGTGATTGGAGTCATCCCAGGCGGCCAGAAGCTGCTCCATCGGGTATCGCGCAACAGACCCTGTGCCCGGGTCATGGACTACTACCCCAGGAGGATCCGTTGTGGTGTCTATGCCGGAGACCACCAACGCGTGGTCAGCGCCATTTCCATCAGTTTGAAACCAGAGCTCTGCGCTATCCACGCCAATTATCACCTTGTGACCCTGCGCCAGTTCGTTGGCCAGGTCATAAAGAGTGGCGTTTACATAGCGGTTAACCGCAATGCCATTGGCTTCCAGTATGTTGCCTAGAGCCTCAAAAGGAGTGCCTTGGCCTGGAGTGTACCATCCCTGCGCCTGTGCATAGTTGGCCAGAGCCAGTTCATCAATCTCCTGACCCGTGAATTGCTCCAGGATGAACTCTTGGCACTTTATCGCGCAGCCGTCATCGAGTTGTTGTTGTCCATCCCAGAAGAACGTGTCTGTCGCTGGAGTGCCGATTACGGGACCTTCATGTGCCATACCCAACGGATCAGGGGTTGCGCCTGCAGAGGCTAAGTCGTCAAAAGCTGATCGGTATCCATCCTCCATAGCGGTCTTCCTCCAATAATCTTCATCTAGTTGGTCTTTACAATTGCCTTGCGCAGGACTTTCCGTCCTACTGAGTATCCTGGACTCAGCGTAGCTACTACTGGCGTTCCATCTGCTGGCATACTCTTGCCTACATCCTTGTGTCGCAGTCGGTCGAAGCTGCGAACATCTTCCGTCACTTCCACATCAGAACGTTCAAGCGTCTGCTGAATGCGGATCATAAGGTGAAGCAGCATTTCCTTCGATTCCGGAGATACCTCACTTGACAGGCAGAACATCTCGTCATAGAGCGACACACACTCCTCAGCCAGGCCCAGCCAAGCCTTGTTCATCAACGGGTCCTCTGGCACCGAGAGCACGGAGACTGGCTGTGGAGAGTTCTCCACAGTTTCTTCGGGTTTGGAGACGGTCTCTGTATGCACCTGAGGAGGCTCTGGAGGGGGAGCAGGGTTATCTGCCGGAACAGTTTGCGTTGTTGTGCTCTTCATAGCTCTGAGCAAGCGGAGAATGACGAGTAGAAGTATAACCACGAGCGCAAGTAGAGCAATCTCAAAGGGAGTCTCTTCCCTCATTATGACTGTGTACGTCGGGTCTACGACATATTTCCACACGGTAACATCACCTCACAAACGCATTCTGGATGCACCAAGCGTCAGCCACACCACACATATGGAAGTATACCCTCAGAATGCCTGATTGTCAATACCTGGTTAGTATTCTGGATGTCCGTCACAGAGCCCATAGTACAGGGGACGTTTCGAGCCCGTGTATGCGCGTCCCAGTTGACCGCATTGGCCAAGTCGGCGCCTGCTACTCAGACGTGTGGGCCTCAGTTGTCTGACCGGAGTTCCCATCGTATCTCGCGCTCAAACTGGCGGTATTCGGAGTCGAGTCGATATAGCTGGTCCCATACTGCCTGCCGAAGCTTGACCGCAGGGAGTATGCAGTAACGGCATAGATCGGCATCACTCACCTCGCCGTGCGGGAACAATAGCTTGATTAGGCCGCTTGCTATGGCTTTGACAGCTTCTTCGTTTCGTTTGTAGGGGCGATCACCGATGAGCCTGAACCTTCTGCTTGCTATGTCGTCACCCATCAAGTCGTACCGCAGTTCAATGAGTGTGTCTCCAAAGAAATCCGACTTGAGTCCAACCGACTGGGCAAAACTCGCAACATTCAGCTTGCCTATCTCCCATCCGGGAATAATGCCCTTGATGCGATCCAGGAATGCGGTCTCCTGAAGAAACGGTGGGAGTTCTCGAATCAACGGGTCGCACAGCGGCAACTGGTTCTCGTCCAAAGCGATGTTTGCGAGCATCACGAGCCCACAGTCACTAGACGACTCGTGCAGACCTCCACGAGTAAGGCGCTGGTTCGCAAGAAAACCTTTCAGACCTCCCACAATCTCCTCGGGCTTCTCGAACTTGAGGGTCTGAATCTCATCAAGTACCACCACGCAGAACCGCGCGAGTAATCCAGGCTGTCCAGTGGCGTTGTTTACAAAGAGCACGGCCGGTGACACGTTCCCCCCGCTGATGAGGCGAACCATAGGGCTGATGTTTTCAAAAACGTAGCTCTTTCCTGTCCCTTTGGGCGCTAGTTCCATCAAGTGCATACTCTTCTGAACAAGCGGCAGTAACCTGCATATCAGCAGATTCTGCTCTTCTGTCGTGAACGCATCCGGCGAGTAGCCCATAGAGAGAATGAGTAGCGAACGCCACTCCGTTGTCGAAAACTCGCGGCGGGCCTCCTTGAACATTCTCAGATCCACAGACGCCTGCATGGGACGGAATGATGCTATCGCCACCCCCTGATCCGTGTTCACAAGTTCGGTGACTCCCCACAGCCCTTGTTTTAGGAGCCCCGGGTGTCGCTCAAGGAGCTCATCGGTCACGTTGGCATCATCCACGCCCACAAGACTCAGTCTGGCCACCCTATCTTGCTTGTTGCGTTTCAGACATATCTCTACCTGGACGGGCGTGAGCAGCTTGACCGTTTCGCCGCGGAGTAGGCGCGCCTTTATCAGGTTCTGATCACTAGGTCCCGGGATTGCCTTCTCCGCCCAATCCTGAACCTTCTCAATCTCATCCGCGGACATCTCGCCCGTTCCCGGTACTACTGATTCCAGCACCCACTCCCCAACGTATCCGGGCACGCTTCTCTTCTGAAGCTGGCTTGCAGGCAAGCGGCGTTTGTCAATCGACGCATTACCGAAGACTCGCATAGTCTTCTGTTTCAGTTCCTCGACTGCATCTGTCACTCTACTCATCTCCCAAATCTAGAACTCATCGTCAAGCAGAGGCTGTCGCGAATACAGTTCCTCGCTCTCAATTCTCGCGTCGGCTTCGATCTCATAGCAGACGCCGCTGGGCAACACTACCTCCACCTTGGCCTTGACGGTTTCACAATCGGCTTTGGATGGCCAGCGCTCAATGTCAATGTTAAATGAGGTTTCTCCTTTAGGAACTATCTCACCCGAGATCTGCAAAAGCGTGTCCTGTTTGTCGCCAAGTCTGAGATTCAGGCCCCTCACTCCTAGCGTGGTTTCACTAGCGTTGAACGCTGACAGGATTAGTGCGCCGTTCTCGCCCGCACGCGACCTTCCAGTCAGCAAACACCGGACCTCGGGACGCCTTGAATCGCGCACAATCTCTACCCACGGAACCACCAATTCCTCCGGGCACAATCCGCCGTGTGAGAACGCCTCGGTACCTGCCTTACCGTCCGCCATCAAGAAGGCTTCGTCACCTACTAGGACCACGCAGTCATCGGCCAGTCCAAACCGACCGGCGTGCAGGAATAGCATTCCGTCTTCCTCAACGACACCAGACGCCGGAAAGTTCTTGTGAGAATCACCCCAAGCCGCACGACACTGAGCCTGCATACCATCAGGAACCTCTCGCCGTCTGCCGACATTCTGGAGCAAACGCCCGTGGTCAGTAGTCAGAAGCACTTTCAAAGCGAACTCAGGCGGAACCGCTGCCACAGCATCGGCAATCCTGTTGGAGATTGTGGCCAAGACAGCGGCAATCTTGCTCTGCGTAGTGGGTCTGTCAGCCTTCTGATGATAGGTCTTGTCGGGCTCTGATACGCTCCAACAGAAAAGATCTCCGGCCTTGGCCAGAGAGAGAGCCTGCTGCGGGTGTTGGTTCTCGGGTAGCCATCTACCATCCGGAAATGTCTGCGAAAACACTTCCTGTGGAGAGAGTCCATCTACCTCCACAGGAGCAGTGCCAGAAATCACAGCTGGCTTCGCAAACTGTGTGACGGTCGGCACGAACGTGAAAAGGGGTTCCGACTGGACAGACAAGTACGGAATCCTCTCCTGCAGAAGTCTCAATATGGTTTCTGCATCTGACCAGGCGAGTCCGTCAAGCAGCACCCAGAACATGATGCTGTCCTTTTCTGCACGAGTCCGGATCTGGCGCGAACGCGACGCCACGAAGTGGCACTCATGGCTCCCAGTTGCGAGCATGTTGGCATACCATTGCAGAAACCATGCGTTGAACTGGCCGTTGAGTTCCGCAATCTGGGAGCGCACGTGTTCTTCATCAGTGATCGCTCCCCATTGTCTGTAAGGCAAGTACTCGTCCAAGTACCACGCCAACACATCGCTGGCGACTATCGGTACATCTCGTGGGATCGGCGGCGGCATCAGCCTGGTGAGCTCCTCCATTGCTGAGGTCTGCAAGTATGGCAAGAGGATCTTGATCACGTCCCGGTTCAACGCATCGGGATTGTGAACAAGATACTTCCTGGTTTCTTCCGCCGCAAGCATTGCCAGTTCTCTGGGCAGCAAGTCCAGTTGCAGATCAGCAATCAATCTGCCTCTCCGTTCTATCGTTCTCATCGCCCATTCGTTGCTCGCTGCCTCGATCCACTTGGCCGGGACTGGCGATGGGAATACCCCAAGACGCTGAGCAGTTGCTGAGTCACCATCTAGACCGAACCAGTCTCTGAGAACCTCGCGGGCTTTCGCTGTGTCTGTCACCGAGTACTCCGCCGCTAACAGCAGCTCTTCTCTCTCCTCGCACCAACGCTGCCACGAAGAACACAAGTCTTCAATGATGGGAGCTGTGTACGACTTGATCTCATTAGAATCAAGCCAGAGCAGCCACCTTGCCAGATGCGCACGAGACGGCTGCTGAAGCCAGACATCGTTAGTGTTCGGGTAGATCGCCGCCAGAAGACTTCCCGTCGGAGGATCTGTTGCAGGATCGAAGTCTGATCCGAGCTCTGCGGCCAGATCACACGCCATTTGTTCATCTATAGCCGTCCAACGCTTGCGCAGATACTCCGTTGGAGAAACCAATGTGTCATAGTCTAGACCGCGCCCGCGCCACAGTCTGCTTGCCCATCGGCAGAGAAGCTTTCCTCGAACTACTATTGGATCGGAGTTGAGCACACTCGAGACGAAATCTACCTCGTTGCTGACGACTCTGAAGCCCTCGGGAACCAGAGCGTTTCCATCCATATCAAGCAATCGATGGCAGTAGTTGCTCACTTGCGGTCCACTCCCTCAACAATCTGCTGAAGCTCCAGAAGACAAGCCTTCTGCCGAACCTTGTCCGATATTTGTCGGAAGTGCAGTTTCACTTGCAGGGTTTCATCGCTGTCCACGGCACCTCGTACTTTCACTCTTAGATCACTCAGCCTGTTCGCAGCATCTGCGGGTAGAAACGGGGGCGGCGGTTCCAGGCTTCTTGATAGCGCATCAATTTCCCTGTGTTCATTCAGTTGTGCTTCCTTTTCTGCAAGCCAACCCATCGCCTTGAGTTCTTCTTGTTGTTTGTAATTGGCAAGACAGTCTTTCAGCTCGGACACCAGTGCCAAGTGTTCCTTGCTTAGATGGGATTTGTGCCTGGTGAACGTATCTCGAAGCTCCGTCAGGACCGATTTCAGGTCTACTGGCGTTTCGGGGCGAGAGGCTCTGAGCCTTGAGATGACTGAAAAGAACTCAGCAACACACTGGCACCGGTCGGCCTGTGCCACGATCGTATCCGATTCTGCAGAACCATCAAATGTGGACTGCCGCCTCAGAATGTCTTCTCTGATCTTCGTTAGTTCTTCGGGCGAACTGGCGACATCGATACGCGAGGAAATACCCGCGGCAAATTTCAAGTGATCTTCAATGGCACCGCGCACAATGTCTAGTTTCTGGTTTCGACTACGCTCGTGCTTGTCGGACAGACCTGAGAGGGATTCCAGAAACTGCAGATCTTCTCTCAGTCTGAGCAGTGAGGATGCGCCCGATATCGAGCCAATGCGCTGCATCGCAGCTTGTTCTGCTTCCTTGCCTTCCTCTATCCTGGTTCGCAGTCCGGCGATCCGCTCGCGGCAATCCTCGGGAATGAACGCGGGCGCCTTGGCGAGAAAAGCCGTGAGTGCCAGCGGTGATTCTCCGCGAGCAGTCCTCTGTTCCAGATCATCGAGCCAGTCGCGCGCAGCCTGCTCGTTCTCCTGCACCGTCCGCGCTATCGCGGACAATGCTTCGCGTGCTAGAGTCTGCTGGTTTTCGGAAAGTGGAGGCTCCTGTTGGAGTATGGACTGTATCTGATTGGCTCTTGCCAGAGCATCTTCGGGATCTTGCACCGGCGTTGACACGACACTCTCGATAGCGCGCAACGTATCCGACAACCGGCCGCAACAACTCAGTGCACGTTCCAGCGATCCAAGTTCCTCAGAACCTGCATACCTCCATTGCCTCCTTGATATCTCGTCGCGCAACGCCTGGGCATCGGAGGAACTAGTCAGACCCTCGACTTGAGAAGGAAGATCCAGCGCGAACTGCCTGAGAGCTTCTGCGGACGTCTGCAGTTCCTTGCGTTTCGCTTCCAGGCGCTCAGTTACTTGCTTAGTTGCCGGTTGCATACCTGCGAGGTCTTGGAGCTCTGCTCTCATATCTACAAGGGTACCTGCCGGATCCATGGCGTCGATCTTGACCTCGAGAACTCGATCTGCCTGAGCGATGCCTGCTTTCTCGCGGACGGCCGCTAAGCGAGCCTCGGCGTCGCCCGGCAGGAATGTGGGTGTATTGGCCAAAGACGTAAGTACGAGTTCCGGTGCTGAGTTTGCGGCTGCTTTCTGCTCGAGATCACTAAGCCACTCCAAAGCACTGGATTCTCTCTCAGCAACTCGGTTTCTGACCGATGCGATTGCTTCCGTAATGGCAGCCTTGCAGGACTCGGTCAGACGGCCGTCTTTCTCGGCGAGAAGCGTGTCCAGTGAGTTGACCGCATCACTTGCTTCTTCTGGGTTGTTTAGTGGAAGCCTTGTTGCTCTTTCCGCGTTCGCAAGAGCGCTCTCGGTCAGATCACAAAGACTCAACGCAGACTCGAGGCAGGAGCTCTCAGGTGTATTACTGTAGCGATCAATCCTGCGCTGAATGTCGCCGCGCAGATTCCGCACACCGGAAGTTGTCGTAAGCACTTGCATACGAGTTGGCAGTTCTAGAGCCCACGTGACCAGAGAATCGATTTCGGCCTGCAGTTCCGTCTTTCTTGTCTCAACCAGCGTCGTCACAGCCTCGGTGGCAGGCTTCATCTTACTGAGGGCTTCGAGATCACCTCGAAGACGCGCGAGTGGACTACTCGTTCCCATCCCCGTAACCTGAGCCCGAATGACCTTGTCAGCCTCTACTGCATCCAGCCGATGGCGGCAAGCCGCCAGCTCCTTCAGAGCTTCATCTACGGTGGTCACAAACTGAGCAAGCCCAACGCTCTGCAGTCGGCTCTTGATTGCCTTGAGCTCCTGCTCGTTCCGTCCGTACTGGCCCACATCCGATATCTGCTGAAGTTTCGTGCATTGGGATGCTACGACCTCAGACATCTTCGCTAGCACGCAGTTTCTTAGCTCGTCAACTGCCAGCTCCGTCGCCCGAACGCAAGTAGGCTTGGGTAGGTCTGCAGATTCAAGGACTTTGAGTTGCGATGCGAGGTCGGACACTAGGGTGGCATTCTCGGCCTTTTCACGCACACGGGCAGCAGCGGAATCGTATTTTGCCGCCAACTCCAGACCGGTAGCAATCATGCCGTGTGCATTGTCAGCCTCACGACGCAATGCGGGATCGTTGCGTTCGTCCTCGCAAAAGATCTTCAGCCTGCGTTGCGCATCTTCGCCCTCTACCCTGCTGAAGACAGTGTCCCTGACGCGCTCGATGATTGCTTTGACCTCTACGACTTCTTTCTCACGGTCCTGACGGGTTATCTGAACCTGGGAAACAAAACACAGCTCTTCCAGGAAGTCCTTTGGTTTGTTGAGTAAGTTCAAGAAATCCTCAAAGGCGCAGGACTTGCCATTTCCTTCCTGAATCTGTATGTCGTGACGGTAGTAGCCATACCACGCACAAAGCATGAGCGCCAGTTGGCAGTAGCCGTACGCGTAGGGTGGGTTCATTAGCTCTGTGACCGCGCCACTTAGCGGCACCGCCTTTGCCCCCGGTTTCAGATGATCGCACAGGACCTGCCAAGCCTTTTCGGCCTTGTTGCTTTCTGGGGGCTTGATTCTGAGATCAACACCCAAGATCCCCCAAGACCCTGGACTACCTGCGATCAGAAACTTGTGTATTAGGTCAGTTGCTACCGGATTGGTCAGCATGGCATCACTTAGCCGGTTGCTCGCCAGACATTTGCCGACGCTCTCAACGGCGGTTCGAAGCTTCGCAGACGATGATTTGTATGTGGTGAAGAACCTGGGAGTACGAGGATAGGCCAGGCGATAGCACTCGTTGAGAGCAGACTGCACCGTGGCCTGCGGCAGTGCATTGACAGCCGCGCGATAGCGCGACGAGACAACGATTTTCCCTCCTTTGCACAGCGCCTGGATTTCTCTGTCTACGTTCTGCCGTATCTGGCGCTGCTCCTGCTGGCACATTTCTTCGCCGAATTCTTTGCGCTTGTCAAAATCCAGATTCTTCAGAGCTCTCTCTTTGAGCATCTCTCTCAGCAATTGCGGTCTGGGCTCAGATGGAATGGAGATCACAACCGGGACTGGAAAATCACCTCCCACGCAATCGACAACATCCTCTGCCAAAGAGCAAAGCAAGTCGATATCCTCATCGTCTTCCGGAATGAGTCTAACGACCACGCCTCGCGGACCTTCCGTGATCCCGCTCGAGCCGACTGCGAATTTGGGAGCCAGTTTCTGCAGATGATCCGCCGTGAACGTGTCACGAGTCATCACCTTCTGCACGGAGGCCCGCTCTTCGGGAGGACCAGATTCGCCGTGATGTACCTCTATTGCCTTCAGACGTGAATTCTGCCAGTCAACGCTGCTGTTGGCTTCGGAAATCAGCCCCCAGTCAACCGTGGCATCGCTGATTCTCTTGGCAAGTTCTTTCTCAATATCTGCCAGGCTCTTTCCCACTGTCCAGAACGTGTAGGTCTTCTGTATGTCGTCTTTCTTGATGTACCCGCGTTGAGCCAAACTACGCAGCGTTTCCTCACACGTTTCCACCGGAAATCCGGTGAGTTCAGATACGGCCACGACAAACCCCATCCGGCGAGACTTCATCCGCCCCACTGAATGAAGAAGCAGAGCCTTGAGAGCCGTTGCCTCCTCGTCAGTTATCTCAGGACCGACTTTTCTGTGTGCGGAATCATACTCGGCATAGTCGTTTTCTCCGAGCATCGCACGAAAATCGTCCACTATCTCGGCAGCATATACCCAGTTGGGCCGCCCATCGGCTGCGGCCAGCTGCTCGCTCTTCTGTCTAACCTTGTCGAGGACAAAACCAACCACTGAGCGCGGAGCGGTGACTTCCTGGAACTCCACTCCGGACAGCAAAGCCGTGGTGATGGGATGAAGAGGGAAGCACCCTTCTGTAACCACTCGCTGCATAGTTTCATCATCCCAGCCCAAAGCGTCGCAGTATCTGTTGTCGAACAGTTCCAGTGCTCGGTCAGTAGACTCAACCAGTGCCTTCTGGATAGAAGGCACATCGGCAAACTGGGACCAGACATCCGGTGGCTGGCTAAGATATGAGTCCAGGACAGTCTCAATACACGAGTAAAGCTGGTATCTTTGCTGCTTGGGCAGTCGATCCAGCTCCTTCCGTAAGTCAGCCAGACCATCAGTCCTACCCATAGCCAGAAATGCATTTCCCGCCACAGTATCTGGATCGTGTTGCGAGAAAGCGACGAAAGCCACTTTCCCGGTACGGTTTGCCACTCCATCTAGCATATCCTGAAGAGACGTGTCCGCACCTGCGTCAAACCTTTGCGCGTAGCGATGTATGAACGCGCTGAACTCATCAAACAGCACGAGTATGCCGGACAGTCTGCCCTCGGCGCAGACAAGATCAGCGGTCTCTTCCACTACATCTTGCAGACTGACTTCCCCGCCAAAGTCTGGGTAGACTCCGTGGACCTTGTGGAAGACTTCCCGGCAGATGTCGTAGTCCGCCTTTCTCTGCTGGACCTGGGCGATGAGACTATCGACGCTGAGGCGATAACCGGCGAGGAATTCTTCTGCTATGCCTCTGGCTTGGTCTCCGAGGGAGGTCAGCAACGTCTCTACTGTGTCATACCAGAACGGCAACTTGATGTCCTGAGTGCACTCGTGTTCCGAGAGTGCAGTCTCTATGCCGGTCAACAACTGCTGTCTCAAGCGCTCTGGTTTGTCGCCTCGCAGTCGCACGACCAGGTAGGGCGCGCAATCACGCTTGAAGTCACGATAGGTGGCTGCGGACGCCTCACTTCCTACAGCGTGCGCAATGGATTCCAGAAGCCCACCAACTTCCGGTGAGTTGTCAGGTTTTCCGAAGAAGTTAGCCAAGGCGAGGGCAAGATGACTCTTTCCGTGTCCGTACGTGGCCACTACAACGTGCCGATTTGGGTTGCCTTCCCATCTGAACGAATCCCGCACAGAATTCAGAACATCGATGGATGAGGCGTAGCCCGCAGTAGAGCTCTTGGTAA
The DNA here is from genome assembly GCA_964431685.1 of uncultured bacterium. Taxonomy (GTDB): domain Bacteria; phylum Armatimonadota; class UBA5829; order UBA5829; family UBA5829; genus CAYSLA01. The sequence continues at coordinate 2,526 of CAYSLA010000086.1, read as the reverse complement.
ACATGTAGCCCTTAGCCAGATGAACATTGCGTTCATCATCCGGGTACCAGCCAAGCTGCACGTCATTGGCAAACCGGGCATTTTCGTTCGGCACTACCACGTCTTGGATCAGAAGCGACATAGTATTCCTCCTACGAATCGTAGATCACGATGCGTTCATCTGCTCTCCATGCAGACAGGTCTTCCTCAGGCGGCATGAGTCCCGCGGACTCTTGTGGCATCGCTATCAGCAGGGCTTTTCGTCCGTATGCGAGACGGTCCCTGATACTTTGCCAGAGATACTGCCTTTGTCTGCGTTCCATTCTGGCTAGCGCGAGGTCAAAATTGTACACAAGTAAAGCGTTCGCACCCGCTGTGCTATTGATTAGTGCGTGAAGCCTTCCCTCATCGGTCTCGGGGCTTATATCTACAAACCGAGCGTCAGAGGGCACTCCGCGCAGAATCTCCTCGGCGTAGTCCACGGCATCAAGCCCAAGACGCGCAGCAACCTCACGCTCACTGCCAATATCGTCAGCGGACAATAGTATGATGCCCGTGCGGCATCTCAGCGACATACTGCGCAGAAAACTCACTAGACTGCTGGCACGGCTCTCAGTCATAAAGGTGCTCCAGAATCTCGTCCGGACTAACCCACAACCGGGAGACTTGGAAAGGCGGCACCTTCCGCTGCAATTGAACAAGACCGAGCGACTGCAAGTCTCTAAGACACGTGTTCATTTCTCCGGAACTGAGCATCAGCAGCGACGCTAAGCCGCCTGGTTCCTTCATCGAGCTAAGGTTGACGCCCAAAACGGGACCCCATTGGGCCATCCAATAGTCCGCCAGCGCGTACGCAACTACCCAAGGGGATGGTTTTACCGGCTCGCCGACGGAGAGAACACCGCTATCTTCGGTCAATATGCCAAGATGCCCTAGACACTCTTCCTGGGTATACGTATTCGTGAATGCAGAGACCGCGTATTTCACAGCTCGACTTCCAGCCTCTGACCCTTCACCAGCAAGTTGCCGAACGAATTCTACAAGATCCTCGCGCGTCATTCTGGGGCGTCCGAGCACAAACTGGAACAGAGTCGGCCAAAATGTCGGGCCGAGTCTGTGGGGTCCTGCCATGTGATAGTGCATCAGCCATTGGGTCCTGCTGTCATTCAGTCCCGGGTCGTTCTCATAGGCGAGCGTGCCGAATCGGCTCAACATACCATCGGCACTAATCAGTCCAGCGGATTTGGCAAACCGTGGCATAGCTTCAACATACACCGTACCAAGTGAAGTGCGTTCACGAATGTCCGCCAGACTTGTGATACATTCATTTGCACACAACAGGACTTGCCGCACTCCTTCTCTCTTGAGAGCGAAGGAGCGATATGTGGATAATCCATGACTTTCGGCTTCTCCGGCGGCTCTGCATTCAGCGTTCGGCTGTATATCTAGATGCGACATATTGTGCACGCCTCACCACATCCACTTGCGTCGATAGCGGATGAAAACACGTCCACTAATCGTGCCTTCGGCGCCCGACTACGTTCTCTATCCATTGCTTCTTCGTGTTCTTCCTTTATCTGTCGGATGCGCTCTGGGCTCCTTAGTTCGTCAAGGCTCTCACGGTCCACCCAAGTGTACGATTGACCGTTCTCTGTCTTCATGTGCTCCATCTGGCGCGCGCGGTCAAACAACTCTGGGTAGTTTTCGAGTAGTCCAACCCATTCGATGCGCCTCTGAAAAAAGCAGAAATAGCAGCCCGACCGACTTCTCCACGAATAGTAGGCAGGTAGTCCTAGCCCGGCTTCCTCCAGTATCCGATGGACATCGTGGATGTCTATCCCATCTTCCCGAAACGGATAGACCGGCAGGATGTTTGGTTTGCTTGAGATGTAGCCCTCACGATCCTCGTCTGCACGGATGCCGATATAGGACCGCACTTCGTCGTTGCCCACGTATATCTCAAACGGTCTGATCTTCATCAGACTGGTACACCAGCGAATCTGCGGCGACGGCAGGTACCCGCCCTTTATTTTCAGGTATTGGCTGAATCGGTGATCAGGATACAGCCGGTGTATTGGCTTCCCCAAGTAAGCCTCCAGTCTACGGAGGTAATCGTAAGTGTCCGGCAGCTCCTCCCTCGTATCGCAGAACACGTACTCCATATCGGGCACACGATCCCGCATATACACAGCCAGAGCCGCACTGTCCTTTCCGCCTGAAATTGACAGGATATGGCGCACCTTACTCGGACCCACAGTATCACTCATCCGTGCTCTTTGCCTCCGTCACAGCTACGTCGTCTTTGTATTCGGATTCCTCTATGAGCTGCTTGGCAGCGTCGGCCAGAGCAGCCAGGATCAGCGTAGGGTCATCGTTTCCGCGCGTCACATCGATAATGTCCTCCGACATTGCGGCTATCCTTAGCCTGTCATCCATCGAGAACCGCACCAGCTTTCTCAGGGGTTCGCCGGTAGTAGCCTCAACGGACAGCACGTAGCCATCCTCGTTGTCGGCTAACACGGATCTGAGGTCACAGGCGGCCAAGAG
>CAYSLA010000085.1:7048-13817 GCA_964431685.1 uncultured bacterium | reverse complement strand
GATTTCCGAGTTGGACCCTACACTCTGTGCGCAATCCGTGCGCCGTTATCCAACCGTCAAGTCCCGAAACACGAATAGCCCCTCCGCCGTAAGAGCTCAGAGTATGTGAGCAACCACGTCATCCTGAACTTGGTTCAGGACCCATCCCTTCTCCGGATGGGTGCCGGATATCCTGAACTTGATTCAGGACCGGCATGACGCAGCATTCAGCGAGACGGCAGCTCCTACCGTCAGCCTTGACCGATGCAACCCCAACACACTCGGCAGTTGCTCTATCCTTGGGCAGGACATCATCCAACCGCCACGTACAACAAGGTCGTGGGAATCCGTGCCCACGACCTTGTTTCAATACTGTTCAGACAAACCTAGCGTCTCTTCTTGGACGTATTCTCAGTGTCGGCGTGCAGACGCGCCTTGTATCTCTCCTCGGCTCGCTTCCGAGTTCGTCTAAGCTCTTTTGCTCGAACCCTCAGGGTAATCACCTCCGTTCGTTGCCATCTTACACTTGTATTCTATCCCCGCACGCGGCGAATGTCAAGAAAGCACCGCGTTGTCTATGAGTCTAGTGGTCCCGATCTTCACAGCCAGCAGCACCACAACAGGCTTTACGGCCTCGCTGATTATGCCCAGTGTCTCTGCATCCCTTACCTCAACATAGTCAAGATGAGCAAGAGGCTCTCTGCGGATGCAGTTTTCGGCCACCATCCTCAGTTTCAGGGCGTTTCTCTCGCCATTCTCAAAAACGGCCCGAGCCTCCTTCAGCGCGCGGTTGAGCACCGCCGCAGCCACTCGCTCGTCCGGAGCCAGATAGGCGTTGCGGGACGACATTGCCAGGCCATCGTTCTCTCGAATAGTCTGCACCGGCACGATTCGCACCTTCATGTTCAGGTCGCGCACCATTTTCTGAATGACCATCAACTGCTGATAGTCCTTCGCCCCAAACGCCGCGAGGTCAGCTCCGGTGAGGTTGAACAGCTTGGCACACACGGTAGTCACGCCCCGAAAGTGCCCCGGCCTGCGCTGCCCTTCCAGGATGTCGGTCAACCCGCCGACATCCACCCACGTCTCAAACCCGTCCGGGTATATCTCCGAGGCGACGGGCGCAAACACCATATCCGCGCCGGCAGCCTCGCATTTGGCCGCGTCAGCCTCCAGCGTGCGCGGATACTGGTCGTAGTCTTCGCTCGGGCCGAACTGAGTCGGATTCACAAATATGCTGACGACAAGGAAGCCGCAGTCCTGTCTTAAGCGTCTCACAAGGGCCGTGTGTCCCTCGTGCAGAGCCCCCATTGTCGGGACCAGTCCGATAACCAGTCCCCTGTTGCGGGCCTGCTGCATCGCCTCATTGAGTTCCGATACTCTGTGAACTACTTGCACGAATCCTCCTGCGCCCGGCGTGGAAACTCGCCGTTCTTCACTTCCTTGTCGTATGTCTTGAACGCCCGCACCGTAGCCCGCCACAAATTGGCATACTGCTTGGCAAACGGAGGGGTGAACCTGTCGTATAGCCCCAGAATGTCGTGAGTCACCAGCACCTGTCCATCGCAGTCCGGCCCTGCTCCGATTCCGATTGTGGGAATCTCAAGAGTCTTTGTGAGTCTCGCAGCAAGATCGGCAGGCACCTTTTCCAACACAATCGCACAGACTCCGGCTTCCTGCAGTGCAAGGGCATCCGCCGCCATGTGTTCCGCCGACGCCGGGTCCGTTCCCTGTGTTGCATAACCGCCAAACCGATTCACCGACTGCGGCGTCATTCCCAAGTGCCCGACCACAGGAATACCAGTGCTCACTATCCTCGCTACCGTCTGCGCAAACTCGGCCCCGCCCTCGAGCTTCACAGCCTGTGCGCCGCCGTCTCGCACGAGCCTCCCAGCGTTGCGCACCGCATCTTCTGCGGTGATCTGGTATGAGAGATACGGCATGTCAGTGACCACCAGAGCCCGGTCTGCTCCCCGAGCCACCGCCGCCGAATGCCGCACCATGTCTTCCATAGTCACCTGAAGCGTGGTATCGTATCCGAGCACCACCATTCCGAGACTGTCCCCCACCAAAGCGACATCTATGCCGGCTTCGTCGATCATTCTCCCCCAGGGGTAATCATAAGCCGTCAGAACGGATATCTTCTCGCCGCGCTGTTTCATCTTTGCCAGACGCGGAGCGGTTATCTTATCGCGCTTCATCGTTTCGGTTTCCTCTCTTGACCGTGAATGAACCTCGGAGCTACCTGTGCTCCGGCCAGTATAGCCCAAAAGCACACGTTCCCTCCAAACAACACCATCTTGACACCGGCCCCCGGGATGCCGTTCAGGAGTGCGGCCATAGCGGTGACCCCGAGTGTTGCGGCAATCGTGGTGGTCACACTGCGAGCCAGACTGTTTGTAAGGTAGCCGACTATCAGGTATGCTGCCCCACACACCACAAACCCCGCGGGACTCATCAGCAACAGCGCGGTGTTCAGCCAGTTGCGGTCTCTTTGCCCACGCAGCGTCTGGGTGTATAGCTCGCGCTCCGGGTGAGCCACAAGTCCATCAACTGCAAGCATTATACCAACTATGAACGAAGCCAAAACAGCGAGGCCAATCAGATTCGCACTCAGACCGGCAAATGGCGTCCCTTCGAGCCACGGGGCGGGCACAACTGGGTGCGCCGGGATCAGCAGGATGATCAGAACGGCAAAGGACCATCCCGCCAGCCTCCACCTCGCCCTGCTCATTGTCTCGGATACGCGTTCGGGCCTGGCTGCTCCCGGCGCTATCTGGTCGCTGAGAAGTCGCGCCAGTTTGCGCTCGGTTTCAAGGTCCGCAGGGTCGCACTGGAGAGCATAGGTATACTCGCTGATGGCCTGGTCCACCTTTCCCTGAGCTCTGAATATGTCACCCAGAATCGCGTGGGCCTGAGCGCTTCCGGGGTTCACGCGCAGGGCTGCTCTGCAATGAGACGCCGCTTCCTTGAAGCGCCTCTGGATGAACGACCACTGCGCCTCCCGCAGGTATTTCGCCGACTGCTCTTTGCGCTTCCCCCTGGCCTCCTGACGCGTCTGGGTATGGGACGTGGTCTGCCCTGCAGGTGCCTTATAGCGCCGACCCTCAACTAGTCTGGCGTCATACTCGCGCCGCCCGGCCGGGTCGGTCAGCGTATCGTATGCTTCATTGATCAGTATGAAGAACTGGTGGGCGGTCTCTTTGTTCGGAGCTACGTCCGGATGGAACTTGCGAACAAGCTGACGGTATTTCCGCTTGATCTGCTCGGCGGACGCAGTCTCGGGCAACCCGAGTATCTCGTAGTAGCTCCGCTTGGTTCGCATCATTCCCCCGCGTTCATTATCCCGGTGAAGTAGCCGGAATAGAAACGAACCACCATCACCAGCACGACGGCTCCGGCTGCCAGGAGTGTGAGCACGAACAGCGCGATACCGATTTTGGTGATACTGGCGTCGACTTCGTCTTCCATGTATTCCGCAGCCTTTTCCAGCACGTCGCTTATGTTGCCGGTGCGCTCTCCTACGACAACCATGTCCATCACCACAGGCATCAGCGCCCCCGTACGGCCGAGGGACTCTGAAAGGCTCTTGCCAGCCCGAAGTCCGGGAATCGCGAACTTCACCTTGCGCCCTATCGCCGCGTTTGCGCACGCGTCGGCAGAAGCGTGAACTGCCTCAGCCAGCGGCATTCCGGCGGAGTACAGCAGCGCCAGCGCACGGCTGAAGCGACACATCGCCACCTTGCGCGCGCAGGTACCTATCACGGGAGGTACGATCTTCACAGAGTCCCAGACTATCCTCGGTATCTCGAATTGTCCCAGCAGCTTCGCTGCGACTATGCCGAGAACTAACCACGGCAGCCATATTCTGAGCGACCCCCAGAGATATGAGAAGAACGCTCTGGATCCCTCAAGAAACAGTGCCGGAATGTGTGGGGTTACAACGATGAAGACGAATATGACGCACGGGTAGAGCAACGCCAGAGAGATCTTACGCCTCACTCTTATCTCATATTCCAGATAGGACGCTATCCTCTTGACCATTGATTCAAGAAGCCCACCTGCCTCACCCGCGCGCACCAGCGAGATGACCAACGGGCTGAACACTCGCGGATGCCTGGCCAATTCGTCCGAGAACCGCCTGCCGTCTCGAACCGCCCCGGCCATCTCCCTTACCAGCCTGCCCAGTCTGCCGGTCATCCGCGTACCCTGCGACCCCAGCGCCTCGGCAATCGACATCCCGGCCTCAAGCATCGTCCCCAGTTGCCTGAAGAACAGGGCCAGAGCGCCGATGTTGACGCCGGTCCACAGCGGAAAGATGATGTATCGGGCGAGAGCTGAGCCTGCTTCGTCGTGAGTACGGCGCTCCATGGTGGAAGACCTCCCCCTAACCCCCTCCGAAGCGGAGGGGGAAGGGGGAGGTGTGGAGGCGCCGCGTGATGCCTTTATCTGGAGTGGATACTGGCCCATCTCACGTATGCGTGCTGCGGCGTCTCGCTCAGAGTCCGCCTCCACGCTCCCTGTCACTGTATTTCCGGCTCTGTCTTTTGCGCGGTAGTCGTATGTTGTCATAGGCTTTGTTGGGTCACCCTACCAGGTGCTTAGCCAGCTCTCAAACTTCTCATAGAACAGCGGGACTAGCTTCGCAGTGAATATCGCGAGAAGACCCGAAGAAATGATTATCCAGTTGACGAGCACTACTATCGAGGTGAAGCGCCCCTTCCCTGTCTGTGCATCCGAGCGACTCTGATACATCTGCGCGAGGTTACCGAGCATTTCTGGGAGACTTCCGGATCTGACACCAGCGTCCACCGTGCCAACATCCTCTAGCTCAAATACCAGTGACTCCTTCATCATCTCAACGGTCGATTCTCCCGCCGAGACCGTCGCCGCGTCGCGAAGCCGCTGGGCGACCTCCGAGTTGCGCGGGGTCAAAGAAGCGGCTTCCCAGGCTTGCTTTGCTGGGATGCCTGCAGCGGTTAGTCGTTCCATTATAGCAAGAAACCGTGCCAGTCCTCTGTACCTGTGCAGGGGTCCCCAGACGGCAACGCCGGCTACTATCCTGTCAGTCGTTCTCTTTACGGCTGGCACTCGCTTGATAAGTCCCAGAACCAGCCAGAACACCAGGAACCCTCCGACCAGCAGCAGGGTAATCGGAAGAACGTTCTTTATGTAGGCTATAGCCAGCGACTTGAGTACGGCGCCGATATCAGGCGTCATTCGCTGGGCTGCCCATGCCTCCTGCAGAACCGGCTGCAACAGACGTTTCGTATCCAGCAGTGGTATGGCAGAAACGAGAGTCAAGAGCTGCGATTTCGCCAAAAACCAGCCCAGCTTGCCCAAGAAGAACTCCTTTATCTCCTGCTCATATTCGACGGCGACTTCATCCAAAGCGATGTCTATCCGCCCAACCATCTCTCCACACCAGATAGACGCGATCGTGTGGACAGGGAACACCGCCGGGAACTGCGCCATCGCCGAAGAGAGCTTACCGCCCTGCTGCAGCACGCCGGACATCTGCTCGGCTGCGTGTTTCAGGTTGCCGTTCTGGGTTGTCAATACCATATCACGCATCGCCTGAAATGCCGGAATACCCGCCCGCATCAGAGTTGCGAACTGACGAAAGAACGCCGCGAGCTGTCTGGGACTGACACAGGACTTGACGGAGACCGGAAGTCCATCCACGGTGACTGACGCTATGCCGGGTGCGGACCCGGAAGCGGCAGCAGAAGCCGCGACTGGACGTCCCCCCGAAGGCTGGTGCCCGGCAAGAGTGCCGGGCCTACTGGCGCTCTGGCGCGACCCTGAGTTCGGGGGGTATGCCGTGCGCAGAGTGAGGCCGCGGTTGTTGAGCATAACCGCCAACTGCTGCTCGTCACGGGCCTGCAGCACCCCGCGCAGCAGGTTCCCGGTCTTGTCCGTCGCCTCGTATCTATAGAGACCCATCAGTCTTCCCAACTCATATCGTCGGCCACCCGCACGCCGGATGGACCAAGCCCAACGTAGACTTCATCTGCGGTTCTGCCATCCGGCATAGTCAAATCCGGCGCAATCTCGGCCAGAGGCGCCATGACGAAGCCGCGCTCCATCATCCGTGGGTGCGGAATTGTGAGCCCCGGCGTATTCATCTCCAGGTTATCGTAGATCAGTATATCAATATCTATGACTCTGGGACCCCACCTGATTGTTCGCTGGCGCCCCAGATTCTGCTCGATCCGCAGGCATAGACCCAGCAACTCCTCGGCAGTAAGTGTTGTCTCAATCTCGATGACCGCGTTAGTAAACTCAGGCTGATCCTCGTAGCCGACGGGATCCGTTCGGTAGAATGAAGACCTGCTGGACACCCGCACGCGCCCATCCGAAGCGAGCAGCCCCGCGGCCGTCCGGATGCTGTTTGCCGCGTCTCCGAGATTGCCACCCAGACCGAGATACGCTATCGCCACCAGTCCTCCGCCATCCGACACCTTGTGTCTCACTGTGTTCTCACTATCATTATACGCTCTCAGAGTGTTCGAGCAAAAACAGGGGCAGGCGGGCTTCGGGACAAGCGCCCACACCTCCCCCTAACCCCCTCCGAAACGGAGGGGGAGGGGGAAGGTGTTCCGCGAAGCAGAGTGCGTTGGTATTGATGCGACAAGACTGTACTCCGGGACTGTTCTTCGTCCCGGAGATCGTGCGATGGGTGCAGGCGCTTGCCGTTACCTCCCCCTAGCCCCCTCCGAGACGGAGGGGGAAGGGGAAGGTGTTCCGCGAAGCAGAGTGCGTTGGTATTGATGCGACAAGACTGTAC
>CAYSLA010000085.1:0-6948 GCA_964431685.1 uncultured bacterium | reverse complement strand
GGAAGGGGAAGGTGTTCCGCGAAGCAGAGTGCGTTGGTATTGATGCGACAAGACTATACTCCGGGACTGTTCTTCGTCCCGGAGATCGTGCGATGGGTGCAGGCGTTTGCCCTCCTACGACTAGAACGGTACAATGGTGGTGGTTCCGTACGCGTTTGTATGGAAGACCTCACTTAGCGAATATCCCAAATCGGCGGTTAGCATATGAGATACAGAAGTCCGGGTCAGCAAGCGATGTACTGGCTTGTCTACGACAGGATACCACTTACCAAGCTCCTTATGGTCACCAACATCCTCACGCTTATCGTGCTTGCGTTGACTCGGTGGGATGCGCTGGTGTACTACCTGGGCTTCAGCACGCTAACCTTCGTCAAGATGCCGTGGACCGCCATAACCTACCCATTCGTCAACGCATCCGGCAGCGCACTGGGGGCGATATTCTCGTTGTTCTGGCTGTGGATAGCCGGGGGGAGTCTGGAGAGAGGCTGGGGAACGACTCGGTTCGCCAGGTTTTTCTTCGCTATGAGCGCTATCTCCGCGGGTGGACTCGCGCTCGGAGGATTCCTGGGAGCCGGACACGTGGCAACAATTGGCCTGCTGCTTCCTCTGGCCGGGGTAACTGTCGCGTTCGCAATGCTCAACCCCGAAGACCAGGTTCTGTTTGCATTCGTCCTGCCGATGAAGCTGAAGTATCTGGCCGTGATTAGCGTACTGATGGTGCTGGTCAGCTACGGCGGCAGGCACTGGATGCTGGGGATAACTGCTCTCGCGGGATGCGCATATTCGTATTGGTATGTTCTGCCTCGGAGCAGATCGAGAGTGAGGCCGCGCAGCACCTCTGAGCCGGATAATGTCGTTCGGATTCACCCCAAGGCAAGCCTCCTCGGTTCCCTGAATTTTCCGCGCCGGATTCGTGAGGCGCGGGAGCGCAAGAAGCTGAGAGACCTGTTCAAACGCTCCGGGTTGGATGATTAGTACCAACTGACATTGCGCTCAAGCCTCTAGATGCCTGCTTGATTTGGACAAGAGGTCGGCACTGGAGAACTTCAAAACAGGAGTATCATGGCTATACCGAAAAGGAAGATCACTGAAGCGACGATGTGGCTTATGCCCAAAGCCGCCGACCAGAGCGTCGCTGCCGTAGACACTCGTTTATGGCCCAGGAGCAGAAGCATTCGCTGGGCCTATCTCGGCAGGCACGTCTTGCAGGTAGACGCCATCTGCGATCAAGGCCGATTGCAGGGCGGCAGTATTCACCTGCGCCATCTCGACTCCGGTCGCAATCGCCAGCGCCGCCGCCGTCCCGACTCCCTGACCCATGACCATGCAGTGGGTTTGCACGCGCACAGAGGAGTGTGCATCGTGAGTTGAGGACGCGCAACGCCCTACTGTAGCCAGATTGGGTAATTGAGGATTCAGGCACATTCGCAAAGGGATATGATAACTCGTGCCGACTCGAAGCGTGTTGTGATTACCCAGATCATAGAATGTAGTGTATCCAGTTCCCTTAGGATCGTGAATGTCCACCATCCAGACGCCGTGGCCAATTGCATCGGGATGTTTGACAGCGCCCAGGACCATTTCGACCGTCAGTGTCTTCAGCCCGCGGATGCGCCGGGACTCGCGAACGCCGAGGGCAAAGCCTGTTTGCTCGATTTCGGCTTTTGCCATTCCCGGCATATTGACTCGGAGGAAATCAAGGTATTGAACTACGTACTCATGCGCCATAGCGTGGAGGCGGGACAATTCTTCTTCGTCGAGCGGGTTGCCTGCCACCGGGCACACATTCCAAGGCATATGATTCGGCGCGCCCCAGTGAGTAAAAGTGCCCCGCATATTGCCCTCGTTGAAAGGAGGCATTTGGCCCTGCTTCCGCAGCTCAACCATGCGGTCGATTACCTCGTTGACCACTTCGTGCGGAAGAGCGCCTGTCACATCTTCCTCGATGCCTCGCAGGGTGAAGATAAGAGTCATGCCCTGCACAAGCCCGTCAGACTCCCGACCGAAGTCGAACGGCACTCCCGCCTTCGCCGCCACATCGCCATCACCGGTGGCGTCAACCACGATCTTGGCCAACAATGCCCGCCGGCCGAGTTTGGTGTCCACCAGTACGCCTTTGACCCGCCCGTTTTCCAGCACGGGTTCACCCCCAACCGTATGACACAAACATTTCACGCCGGCTTCGTTCAGCATTCGTTGCCACACAAGGCGCATTCCTTCGGGTTCGAACCAATGTGTCTCGTGCGCGCGAGGGAACTGGGCATCCTGGCGGATCCATCCGTGTTTCAAAGCTCGCTGCGTGCTTTCCTCCACCAAACCATAGATGACCATCTTCTCGCGATCGCTTCGGTGCCAGCCGTTGACCAATGCGTTTGTAGCCATCCCGCCAATGGTAGGCCAGCGCTCGACCATTGTCACGCGAGAGCCATGTCGGGCCGCGCTGACGGCGGCGGCAATCCCTGCGCAGCCTGCCCCGCAGACAAGCACATCGCTCTCGTCAAGAACGGGTACCATCTGACGTGGGATTTCGATTTCCATCTTCATCTCCACTTGCTTTCCAACTTCAAGCAATGATTTCGCCTGGCAAGAACAAGAGTCGCATCTGGGTATTCCTCCATCGCCGAGTCCTCAAAGAGGTTTACCTATTGTAGCATAATGCTTCTTGAGTTCCTACAATCTCTCGATCAGGACTGTATCTCGCGCGCCGCCGCTCCATCTCAGCGTGACAGTACAGTTCAACTGAACGTCGGCTGCGTCGGAACCACCACACGACGGTTCAGCCTTGACCACGACGCAGTTGTTTGCGTTGTCCGGGACTGCGGATAGTCTGAGTGCCTTGATGGAGAACTTGCGGGAGTTTGCGTCGGTCGGTCGGCCAATCGTGGTCCTGGGCCGGGAGGCGGTGATATTGATCGCATCCTGAGGATTCACCACCTCAAAAGACCCGGAGAACGGCATTACAGAAGCAGAGTCAGAACCGGACGCACTGCTCAGCGCGCCTTCGAAGCTGACGGCGGCCGAGAACGCTCCCATCCCGTCGATGAAAGTGGGCATGTGAATCTTGAACAGATCAGTCTGGACGCCGCTCCTGCCAATGCTCTTGGAGATGTCTATCGAGATCAGGTTGTTGCCGACGTGCACGCTTCCATCCCTGAACTGCCACGTGGTGTCGAACGTCTTTCTCAGAATCCTCTTGTCCGACATTGTCGCCATATTCAGCGGCATCTGGGTCTTGAAGCTGCAGTTCCTGATGGTAAAGTACATTGGCGCGCCGTCGTCTCCATCGAGCCTCCTCGACGCAATAAGCGGCCTGTTCTCATCGTAGGAGAATATGTTGAAGCTGGAGTTGAAGATTGTTGAATGGTAGAAGTGACCATCGAAGTTGTCGTCGAACAGATATATGACCGGCAGCCTGGTTTCGCCGGACCCGGCAATGGTTGTGGTAACGTCTGCGTTGAAGAGCCCTCTCCGGTTCAGCAGATAACCGCTGGAACCTTCCACCGATCCCTGATGCTTGAAATGCCAGACGTTCCAGTTCTCGACCGCGTACTTGTACTGCCCTGGAGTGATCCCGCTGATACCGGAGTCTCTGAGTTGCATGAATGTGTGGCCCAGGTTGACGGTTGCCGTCGTGCTGAGCAGCAGGCACGGAGAAACGTGGTCGTAGGATATGAGCCTGCCAAGACCGCTCATCTCAAAGACCGTGTTGCTGCCCTGTTGGACAAGGCTCTGTCCGACGGATGACGGAACGGTGTAACTGTCGGTGCCGGAGAAGTCGCCCTTTGTTCTCTGGAGCTTCTCGAGGTCCTTGCCGGCCCCGCTTCCAATCGTGATGATGAGTGGCAGGTTTGCCCACACCTGCAGGTTGTGCCACTTGGTCTCCTCACCCGCGATGTTCACAATGCCTATCGTCCCGAATCCACCGTTGGAGGACGGATTGGAGCTCATGTTCACGTAGACATTCTCGTGATACTGGTCACCAGCCCAGCCTGTCCCGGAGGCCCTGCCCTGGAGTATACCTATGGAGCTGGGGTTCACGCTTCCCCGAATCACGCCGACATTCTTCAGGTGTATGCCATCAGTATCGGATGTCTCGATTACGCACTTGCCTTCGCCTGTGTTGCCGACAAGCAGAGTGCCACGTTCATACTGAGTGCTCCTGATCGCTCCCTCCAATGTCATTCCGGCTTTGTTAGCGCCTGGGGCGGAAGTCAGGTCAACTGCGGAGTTGACGTTGTATCTTCGGCACTGCAGTTTCACCTTGAGGCAGCCGGAGTTCGCCAACACGATCGCTTTGTTGATGGCGGGTGCCCAGTCGGAATCCTGCGAGTTGTAGGCGCCGGAGTAGAACCATTCGGGGTAGATTGCTTCCACTTTGATGTCGCCGCCGATGGTGCCCTCGCCGTCGAATATCTGATAGAGCCCAGCGTCGATGCTGCCATTGATGGTAAGTGTCGCTCCTGAGCTGACACTGAGCATCCCTCCGCGGTCGACGGACAGCGTGATGTTGTCGGGAACTGTCAGATTGCCCGTGACCGCTATCGGTCGCGTGATATGCAGAGTAGTGGGCGCGGTGCCCGCATCTGCAACAGACCTGGCTAGATCAATGACATCGGCGACTGCGTGTGCACTGAGGGCCACCAGCAGGGCTACGGCGAACGTGAGTGAGACTCGGAAAACTCTAATCATTGGATTCTCCTTCTATTGGTAAGCTCGGGAACATGGGTTCTGACGGTTGCCCTGATGGGACTGGATTTCAAATCCCGTCCCATCAGGCGTGCACGTTTCGGGGCGTCGGCGCTCCCAGAATCAGAGCGGCTCAATCATAAGCGTATCTCTGTGTCCGCCACTCCATATCGAGGTCACTTCCGCATTGAGCAGTACGGCGGCGTTGTTCACTCCGGTAGTCACCGGTTGAGCCCGCACAGTCACCCAGTTGTTCGTGTTGTCCGGCACGGCCGTTATCTGCACACCTGTGATCGAGTTTGCGGCGGCGTTGGTGTTGGCCGGCGAATCGTTGGTTACGCTTATTGTTGAAACCACGATATTCTTGGAGCTGTACTGATTGGCTACGTTGAAGTTACACCTGAAGCTGTTTGCGGACGGGTCGCCCACCCCGCCCGCCAGGGCGTTGGTCAGAGAACCTTCCACACTCACCGAGACCGTGAACGCCCCAAGATTGCTGATGTAGGTAGGCATCTGAATCCGGAAGAGATCGGTAGCCTGACCTCGGACGCCGATATTCTTCGAGATCGGCACCACCATCGTCTGATCGCCGACCTGAACTCTCCTGCCGTCGCCGAAGTTGAAACTGCTGTTTCGCGTCTTGCGCAATATCCGCTTATCCCGGAACGTCGTCATATTGTATGCGCCGCCGGTCTTGAACTCGCAGTCCTGGATAGTGAAACGCATTGGTTCGCTGTTGCTGGAATCGAGCCGCTTAGAGACGAACAAGGGGCGCGTGGAATCATAGGAAACAAGGTTGACCTTGCACCTGTAGAACGAATAGTCTCCGCCATCATCATATAGATAGATGAGGGGGTCAAGGGGCTGTGTGGTCTCGCCATTTCCAGACATTCGCACGTTGATGTCCGCATCGGTCAGGTCGCGGCGATTGAGCAGATAGCCTCCAGCGCCCTCTATCGCGCCGAAGTGTCTGAACTGATAGCAGTTCCAGTTCTCAACAGCGTACTTGTAGCTGCCCTGAGTAACTCCCGCGACCCCGGACGGTCTCATCTGCAGGAACACGTGCCCCAGGTCGACGGTGGCAGCGGCATTCATCAGAACGCACGGAGATACGAAGTCGTAGGCTATCAACCTGCCGAGCCCGCTCAGCCTGAAAACCGTGTCGCTGGCGTTCGTAGCCATCGTCAGACCAACGGAAGACGTGATGCCACAGCCGGTCAGACCGGACATGTCACCGTTGGTGCGCATGAAGCCGTTGGTCCAGGTGATGACGAGCGGAAGGTTTGCCCAAACCTGCAGGTTCTCCCACCGCGTTTCCTCACCCGCCAGGTTGATGATTCCTATTGTTCCGATTCCGTTGTTTGACGAGGGATTGGAGCTCATATTCACATATACATTCTCGTGATACTGGTCACCGGCCCATCCGGTGGTGGTGCCTCTCGCCTGCAAAATACCTATTGAACTCGGGTTTACGCTCCCCCGAACAACGCCGATGTTCTTGAGATGAATGCCATCGGTATCGGTTGTCTCAATCACGCACTTGCCCTCGCCGGTGTTGCCCACCAGTAGAGTCCCTCTCTCGTACTGCGTGCTTCTGACGGCTCCTTCGAGTGTCATATCGGCCTTGTTGACTGTTGCGTAGGCCAGGTTTATCGTTGAGAGAACGTTGTATCTGCGAGACTGCAGTCTCACCTTCTTGCATCCTGAGTTAGCTAGATCGATAGCCGCATTGATGGCAGGCGACCAGTCTGCGGACTGCGAGTTGTACGCGCCGCTGTAGAACCACTCGGGATAGACGGCCTCGACCTTGGGGTCGCCAGCCACATTCCCATCACCAGTAAATATCTGATAGAGCCCCGCCTCGATACCGCCGTTGATGGTCAGAGTAACTCCGGCAGCAATATTGAGCGCGCCACCTCTGGAGAACTTGAGGGTGACGTTCTCGGGAACCACGGTATTGGTTGAGACGGTAACTATCTGGGCCACATTCAGAGTGGCCTGGCTGCTGCCCACCCTGGCGAGGGCGGCGGAGAGATCAGTCACGATGTAGCTGGCAGAGACCTCCGAAGCCAGCACCACGGGTTGGCGATCCTGTGCAAAGGAAGCCATCGCACATAGAAGAACGACTGCGCCTGTCGCGATGAAGCAGACGGACGTCCTGAACATAACGTTACTAGTCATATACGTAAACTCCTCATACAAACTGGCTGTTTAGTTTCGGGACTTCCGTTCCGCAAGCTCCACTCAAGTCCCGAAACACCA
>CAYSLA010000084.1:0-13895 GCA_964431685.1 uncultured bacterium | reverse complement strand
GTCGCCTGCTGCAAGAAAGAGACTCGTGTGGGTTCCGGGAACTGCTGGAAAGAGCGCGCATTGTTGACCTCCAGAAACTACGTAGAAGATAGAACGCATGTTCGATGGTATTATACCACGTTCACTACTAGTGGTCAACATGCTGAGCGTGTCTTTTGTGTTCGTCTTCTGCTGGCTGCTGGCTGAGCGGAGCCGAAGCCGACGACACCCGATGTCATTTTGAACACCAGACCGCGCGGATAGCTCGGTTGTTCTGGGTAGGACCTCCCCAAAATCAGGGGGCTTCCTTAGCAGACGCGCGATGTTTCGGGATTTCGGACTGCTCTATGCTGTCAGATCTGTTGAGGCCAAAATCCCGAAACAACTGCAGTAAGTCTGACGAGAGGAATGCTTGCTCAGATACTCGAAAAGATAAGGCAACTCGAACCGGCGCCGGGGTGACGCACAGTTCCCTATCTGATTTGATGTGAGGGCAGACTTGCCCGGATAGAAGGGAAGGCTGGATTGTGTCCTGCTGAGTGCTTCAGGCGCCATACAGGTACCGGCATGGCAGAAAAACTACGGAAAACTGGGCCGAAGTCATAAAGCTGTTTTACTTTGGAGTAGAAATGTTGCATACTAAAGTAGGTAGGCTGAGAGATCCGCTTGCGAATGGGATGCCCAAGTCTTATACGGGTAGTCCCGGCTAAGTGCTTGTAGTATCATTAGGAATGGAAGCTTGTGCTATTGTAAAGCTGCCCCTGCGTGGCTGACACGCGCAGGCTTAGTGCGTGGTGATGCGCGTCTTAGTAATGTCGAGTGTGTTTGGCAAGGCATTATTGTGCGTGTGCTCCGTTGCCTCAAAGCATGCGCTCAATTATACGAAGTTGGGGTATCTACGATGATGAGAAGATTGTTCATAGGACTAATGGCAGTGGCATGCATATTTGGTGTGGCGTCGACCGCTTCGGCAAGGGTCATCCGTGTGGCACCAATGGGCTACTCGGTTTTTGATGGACCCGGCGACTCCTGGACCAGAGCATACTACACCATCTCCGGTGCTCTCGCAGTCGCAGTCGCTGGCGATGAGCTGTGGGTTCGAAGATCGGTTTACGATGAAGCTATAACCATACCTTCCGGCGTTGCTGTGTATGGGGGATTCATCGGAAACGAAACAGCTTTGAGTCAGCGCCCCGCCTTTCCCAGGCCATCTCCGGACGATAATGCGACAGTCATTGACGGCCAATACATAAACTTCCCTCTCGTAGCATTCGCGGTCGGCGCAACATCTAGCACCAAGTTGGACGGCTTCACTTTTCGCAAAGCAAAGTTCAGCGCAGTGTGCGTCGAAACCACAAGCAGCCCTGTCATTACGAACAATATCATCAACGACTGCCGTGCAGAGCGAGGCGGCGGCATATACGTCAAGACCGGAGCTGCTCCGCTTATAACCAGAAACACGATATCAGAATGTTCTGCCGTTCGGGGCGGGGGTATCTATGTCTCAGACGGCCTCACGACCATCACATTCAACACATTGGATGGCAATCGGGCATACTGCAGCAAGTACGATGGTGACGATTACGGTAGTGGTGGCGGAATTTATGTTGGGTCCTCAAGCTCAGGAGCACTTCTGATAGCGAACAATATACTGCGCAACAACCTTGCCTACCACAAGGGCGGCGCGATAATGTGTGAGAATTCCAATCCGGTTATATCAGGCAATCTGATGCACAATAATGGATGCGCAGACGGCAACAGTTATTCCATTTACAGGAAGGAACAGGGAGGAGCAATATACTGCAATTTTATGGCCCATCCGGTAATCACTAACAACACGATTTGTCGGAATGCGGCGGAATTCGGAGGTGGGGCAATCTGTATTGACAGTTTCTCAGGAGCCACCATCAAGGGAAACATTTTTTACAGAAATGAAGCCTATTCGGGCTATGGCATGGCTGTTCTCAATCTGGCCAGTAGCAGCGCTGTGCAAATGGACTATAATAACGCATGGGACACCACTTGGACGGTTCTCTACCATAACGTGACGCCTGGCCCGCATGAGATGGCTGTCGATCCCAGTTTCGTGAGTCCGACAGTCTTAGATCCGGACTATCACCTTGCAAGCGGGTCTCCGTGCGTGGACAAAGGTTACAGCGGCGCGTCTGGGCTTCAGGCGACAGATATCGATGGGCAGACTCGCATAAATGGCCCAGCCCCGGATATGGGCTATGACGAATATCAGTTGAGCATAACCAGCCTGACCAATGATACTCCGGTATGGCAGACCGCCATCCCCGGATTATACTGGTTCCAGGTATTGGACGGAAAATGGGCTGCGGTTGGCATCGCGCCAACGGTTGATCACGATATTCAGGCTGCAGATAATCCCTGGATGAGCCCTGCCTATTCATCATCAACATATGGCGGCAGCACGCGGGACTTCATAGTGGCCAATGGGCAAAGCTTTGGCGACGCCACTCACTATGCACGGGTCTACTATGGTGATATGGGAAGCCACATTATTGAGGCAGATTGGAACGCCGTAAACATAACGGTCGGCGGTTCAACAAACGGGGCGGTGACGGCTGGCGAAGTGGTGGATGTATATCAGTCCATATTATCGAGCGGCAAAACATACCAGATTAGTGTCAACGTTACTTCGGGGACGCCGGATCTCTCGCTGTTTGTGTTCAGTCCTACAAGGACCAGCGCCAGCAGGTTTTCGGCTGACTGGGCTTCGCAATCAGGCGCCGCCGGAGCTGACGAGCAGTTGTATGCAAACACGACGGAGTCTGGAACCTACGGAATAATCATCATAAACGAAGATACAACGCAAGGCAGCTACACTCTATCAATCACAGAGAAGGCGCCCGTTACGATATCAGGCCATATTGCAAACTTCGCTGGAACAAATATGGCCAGAACCGGGGTTTATGCCGACAACGGTGGCGGATCCGCTAGCACGGACCTTTCAGGAAACTACACGCTTACGGTTCCATACAACTGGAGCGGAAACGTGTCGCCGGCTCGAAGCGGATGGGCGTTTGTGCCTGCGTCTTTGGCCTACGCAAACCTGATTACCAACACCACCGGAGCCAACTTCACATGCGGACAGGTCACCAGTATCGGTAGCACTAAATCCCTGCCGGATGGCAGGAGCGTATACCTAATTGACAAGCCGGTCACGGCACTCTTCGGAAGTGATGTCTACATTGAGGACGCAGATCGCGTCGGAGGGATTCTCGTAGTCGGCGGCGCAACTTTCTCAACAAGCGTGACTCTTGGAGGTGTGTTGGCTACTGCAGACGGTGAACGCCGAATAAGTTCCCCGATCATCCTAAGCTCCGGATCGTCAACGGTGACGCCGCTCTACATCAGCAATGCCTCCATAGGCGGCGCGGCCGCGAAACGCCACCGACGTGCAGAGGTTGTATAAGATAGCACTCATCCACGGTGCGGATACGAGCAGAGCAACGGAGATTAACAATCTTGCTGAGTCGAATAACATAGACACGACCTTAATACCTGACTCGCAGTTGGCTGAGACCTGTCTCGCGCCATTTGACGCACTGCTTATTTCCAGCGACTCGCTTGTCTATCAATCTCCGCAGAACATCGCCTGGATTACCAATTCGGGTCTTCCAGTGATGGGCATGGGTACTGGCGGGTCGCGTTACTTCGACGCGCGTGGAATCTATATCGGCTGGTCGAATAGTTCTACAACTTCAGGGCCTTCCACAATCGTGCCGAGAGTGATGGCAAGCCCGATCTTCCATAGCCCTTACGAGGTGTATGGCTCAACTATAACTCCATATAGCTTCAATGTATCTGCGGTGCTAGTGTATATGCCGAGTGCGGTGAACGGTGTTACTCGCCTGGCTTCCCCTCCGGACCCGGCCAGCAGTTACTATGTGCTTTGCTCCCAGAGCAGGTGCTTGTTGTGGGGGTATGAAAATGGTGCCCACCACATGACGTCAGCGGGACAGGATCTGTTTATCAACGCTATCTATTACACTCTGGGGCTCTAACTCAAGCTGGCCGTGCGCTAACCACACTAGAGCCGCCGCGCGTGCGGAAAGCGCTTCGAGATTCATTCCAGTGAATGATCATCGGAGATGTACCCTGTCTGAGGCGGTGGCTAAGACAGGGGGGGCCAACAAAGGGATAGAGCCAATTGCAGGACAATGGTCACTCACAGGAGAAGACAGGCATAAGGAGGACGGTGTAATGGTGAAGACTGCTGACAGTCGACTTGATTCCGCAAGCCTTGTCTGCCCGGAGGTATTCTACTGGCCCGGGTATATGTGGGTACTTAATGATGAGATGTCGGAGACAGTCATGTCCGATCAGCTCACCTACATGGCGGCTCAAGGAGCGCGGACTGTTACTCCGTTGCCTGAGCCCAGGGAATTCCGTCCAACCACCATGCCAACGCTGATGTCTCCGGACTACCTAAGCACCGATTATATGGATAGGTTTCGACACATATTGGCGGAGGTCAGAAGGCTCGGTATGAACTTCTGGCTCTACGACGAGGGCGGATGGCCGTCCGGTGCCGTGTGCGGAAAGCTGGTTAAGGAGAATCCGGAGCTCGGCGCAAAAACGCTCAACGCAGAGCAAGTGCGTGTTGCACGCGGCGATACGATCAGCATCCCGCCTGATTGCCTCGCCGCGTTTCTGTGTCAGGGCTCCGAGAGCCCAAGAAGACTCGCCCCTGGCGCCACCTTGACCATCAACTCGGACAACTCACGGATTCTGGTCGTTACCGTAACCAGCAGTGATTGGCTCCCTGACCTGCTCAGCCCCAAATCTACCGAGGAGTTCATTCGGCTGACCCACGACGCTTACAGACGGGCCATCGGCAACGAGTTCGGAAAGACCGTCACGGTTCTGTTCACCGATGAACCCTGGGTCTCGCTGAACCCGTGGACCGATGACTTCGCAGATGGCTTTCTCCGGTCCAAAGGCTATGACCTGATGGACAAGCTACCGTCCATCTTTGAGGGGGACACAGCGGAAGACAAGCAGGCGAGGATTGATTACTGGGACTGGTGGTCTCGCAGGTATGCCGACGCATTCTTTGGCCGAATCCGGGACTGGTGTCGCGAGAACGATATTCTCTTTGGCGGTCACTTGGGCGGTGAAAACTCAACTGCGTGCGTGTACGAGGGAGGGGGAATTGGGCACCCTCTGCGTGACCTCAGAAGCATGGATGTACCTGGAGTAGACACTATCTGGCGTCAGTTGTGGCCCGGGACAACGACGCATCATTGGCCTAAGTATGCGTCCTCAGCCGCCCACTTCAACGGCACTCCCTGGGCGATGAGCGAGTCGTTCGCGGTGTATGGCGCCGGCCTGACGCACGAGCAGATGAAATGGATATCAGACTATCAGAGCGTCCGTGGAATCAACCTGTTCACGATCATCGGTTACCCGCTGTCGAACAAAGACTGGTTTGTGGGGGGCCAACGACCAACGTTCTGCCCAGACAATCCGCTCTTCAAGTTCTCCATAGACTACAACACCTATCTGGCGCGGCTCAATTATCTGCTCAGCCTCGGCGAACCTGTCATCACCACGGCACTCTACTATCCTATGCGTGATGTGTGGGTCGGCGGCCCTGACTGCCACTCAGCTGCGTCATCTCACGATGCCCTGGCGCGAGCATTGCTGGAGAACCAGTGCGATTTCGATCTGGTTGACGATGACGTGCTTGAGGAGGCGCTAACGCTTCCTGGGGGAAAGCTGCAGGTCGGCAAAATGGTCTATGACACGGTTTGCGTGGGGAGCCAGTCCTGGATGACCGCCGCCTCCCGCGAGAGACTGTCGGAGTTCGCGGCCGGCGGTGGCAAGCTGCTGTGGGTGGACAATGCTGAAGGTTCGCATCCGACTGGTGCTCTGGCCGCAGATACTGGCTCATTACACTCGTTCGCGAAGCCACTGGTAACTGTAACGCCCGAGTGCGACAAGCTTCGAGTGTGCTGCCGAAAGCTCAGTAACGGCAGGCTCTACTTCATCACAAACGAAGACTCGGACTGCATCAACTGCTCGGTCGAGTTCTGCGAGTCTTTGCCTCCAGTTGTGATCGACGCTGAATCGGGCAAGTGCTACAGGTCTTCTGAGGCGAAGAACTCATCAGATGGATGGTCGATGCCGGTCAACCTGCCGTTTGCCGGATCGCTGCTGGTGCTGTTCACGAGTGATGACTTGCCGCTGGTACCGGAGCCTGCCGAAGCTGGGAGGACTCTTCTAACTCTCAACGACGGCTGGACTTGCCGCCGCGCCAGAACATACACGATCGGCGATCACGAGATAGAGGTGCGAGAAAGCGAAGATGCGGGCGTGCCGGTGTCATTGGGCGACTGGCGGAGCATTCTGGGCGAAGGGTTCTCAGGCGACGGCGAATACGAATTGGCCTTTGACTGTCCCAGCGGAGTAGCACAAGACGCCACACATCTCGATCTGGGCTCAGTCAAATATGCGTGTGAGGTAGAGGTAAATGGGCAGGCCCTGGGCCGGAGGTCCTGGCAGCCATTCTCGTTCCCTGTGGCCGGTGTGCTGATGCCGGGAGCAAACACGATCAAGGTTACTGTGACAAACACCCTTGCCAACCAGTATTGCACCAGCAGCGCTCTTGATCGCTGGACGCCCACGCAACTGGGGCCGTACCATCCAAAGGCCCTGCAGTTCGAGCCCGACTCGCTGCCGTCCGGCTTGTACGGGCCAGTGGTCATTAGGGCGGGCGCGGCTCTGATCCCATAAACGAAAAAGGGCCCGACCTTGGCCGAGCTCTTCTCCGTACTATTCACTTTTTCGGTCTTCAGTTAGGCTGGAACGGCGTCCGATGAAAGTATGATGCTATGACCTATGAAAGTGCAGGTGGTCGCTCTACTCTCTTCCAGCATTATCATTATACCCTTGTGCGAGAGGCATTACTATTGGTCGTGAGCGCTAATTTTTGGTACTACTCAAGTAGTACGAAGCCGTTCTAGAAATCTCTGATGTTGCACAAGGAAAACGCCGCTGCGCTGACGAACATGGATATTGTCTAAGACCGTCTCAGAAGACAGGGAGGACGTATCGCTATGAAAAGACTGACTACAGTACTCTTGATGCTGGTGGTTACCCTTGTTCCATCGTTTGCCTTTGCCGAGTCTGCGTGTTGTCAGAGCGGCGACTCGTCAAGATCAACTGCTGACCAGCCGCCAACCGCCTGGCAGACAGAGACCGGACTGCCGGTTCACAAAGATGCCAAGCCGGTGATGGAGGTCAACGTAGGCATCGAAGACATCCTGCCGGCGTTCCAGAGCGCGATGCCTCTAGCCGCTCGAGTGCTTGGAAGGTCATTGGACGAGAAGGACTCCGCGGAAGTCGTGAAGGCGCTTGAAAACGTGACCCACCTGGCGGCGATTCAGTGGGATATTCCGGCTTCAAAGGCAACTGACAACGCGATCATCCGGTTTCTCATCGACAAGAGACCCGGCAGAGAATACGCAAAGGTGCTATCACACAACCACAAGACCCTCGGCATCGTTCAGGTGTACGCCAAACCCGGCGGAGAATCCCTGTATATGTTTCACATCTCAAAGGTGGAGGAAGACGGTGTGAAGATCAAGCGCGTGGAAGTCGCGCGGCTTGAAGGCAGGGTGGAGTACTTCAGGCTTGTGCCCATCATCCAGAAGCTGCTGCAATAGTCCGTCCGCGACGCACCGCACTCGGATGTGCACAGGACATCATTACGGGGCTTGCCGCCCAAAGCACTGCACGCTCAATACGAGGCACGAACATGACACAACTTCACGAACGCGCGCAACTGGCGCTGGACACGATCCTGAAAAAGCCCACAGCGGGCATACCCACCTGGGTGATCCTCCCAATGGAGCATTCAATCATCGAGCGTCTCGCCGGAGCGCAAACGGGGGACTACCGGAAGCATCCGGTGGAGACGTATATCGCGTCGCAGCGTGCGTTCGGAGTGTGCATGATAGACCAGTTCATACCGACCAACCCGCTCGATATGGGAGATCAGGGCTATGAGGGGAGCGCACACGGGGCCACAACCGGGGCAGATCAGGTTGTTGTGAACGGAATGAGTATCGCATCGCCTGAGGACGTGTGCGAGCACATGGAACGCCTCGTGTTTCCGGAACTCCAGAAGCAGGCCCGCGAATTCGATGAGGACTCCAGGGTTCGAAGTCTGGTTGCGGAGGAGCGCGAAACTCAGGAGATCCTTGAGCCGGACATACTAAAAGTACCGTATGGCTGCGTGCGCTTCCCCTGCTTCGCCTATAGCACGTACGGCTACGTGAACTTCTTCCAGGCCTATGCTCTATACCCTGACGTGATGGAGAAGTACTTCTCTCTCCAAGCTGACGTGGCGGTCAAGAACAACGCCGCGGTTGCACGCGCTTACTCAGAGGCGAACCTGCCGCCAATGATCAGACTCGACCACGACATGGCAGACTCCCGTGGAACCCTGGTAAACGAGAAGACGCTCGATGCGATCTGGTTTCCACACTTTGCGCGCTCTATTGAGCCGGTGCTAAAAACCAACATTCGGATCATCTGGCATTGCGACGGCAACCTGATGGCGATGGTACCGAGGCTGCTGGACTGCGGGCTTCACGGTTTCCAGGGCTTCCAGTATGAGGACGGAATGGACTACGAGAGGATCTGCCGGATGAAGACCCGTGACGGCGAAGACCTGCTGATAATCGCTGGTGTATCCGTGACGCGCACCCTGCCATTCGGCACTCCTCAGGACGTAAAACGCGAGATGGAGTGGCTGGTCGAACACGGCCCGCGCACAGGTCTGTTCCTCGGCGGCTCCAGTTCCGTTGCTCCGGGCGTACCCTGGGAGAACATAAGGACGTTCGCCGAAGGCCTGAACCACTACCGCGTGCAGGGGAGAGCGTGACCTGCAAGAACGAGATTTCTCCCGTTGGTCGAAATGGCAGAGCTTTACTTCTTCAGCCGTCTCCGAATTGTGGCAATGTCCTTATAGACGTCCCGGCGATCGCCGACTCTGACGATCAGAACGATGAGCAATTCGTCCTTAACCGAGTATATGACACGGTAGTCGCCGGCACGAATCCTATATGCGGCTACATCGGTAAGCTTCTCCGCGCCTGGCGGTCTGGGACTCTCTGCAAGACCGTCGATCAGCTCCCCGACGTGCTTCCTCTGCGCTTGAGTCAGCTTGCCAAACTCCCGCGCGGCGCCCGGGTCGAAGATCACATTGTAGCTCATAGCCCGTGGTCAGCCTTAATCTTCTCCCAAGGAACAGCTTCGCCTGTCTCATCAAAGCGTTTGAGGCGTTCTCTGATGGCGGGCAGGTCTCGTTCGTCCTCGATCGCTTCCAGTACCTGTTCCAGAAACTCCAGATCCTCAAGAGGAACCAAGGCAGCCACCGGTTTGCCGCGCCTCGTCACTCGCATTCGCTCGTGTAGATAACTGACCCTGTTGATCAGCTCACCCAAGCCATCCCTAACCTCTTCAGACGTCACTGTAGTCAATCGGGCATCCTCCTGCAAACGGTTCACGTGAATCGCGGGGTTCACATGCTTAGTATACCGTAGTACTACCCATTCTGCAACGGCCAAGCAGATGGATGCCTGGATTTGGAGTATGCTTCGGGACGGTTTTCGTCCCGAAGCATACGGAACCGCTATCGCATTCAGGGGAGAGCATAACCTGCAAGAATGAGATTGCTCCCGCTGCTCGAAATGACAGAGCGTTACTTCTTCATCCGCCTGATCTGCGCTTTGATGGTCTTCCATTTGGCACGCTCGGTCCGGGCGGCCCCCTCGTCCTGGCGAAGTGACAAGTAGTCGAGCTCTCTGATCATCTTCCGGTAGTTCTCCAGGCGGGCTGGTGCGACCGTCCCATTGGCTACTGCCTCCAGAACGGCGCAGCCCGGCTCGCCCGCGTGCCGGCAGTCCGGAAAGCGGCACCGGCTCGACAGCTCAGCAATATCAAAGAACGTTTCGGTGACGCCGTCCTGCGCATCCCACAACTGCAGTTCGCGCATTCCCGGAGTATCTATGATCAGCGCGCCCGTCGGAAGCACGAACATCTGCCGGTTGGTGGTGGTATGCCTGCCCTTGCCGTCCGCAAGTCTCACCTCACGTGTCTTCAAAACATCAACGCCCAGCAGGTGGTTGATGAGAGTCGACTTGCCGACACCCGAAGACCCAAGTAGAGCGCACGTCACACCCGGCTGAAGAAACTCGCGGGTCGCCTCGATTCCCGTGCCATCGACGGAGCTGATGGCAATCACCGGCACGTCCGGCATCCTGGCGTTCACCTCGCCTGTCTTCGATGCAGGATCGGCGCAAGCGTCGGCCTTGGTCAAAAGCACCACGGGAGAAGCGCCGCATTCCCGTGAAAGCGCAACGTAGCGCTCAGTACGGTTGAGGCTGTAGTCGCGGTCAAGCGCTACTGCAACAAGAACGACGTCCACATTGGCGACCAGCGGCTGGGCAACACTGCGTTTGCCTGCCTCCTTGCGGCAAAACAGCCCCGCCCGCGGAAGCACGGCGTGAATCTGAGCCCGCGGCTCCGATTCTTCGAGTATGGTCGCGGCGGCCCAGTCGCCCACAACCGGGAAGTCCTCAGGTGCGATAGAATCGTGTCTCAACCGTCCCGTCGGGGATGCGGGTATCTCTCCAATATCCGTGAGTACAAGATAGAGTCCTTTTGTCTGAAGCGATATCCTAACCGGAACCCGACCGGCAGACTCGTGCTCTTTGAACGCAGCAGCCAATCGGTCATTCCATCCATAATGTACAGGGTTCAACTCAATGCTCCTCAAAACTGATGATGCAAAACAGCCGGGATGCACCGCTTTTGGGAAACACCGTGAACCATAGTCCGCGCGCCGCGGGGGTAGATATCGAGAGGATTCTCAGGAGGTTGCCAAGAGGCACATCACCGGAACAACAACAATATCACTATAGATGCTGACAGTCTCCATTACGCGCCTCCTACCATAGGGGATTCTGGCCCAAACGAGCCTGTCATGAGTATAGCACAAGGTAGAGCAGGCGTCAACGCCACTCGCCGAAAGCGCCGGATCAGGTATCACCGGCGCTTTCGGCAGGCAAGCTGTCTGCATTCACCTATTCGACCCAGAAAAAGAGAAGCGGTGTTCTCCTCGTTCAAGGCTTCACCTCGTCGATCTGATGCGCCGTACCGTGCCCGACTGACGACGGAAGCATCGTCGCACCGAACACCTGTATGTCATCCTGCCGCCGCGGTATGAGCAGGCGTATGCTGCGAGTGCCGTACCTGGTTGCGTTCACCAGGCCTGTCACCACGACATACTGGCCAGTCGAGGGATTCGTCAGCCCT
Source organism: uncultured bacterium (assembly GCA_964431685.1). Taxonomy (GTDB): domain Bacteria; phylum Armatimonadota; class UBA5829; order UBA5829; family UBA5829; genus CAYSLA01. Next base: position 2,561 of record CAYSLA010000084.1, on the reverse strand, counting down.
TCCGTGTTGACACGAACTCCACGATTGCCAGTAGTGTCGAGAAGTCCGGAGCCATCATCCACATAGAAGTAGTTCGTGCCGACAGAAGTCACTACTCCCCATGTGGTAATGAGCAATGCGACGTTGTTCAAACCCACTCCACCGTCCACACCGCGCGTGTAGCTGTTTCTCGCCGACCCGCCCACGGAGATATTCTTCATACCAACCGGCCGGATGGTGTTGCCTGCGGACTCGGTTTCTATGTATTCCGGCACAATCTGCCGCGTGTAGACCGGCGTGCCTATCTGGCCTACCAGGGTTATATTCTGGCCCTCATCGGCCGCAAGAGAAGTCTCCAGTCTGAACGCGGCAGACCTGTCGGAACTCTCAATCCACCTGTAGTCACCGATAGAACCGCTGACCGTCTGGTCCTGAAGAACGATCCAGGTGTCATCTGCCAATGCCAGGGCCTGGCCTATGGTTACAGGCGTCTTGACGGCTCTGACCGGCCCTGAGCTCAGAGTGGTCTGGAGACCTGCACGGTTAGTAGCCCGCACGTTCACGTAGACCAACTGGCCATTGGACAGGCTGAGGCCTGATCGGTTCATACTCAGCATCAATCCGACATCAGTCCAGCCTGCTATGTCTGTCGCACCTGGCGAGCTGCCAATGGAGTATCCATAGTTCTCGATAGCTGACTGCGCATCCTCAGCATACCACGAGGCAGCCACACTGGTCTCGGGCGTCCAAGGGGCCACCGTCGGACCTGTGGTGATACTCGGCGCAGTGGTATCGATCGTGGTGCCCGAGGAGACGCCGACCTCGCTGTTGTTTCCTGAACCGTCCGTTGCCCGCACGCTGATGTAGTATGTCGAGCCATTGGCCAGCGACAATCCCGCGGCGAGAAGCTCATCGGACGTGCCATTGGAGGTCCAAGCGATAACGTCGTTGCCGCCCGGGAACGTGCCGATGGAGTAGTCGTAGTTGGATATGCCGCTGTATTCGTCGCTGCAAGTCCACGACGCCGCAAGTTGCGTTGTGCTTGTGCCAAACAGCGGCGCCGTCACAACGGGAGTGGACGGTGGGACAATGTCGGGGTGACTGTTCGGGTCATGAGGGTCGGTGCCAGCCGAGTATTCCTCATTGTTCGGGAAGTCATCATCATCCGGGTCAAGGACGGCGTCAGACGGATTGAGCCAGTCCAGCCCATTCGCGTTTTCCCACCAGTTCGGCAGACCGTCACCGTCTGCATCCGGATCGGCGATATCCGGTATCCCGTCACTGTCCGTGTCCGGCCCAATGTTCGCCTCAGCCTCGTTGCTGTCGTTCGACTCGTTTTGATTCAAGTCTACAGCCCTGACAACGTAGTAGTAAGGCGTATCGAGCTGGACATCGGTGTCGGTGTACCGCGTTTCCACGGTCGCTCCTACTTCGACATAATCGGTGCCCTGCGTGGTCGACCGAAGCACTCGGTATTCACTTGCGGTGCCGTCGTAAGACCAGTTCAGGTCGATCTTCCCCGTGACAGGGCTGGCGTAAGCCTGCAGATTGACCGGGGCCGGTGGCCTGCCTATTTCGCGCCCGGCTGAGTTATTGGTCTCGTTGGTTTCTGCAACAACAAACGTCGGGTCGACAGTCACAGTGACGTCGTGAATCAGTCCGTCGCTGACCCAGGTCTGCTGCACCGTTGCCGTCGATAGATATTCCATGAAATTGACTGACTTCTGGCCAACAATCGCTCCGTCTACTGCGAATGACACCCAGAACGGTCCGAAGGCCCGGTCATTGCCGCCATTGTGGACTATCGCGGTGATCGTGATCTCCTCGCCCGCCGCCGGAGTATCGTTGGAGAAGCTGATATCTTCGCTGTTGACATTCAGATCTGGGCCCTGCCCCTGAGCAATCATGTATATGCCATCATAGCCGTCACCAAACTGCCCGAGCGGATTGGAGGCGCCCTTCTTGACGTACACCGTGCGGATCATATTGGATTGGTCTATGTCGAAGTCGACCTGCCAGTCGGTGACCTGGTCGTCGGTCAGATAGTATGTTCCTCCCCAATTACCGCACGTCGGGTTGCCGCCTTCCCTGATATTCATAGCGACATCCCCGCAGAATCCGTAGCGGCCCTTGCCTTGGAAGCCACGCCACATTGCCACCTGCCGATTCTGAGAATCGCATCTAACCTTGGGCTCGTGCGCCCTGGTCGGCGGCTGCCCCGACAACGCAAGAGGCGCAACAACCGGAGGCCCGCCGCCACCGAAGCAAGCCGACATCAGCATATCGCTCGGCCCATCACCAACCTGCATGCCCCTGGAGTTAGTGGTTCTGGATGTGAAGAGAATTGTGGGCTGGTTGGTCAGGTCGTAATTGACTGCCGGCCACATGGCTCCTGCGGGCCAAGTGGGCTGAGTCACGAGAGGACCCCAGGCGGGCGGGCCTGAGGTGGTGTCGTATACTCTGTAAGCGATCATGCGGTCACCGTTGGTCTCGAACTCGTTGTCCGTGTCGCGCGTCCACACAACCCTTGCACAACCATTCGATGCCATGGCCACATCGGGTTGCGCATCGGCCACGGCGTC
>CAYSLA010000083.1:7539-14364 GCA_964431685.1 uncultured bacterium | reverse complement strand
GTAACATTCAGTTGAGCCACCGCCAACTTTCAACTATGGCTGGGACAGGCTCCGTTACCATTGATGAAGAGGGCAATTTGAGCAGCACAATTTGTGACATACCACGAAGAGGACTGGGAAAGACTGAGGAGAAGCTGTCTATCCTCGGTTTTGGGGGATTTCACCTTATAGAGGCGCTGCCTTGCGACGCCGAGAGAATGCTGAACTACTATCTCGACTCGGGTGGCAACTTCATCGAGACCGCCGTTTCGTACGGCAACAGTGAAGTGAAGATTGGGCGGGTCATGAAATACCGTCGCGACGAGTGCTTCTTGTCAACGAAGACCCACCTGCGCTCTGCGGCTGAAGTGGCCGCAAGCATAGACACGAGTCTTTCAAACCTCCAGACCGATCACGTCGATAACCTGTTTATGCACGGAGTAGGAACCAGGGATGCACTCGACGCGATCCTGGCGCCCGACGGCGCGCTGGCTGCTGCTGAGAAAGCCCGCGACAAAGGCAAAGTGCGCTACATCTCCATCACGGGTCACAATCCGGAGATCCTTTACGCTGCTCTTCAGTCATACCCGTTTGACGCCGTCATGGAGTGGATGAACTACTATGACTACTTCAATTTCCCGATAATCTACGACAAGATTATTCCATACTGCCTGGAGAATGGCATCGGGCTTATCGCGATGAAGCCGATTGGGGACGGCCTTCTGTACAGAAGCGTTGAGAGCGCCTTGAGATGGGTCTGGAGTTTGCCCATCACGTCTGCTGTTGCGGGCAACAACACCCTGGAGATGCTCAAGAAGAACATCGCGCTTGCAGGTGAGCACGAGCCTATGTCCGACGAAGAGCTCAGCAGCTTGTACCGCAACGCGCCGGAGTATGAGGGCTATGTCTGCAGACGTTGCGGACGTTGTATGAACAATCGGATCCAACTGGATACCCTGGCGATCTTTGAGCTTGAAGGTTACTATGATCGGCAGATGTACACGGCGAACATACCTGACGCGGCAGAATACGCACTTCGGGAGCGCCTGCGCTTCTGGTTCGGCAACGAAAGAGTGGCAAGAGATCGGTACGCCCAACTCGACAGAAAGGTGCCGGTGGACTTTGATCCTGCTGCTTTCAGTGACGTATGTCCTTACGGGATTGATGTGCCCCGCAAACTGAGAATCGCTGCCTGGAAGCTCACCGGAGATGAAGAGTTCCTGGGCTAGCCGGCGTAGGTCGGATGCACTTGCCCGCTGTCGGCGCTCGCTCTTGGAGCCGTGTCTGCGGCTTTACACATCGCCACCGGCGGCGATATAATTCATTGACTTCCACGGAGGTGACCTCTTGGCGTCGCTGCAGCGAGTAAATAGCCCTGAAAGGGGAGTCTTGGTTCTCGGACAGGATGGACTCGTTCTGTACGCTAATACCAGAGCAGCAGAGGTCTTTGGCATCTCTCTTCCAGAGCTGTTGGGAAACCCTTTGCCGAGCGTAATAACAGATCGTCCCTGCACGCCAACCGAAGTCATCGAGGAGGTTCTTGACGGCACGCTGGCTCCGAATCACATTTTCCACCGCTATTCAACACCGGTCTACTCCGTGGCATCCGAAGTGGCCGGCAGGCTTGAGGTGTACAGTGATATTACTATCAGGCGAGAACTCGAGAAGGAGATTGTCGAACGCAGCCGAGAACTGGCGGAGCTCAACTCTCAACTCAGAGAGGCCCAGGAGCAGTTGGTGCAATCGGAAAGGCTGCGAGCGCTCGGGGAGATGGCCGCTGGCGTCGCACACGACATTAACAATGTGCTTGGGATCATACTCGGTAACGCTCAACTGGCGAAACGAAAGCTTCCGGCTGACAGTTCGGTGATGGAGTGTATGGACGCAATCGAGATGGCTTCCCGAGACGCGGCGGAAACCGTGAGGCGCTTGCGCGAGATTGGCAGGCCAATTGACACCTCAAGCTACGCGCCAGTCGATCTCTCCCAGGTGGCCGGGGAGGTTGTCAGGGCGATCGTTTCGTCGTGGCACGGCAGCGCGCCATCATCCAACTCGGATATTTCGGTAAGAACTCATCTCTCAGGAGAATGTGTTGTATTTGGTGACGCGACGGAGATAAGAGAAGCTCTGGCGAACGTTCTTCTAAATGCCGCACAATCCATCTGCGGTGCGGGATCCATAGAGATATCGACCTGCAGGCTGGATGACAACTGCCTGCTTACAGTTGTGGATGATGGAGCCGGCATGACTGATGAGACGCGCCTGCGGATTTTTGATCCCTTCTTCACCACCAGGGGCGCCGAAGGAACTGGCCTTGGTATGAGTATGGTGCACGCTATAATGATACGTCACGGGGGCGGAGTCATTGTGGAGTCTGATGAGAACTCCGGCACTCGATGTGTCCTGCGCTTCCCCTGCGCCCTTTCCCCACTACGACGCGGAGAACAGACGAATTGACGGAACAAAAGAGATTACTGGTAATTGACGACGAGGCGGGGCTGCGGGATCTGGTGTGCAGGTTTTTCTCTGATGCCGGCTACGACACCCAGTCCGCTTCCGACGGTCCGTCGGGCCTGAAAGCAGCCATCCAGGGGGACTACGACCTGATCATACTGGACATGAGTCTGCCCAAGATGAATGGTCTCGAGGTGCTCGCGGGGATAAAGGAAGCCGAGAAAGACACTCCCGTGATTATGGTTACTGCATACGGTAGCGCGCAGACCGCGATAGAGGCTCTCAGGCTGGGAGCCTACGACTACATAACGAAGCCATTTGATATTGATGAATTGCAGTTGCTGGCGGAGCGAGCTCTCGACCAGCACCGTCTGATTGACGAGAACAAGTACCTTCGGTCAGAGTTGAAGAAGAAATACGGATTCGACAATATCGTGGGAAGCTGCCCGGAAGTGCAACGCGCCTATGTGGTCGCTGCGCAAGTCGCCGGAACCAACGCTTCGGTGCTGATACTGGGAGAGACTGGAACCGGCAAAGAGTATCTGGCACGCACGATACACTACCAGAGCAATCGCGCCACCGGCCCGTTCGTGAAAGTCAATTGCGCGGCGCTGCCGGAGAACCTGTTGGAAAGCGAGCTCTTCGGGCACGAGAAGGGGGCGTTTACAAATGCCATCGCAAAGCATATCGGACGTTTTGAGGCGTCTGATGGCGGCACGATCTTTCTGGACGAGATCGGCGAGATTACTCCTACTGTGCAAACGAAACTCCTTAGAGTTCTTCAGGAGAAGCAGTTCGAGCGCGTTGGGGGAAGCGAGACCATCACCGTCAATGTTCGTGTTATAGCCGCGACCAATAAGGACCTGCCCAGGGCCATACTTGACAAGGAGTTTAGAGAAGACCTCTACTACCGGCTCAACGTCATATCACTCAGACTGCCGCCGATGCGAGAGCGTGGGGAGGACGTAGAGATCTTCGCTGAGCACTTCCTGGCCATCTATTCTCAGGAAACCGGGAAGAGAGTCAGGAGGTTTTCGGACGAAGCGATCAGTCTTTTGCGCACCTATGCGTGGCCTGGCAATATCCGAGAGCTCGAAAACGCGGTCGAAAGGGCAGTGATTCTCAGCAACGGAGAAGTGGTAAGGCCGGAGCATCTTATGCTGAGTGCAGATACGGGCGCCGCAACAAGTTCGCCCTCAGGCCGTCTGAACAGCCAAACGGTTTCGGTCGACTCATCCCTCAGGGACGCGGAGTGTGTGCATATTGAGCGGGTACTGCAGCATACGGGTTGGAACCAGTCAGTGGCGGCCCAGTCTCTGGGTATAGATCGCAAGACCCTGCGAAACAAGATTCGAGAATTCCGTCTGGCAAAACCTGACTGACCGTACGCACGGTCTTTGGACGGGCGTCGAACGGCAAAACGCCGATGTCAGGTCGGCAGCCGTTTTCCAGTTCTGGCGCCAGCCGATTTTGCCCTCTTTGTCATCCGCACCGTCGCGTATCCAGGCACCCTGTGCAGGTCAACCTCATCCATAAGAGCGTGCATTATGAACAGGCCCAGCCCGCCCTCTTTGTCCAAGTCCGGTTCGACGGGCAACTCCGGAAACTCACACTCTCCAACGGCGTTTCCAACTTCAACGGTCATACCATCGCGAAGGATTTCGCAGCGTATCTTTACATTTCTGGTCCCGTGTGAGTACCTTACAGCATTCGTACAGGCCTCACCTACGGCCATTGTCATATCTTCGATTTCCGAGGGTTTGAATTGCAGACACCGTGCCACCCCTACCAGGGCCTGTCTCGCAAGGGACAGGTACTCAGTGTCGCACGGAATTTCCAGTTGTATTACTTCGCCAAGATGCAATGTGAACCACCACTTCCGCCGTCTTTTCTCCAGCATCTCATTACTACTTTACCCATTATTGGCGATAATTGACACATGGTTGAGGGAGCTTGTGGGAAAAAGTGGACAGAATCGGGGTAAGGCTACAGTATTTTCACGACAACAATCGCGCAATCGTCGCCAATATTCCCGGACACAAATTCAAGAAGATGGTCCTTTATCCGGTCCGCGATACTCTGAGCATCAGAACGCGCGCATTCCCGCAGCAGTCCGGGCAGCGAGTCGGTGCCAAGTCTTTCATCACCAGAGCAGGCCTCCGTGTAGCCGTCCGTGAATACTACCAGCAGGTCTCCGCTTCTCAAGTGGGTCTTACGGTCTTCGAAGGGCTGAGACATTGTTATGCCCAGCAGGATGCCTGAAGCGGTGAGAAACTCCGCTTCTCCTGAGTCAGCCCGGTACAGCATCGCCGGTTCGCACCCGCCGTTCGCGTATCGAAGCGTCTTGTTCTCCACGTCAATTGTGCCGTAGAACATGCTGATGAAGACTTCCGCTTGAACGTCCTCACAAATATGATCATTGGTTTGGCACAATACTCTGGCCGGAGACTTCTCACGTCTGGCGTAGGCCCTCAGAATGTGCTTGCCCATTGTTGTGTACTCGGCAGCTTCCACGTCGCTTCCCGCAACGTCACCCACAACTATTCCAAGTTCTCCGGTGTCTCGTCGCAGAAAGTCGTAGTAGTCTCCCCCCACTTCGCGGGCAGGCAGAAAGGCGTGACCTATGTCCAATCCTTCGACGGTTGGTGCTTGACAGGGTATCAGGCGGTTCTGAAGCATCTTGGCTATCCGGTACTTCTGTCTGTAGACACGGGCATTGTGTATTGCGACCCCACCAAGCTCGGCCAACTGAGTTATGATGTCCCGCTGAGACTGAGTGAGACTCAGGCACCCGCCACTGAAACCAACAAACACCGCAACCATATTCCTCTGATTGCAGACAGGAAGACCTATCATGCCCCGAAGGCTTTCAATATCTGAGATTTCAGTGCGGAAGCTGCGCGAACGGCTCACATCGCGAACGAGGACTCTCTTTCTCGTGCGCTTTACCTTCTGAGCGACCGGTAACGCTGCATCCATATATGCGTGACCGCGCTTCACTTTGAAACCGGAGCCGCAACCGAATCGGAACCTCTCGGTTAGATCATCCACCATCAACACACAACTGGCTTTCAGATGAAGCACCTGGCATATCGCGCTCGAGAGCCTTTGGAGAACTTCGTCGAGGTTGAGCGTCTGCGTTATGGTTCTGGTTATCTGAAGCAGGCTGTCCAGTTGCGCGGTGCGCCTCTGGACCTTCTGATAAAGCCTGGCATTGTCGATGGCGGAAGCCATCTGATTGGCGACAGTCTCAAGAAGCTCCAAATCGCGCTTATCGAATACTCGTCCAAACTCAGTGGTGCTGACGTTGAGGACTCCAATCACCTCTCCCTTGACGCGCAGGGGAACAGATGCGGATGACGATATTTCGTCCCGAAAGAAGTTCATCTCGAAGCGCTTGTCTCTGCGCGCGTTCCCGACCAGCGCGCTCTCGCCGTGCTGCGCTACCCAACCAGCGATACTCGATCCGACTGCCTGCTTTGTTGTATCTACAACCATGCTTGCCAGACCCAGCGAGGCAACGATCTCCAAACTACCCGTCTCTTCATTGATCAGCATCAGGGAGCCCGTCTGTGCACCGATCGCCGCCGTGCTCTGCTCCAGGGATATACGGAGGAGCTCGTCCAGCTCGAGCGTGGAGCTGAGTGCCTCACTGACTTGATTGACGAGGGAAAGATACTTAATCTTCGTGTGCGCGAGCTGGATAATGTGATCGTGCCCGCTGGAAACGGCTGCCTGCCCAGACCCAGGGCGCGCGCCCAGAACCGATCCGGCTCGACCGGCCACAACCGAGAGAATGTCGATGTCGCTTGTGGAGAAGGTGGCGCCAAGCCGGCTGACTGCGACAACTACGCCTGCGGCAATCCCTCCCGACACTACGGGCGCACACACAGCAGTTGCTCGATTGTTGAGTGGTCTCTCCCGCACGCCGGCTCGTGGTAGTGTATACTGCTTCACCCGCTCATCCAGCAAAGCCTGGGAGGCGATCTTCTTCACCTGTTCGATGCTTGATTCCAGGCGGCCTACCCCGCACCCGCCGGCAAACGCAAGCCCTCCGTCCTGACCCTTTGCAAACACCAGTACGGAGTCGACGTGTAGAAGTGCGGCGCCCATCTGGGCGACTGCCTCAAGCTGATCGTCCTCCTTGGTACGCAGATCAGCGGTAGGTGCCTGTGGCAGAGCGACAACTTCGTCTTCGTCCACAGTAACTGGCGACTGCGAACCAGGCATTCCTGCAATGCCTTTGAGCATGAGAGCCTCCCGGGTGCCTGAGCGGCGCCCACTTCATTTCGGTGTGCCCCACAACGGGCAGCACATCAAGTATTGGCAGTATACCACCACGTGCCCGGCACGTCAACGCCGTCCGGCGCGGTAAGTGCAATCCCAACGCGT
>CAYSLA010000083.1:0-7439 GCA_964431685.1 uncultured bacterium | reverse complement strand
CTTTTGTTGTATACTATCCGTGTATCATCCGTCCAGGAGGCAACCGTAGTGGACATATCTGAACTTGAAGCGCTGGGGCCGTTTCCCTATCTATACGATGTTCGCGACCAGTTGAAGACACACGTGTACTCTCGTTCCGAGGCGTGGTTCGCGGCCGGAGACTCTGCGAGAGATGAGCTCAAGACACAAGACGACGTCGTCCGGCGCCAGTCGTTCATGCGCAGGTGTTTTGTGGATTCTCTTGGCGGGATGCCGTCGTCAGACGCGTCTCTTAATGCGCGAGTAGTTGGAGTCCTGAAGTTCGACGGACTGACGATTGAGAAGATCGTGTTTGAGGCTCGGCCAAGTGTATACGTTACAGCAAACCTCTACCTGCCTGCGGGCATCAATAAGCCGACCGCGGCTGTGCTGTTTCCCTGTGGCCACGCCCAGGATGCTAAGCACAATCCCGGCTATCAGGTTGTCTGCAGGCATTTGGCTGCCGCCGGACTTATTGTGCTCGCACAGGACCCGGTTGGCCAGGGGGAAAGACTCAGTTACTTCGACCCTGGCAGTGGAACCACAACTGTCGGATGGGGCACCTACGAACACGACTACGCCGGAAGCCAGTGCCTGCCGCTGGGAGATGCAATTGGACGCTATTTTCTTCACGACACAATGCGCGGCATGGACTATTTGATCTCGCGTCCTGAAGTCGATCCTCACAGAATAGGCGTCACCGGCAGCTCGGGTGGCGGGACGCAGTCGTCGATGATGATGCTCGCTGATCCACGTGTCGCCGCCGCTGCTCCTGCGACATTTGTGATGAACCGGCAGACATACATGTATTCGGGTGGCGCTCAGGATGCGGAGCAGATATGGCCGGGAGTGACCTTACTCGGTCTCGACCACGAAGACATACTGCTGGCTATGGCCCCTAAGCCCGTTCGGGTCCTGGCGGTGAAGTATGACTTCTTCCCGATAGAAGGCACCAGACGTACTGTAGAGCGAAGCAGGAGGCTGTGGGGTCTATTCGGCAAAGAGGACTGTGTCGATCTTGTTGAGGACGACTCCGTACACCACTACACTCCGCTGCTGGCCAGAGCAGCCGCGGCTTTCTTCTCCAGACATCTGCTGGGTGCGGCGGTAGAGGTTGACAGTGACCGCATACAAGCGATTGCACCAAGTGATCTCTGGTGCACTTCAAGTGGACAGGTGCGCGCTGACTACCCTGACGCCCGGTTCGTGTTTGACGAGAACCTGGAACGGCTAAGGGAGGTGGAGTCTCAGCGCCAGGCGGAGCTGTCCCAGAAAGTGGGAGACGGTGGACTTGCGTGGTTGAGAGAGAAGGTTTTTGCGGACCGCAAGCCGTGCGAGCTCAACCCGCGGTTCTACTTTGCGGAGGGCACGAACGGTTTTGACGTTCAGGCTGCCATCTGGTGGTCGCAGGAAGGCTTGTTCAATCACGCCCTGATGTTCCGCTCCGCATCTCACGCGGGAAAGGACTTGCCCGTGGTTATGGCGCTGTGGGACGAGGGCACCGATTCTCTGCAGGCAAGAATGCAATGGATCAGGAAGACGTGTGAGGCCGGAGCGGCCGTGATGGTCTTCGAACCGACTGGTGTAGGGGCAATGCGCCCGAATCCGCTGAACCACTGCAAACCCAGGGCGTTCTACGGCGTCATTCACAAGTTCAACGACGACCTTATCTGGCTGGGTGATTCTATCGCCGCACTAAGAACGTATGATGTAGTCCGCGCACTTGATATGCTGAAGTGCTGGCCGAAGATTCTGCCGGATGCAGTCCGGGTATTTGCTGAAGGCAGGTACTCACTCTATCCCAAGCTGGCAGCGCTGCTGGACGATCGAATTGCCAGTGTCGAGTGTCCTTCGGGTGACGAGAAGTACTCAGCCTGGTTGCGTAGTCGACACTATGACGAGCATGGCATCCGCGACGCTGTATTTCCCGGTTTGCTACAACATCTTGACCTGTAGCTGCTGACGTGCTGGAGGACTGACCGTTGACCAAGAGAGAGACCTATCTGGCAGCCATTAGAGGCGAACACGTTGACGCGTTGCCCTGGGCCCCCAATTTTGACTACTGGCTGGCCGTCAACACGGCGGAGGGTACACTGCCCGCAAAGTACCGTGGGATGTCCCGCAACGACATCGTTCGAGCAATAGGTGGGACAATATGGAACCGCGTCGAGGGCCTGTCGCCCGTGCGCGAAAAGACTATTGTGGACAGAGTGTTCACGGACGGTCCGAACACCATACATGAGATCAACACACCGTTGGGCACGGTGCGTTCAGTGACCAAGCCTGGTGAAAGATCCACGCGCAGCGGCTGTGTGGTGGAACACTTCGTCAAGGATCTCGAAAGCCTGAAGATCGCAACCTACATTGCGGAGGGGACGCAATACTCTTTTAACCCTGAGCCTGCCCGTCAGGCGCTCTCGGAAACCGGTGATGACGGAGTGGTGCTTCATTTCAGTCTGTGCGTTCCGTTCATCCAGTTCGCCAAGACCGACGCGGGATACATCAATGGCTACTACCTGTGGAGCGACTACCGGGATGAGGTCGACCGATTGCTCGCGGTTTACACCGAGTCCTATCTCCGGGCGTACTCGATTCTTGCGGAAACGCCCGCGGATATTGTCTCTACTGGAGATAATATGGACGGCACGATGCTGTCTCCCGGCATCTTCGCGGAGTATGCGGTCCCATTCTATCGTCGCGCCAAAGAAATCTTCGCGGCGAAGAAGAAGCTATTTGCCGGGCATTGGTGCGGGCGGACTCAGACTTTGCTGCCCCACGTCCCAGGTTGCGGACTGGATCAGGTAGAGGCTATCGTAACCCATCCTATGGCAGAGGTGTCTCTTCGCGATGCTATTGACGCACTGCAGGGAGAAGTTACTCTGCAGGGCGGCATTCCTTCTGTGCTGGTGTGCGACGAGGGGGGAACGGCAAAGGACTTCGAAACGTATATTCAACAAGTCGTGCTGCCTCTCAGGGGCACAAGACGTTTCATAGTTGGTATGTCTGACAACGTTCCACCAAACGCAGACTTCGGGCGAGTTGAAGCCGTATCTCAGCTTCTCGCCTAGCCGATAGTCTGAGTTAGCCGTGATCGTTGCAGACTGGCTGGGACGTGCGCCAAAACATCTGGCGCGGCAATCGAAAGGAACAACGATGAAGACACGAATTCTCACTCTGGCTGTTGCTAGTCTGGTATTGAGCGTATTTGCATCCGCAGTGTGGAGCCAGTGCTCAGGCGGTACGTGCAAACTGCCTCACAAGCCCGTAGCTAAGGTCAAGTGCCCCGTTGATAGAGCCGATGTGACCAACACGGCCACGGCCCCCAAGTCCGTCAGGAACGGGGCTACATTTACGTTCTGCAGCGCAGCGTGCAAGGCCAAGTTTGACAAGGACCCCGCCAAGTATACGACGAAATCTGCCAGCAAGTCCGACCAGTGCGTCTGCCCAGTAACGGGCAAGCGAATCTCGAAGTCGTCGAAAACGCTGGTGAAGTCTGTCTACAACGGCAAGACCTACTGCTTTGCCAATGCTGCCGCGAAAGCGAAGTTCGACAAGGACCCACAGAAGTACGTGGCAAAGCCTGCAAACAAGCCCGTTTCGGCAGTCTGTCCTGTCATGAAAGAGAAGATAGCCGACGTTTCTAAGGCCTACGGGAAATCCGTGTACAAGGGCAAGACCTACTACTTCTGCTGCCGTAGCTGCAAGACGGCGTTTGACAAAGACCCTGAGAAATACATCAAGAAGTAGCCATTGCGCAGCGGCAACGGCTGTGCCGTGCACCCCCGTTGCGTGTTCCGTGAGTCTATATGAAGAGTGCGGGCCGGACCGTCGGGCCACAGATACCGTCGGTCTGGCCCTGTTTTGTTGCTGATAGACAGACATCTACCCTGAAACCGAAGGCGGTTTGTGCCGTCTATTAGAGTAGGCGTGGGCATTTGTGAACTGGAGCTTTGAGTTGGAGCTTGTGGACATCGAGTTTACGAAGACTAGCGAAGAGCTTCTCGATGACTGTAGACGAGGAGACCATGAAGGGCTACGCCTGATTTTTGCGCGTTACCAGCGTCCTGTCTACAACATGCTCTATCGTATGTTGAGCAGCAAGGAAGACGCGGAGGAAGCACTTGCGGAGGTGTTCGTCAAAGTGTGGCGCGGCGCCCGCGGTTTTCGGGGCCGCAGCAAGTTCACAACATGGCTGTTTCGAATAGTATCGAACACTGCCAAGGACTTTCTCAGGTCACGAATGATTAGACCTGAGATTCAGATTGAAGATGTTCCGTCGGAATGTGACCTGGCAAACGTTAGGAGTGGTGACCTCAACGACCCTCTGCAATCTGCGATCCGCGCGGAAGAGCAGGCCGTCTTGCAGCGAGCTGTGATGATGCTCTCGGAAGAAGATAGAAGCCTGGTGGTTCTGTATCATCTTCAGGGATTGGACTATGATGAGGTGTCGGGAATAACCGGCATCGCGAGAGAGAACTTGAAGGTAAGACTCTTTAGAGCAAGACAACGACTGAAGAGACTGCTGGTAGAGCAGGAAGCGGTGTGTGATGAAGACGAATTGCGACGAGATACAGCCGAATCTACTCGACTACGCTCAGAAGAGCCTGACATCGGATGAGATGAAGGCCGTAAGAGCCCATTTGGCCGAGTGCCCTGAATGTGCCGCGCTGGTTCAGGGAGAGCTCGACCTTGTGGCTCGATTGGGATCCGTTCCAATGGTTTCGCCGGAAAACGATGTTTGGGCGCTGATCCGGGCAAGAACACGCCCCAGGCTCTTTCGAGACTTTGGACGCACACGGGTGGCCGCGGCATTGGCTCCATTCTACAGATTTGCCGCACTCGCAACCGTGCTGATTGTGCTGGCTTACTCCCTCTTTTCGCTCTTCTCAAATGGCGCGGGACACACAACAAAGCCTGACGGTGTCCAGACTGGAATGCTGGTGCAGTGGTCCGATGATCCCGTGGGCACTCACACCAGTGAACTTGTAAGCTTCATCGACGACATGTAGGTGGAATATGACTCGGTTGGTTCAAAACGCCTTTCTGGCAATAGTGGTCTTAGTTCTGTCGGCCTCTGCCTGTCTTGCGCAGCAGCGTCTCCCCGGCCTGTCACCGGGCCAGCAGTCGCAGTTGAAATCGATGGCTGAGGAAACGCGAAAGGAGACCGAACGTGCTCGAGGAGACATTTCACGGGCGCGACGCGAACTAGCTCAGGTGTATGCTGTCTACGAACTCGACGACGAGAAGGCCAGCACGTTGCTCCGCAGGATCAACGCAGCGCAACAGACCCTGCTTGATACCCACTTCGAGAGCCAAATAGCTCTTCGAAATATACTGTCTCAGGATCAGTTTGAGGCGATGAGAAAACGGATGGGACGCGGAGGGAAACATCAGAGCCCGGAGGACTCGGCGCTCGGCCCGTCCGTGGATGAACGCAGGTTTCGCGGCCTGGGTATCGAACGGGAGCACATGAACAGACTGGCTAAGTCTCGAAGTGAAGAGGCCACAACGCTGGAAAGATTGCGCAGGGAGTCGCAAAAGCTGCTGACCGCTTACTCTGAATATGACTTGGACGAGTCGGAGGCCAAACGACTCATCACCAGCATTCACTCCGAGCAGGTGCGGCTGTCTCTTATGAGCAAGAGCCGGCAGCAGACCATTCGGAACTCTCTGACAAGGGAGCAGTTCGAGCGGTTTGTGAGGTCCGAACAACGCCCCGGACAGCGGCGGTCCAGATAGCAGCGCGTGCCTATACCCCGCACATCCAAGGGCCCGGTTCGGCTTGACAAGAACGAACTGTATTGCTTAAACTGCCAGAAGTAAACACCGCGCAGTGTAGTCAGGTGGCAATAAGTTGAGACTCTCCAGGTTGGCATTTCGCATCGTTGTTCCCCTTGCCCTCTTCGTGACATTTCTGCTTGTCCCTGCTTCATCGTGGGCGATCAGCCTTCAGCAAGAAAAGGAGATTGGCAGGTCTCTGGACCAGGAATACCTGAAAAAGTACAGTCTGACCAAAGACGAAGCTATCGCCAAAGACATCAATGACCTTGGACAGAGACTGGCTCAATTTGTCGACCGCAAAGAGATTGAGTACACATTCCGAATCATCGTCGATGACCAACTGAATGCCTTTTCCATTCCCGCCGGGTACATCTACTTCACAGATCGTTTGTGGAATACCTTCCGTGAAGACGAACGTGTCGGTGTGTTGGCTCACGAGATAGTTCACAGCGACAAGCGACACGCTCTCGATGCCATCTTGAAGCACAACCGGCGACGACTCTGGACTGACGTCGTGCTCATACTGCTCAACGCCAGTCAGTCGTGGTTCAACCTGGCTGACGCCGTAAACACGATGCACGAGTTGAAGTACTCACGCGGTGATGAACGGCAAGCCGATGAGGCAGGCGTGCAACTGTGCGTCAAAGCTGGGATGAATCCGGCTGGTCTGCTCCTGGCTATGAGAAAAATTCGGCGGTTTGAAGACGAAGCTGGCGGCACTCCCCCAAAGATATTCTCCTCACACCCTCCGACTGACGAGAGGCTGAGGTATCTGGAAGAGATGATGCGCGATCTTGGAGTCGCCATTCCGCCTGAAGATATTGAGGAAGTCCCGTATCCCGACAAGATCGGCAGCGTGGCAAGAGTGTCAGGAAATAATGTGGGATTCGTCTCATCCCAAACGCTTAGCCAGGGCGATGTTGTGTGGGTGATGAGGCCAGGCTGGGACTATCGCTATGAGAAGCGAACGAGTGTCCCTTCGGCAAGATGTGTCGTCAAAAGTGTTGGTGACACCTATACTGCAACTGCGACTTCCGTAAACCCTGCCGTCAAAGCCCCCTACCCGCTTGGCAGCGCTATACACGCTCCAGCGCCGCCCAGCCGACCAACAGGTTTCGCTGCCTTTACAGCAGGTGAGAGGGGCTCGGTTCTGGCACCGGCGAACGCAACCAACCACTTCAAACCGTTCGTCCGGTTCGCTGCACATACTCAGGTCTGGAGCCGGTTGGAGAACGTGCCCATTTATGACAGGGCTGGTTATGTGGTGATAACGCAGACTGACCCGGACGTCCGCTACACAACCTGGACTGCCCCCCAGTACGCCTACGCGCCACCCGAAGAAGGCTCCGTGCTTATTCCAGTCTCTGACGCGGACCAGGGCCGGTGGATTGGCCCAGTTATCTCGATTGGCAGAGTCAGCGGGTCAGTCGAGGTTATGCCATCGCAACCCATGAACCAGTATAAGACATACGAGATCGTTGTGCCGCCCGTCAACGCCGAAGAGACCTATCAGTCGCGAGTGTGTGCAACCGCGCGGTTTGCACCCGAGAAGAACAAGATGGTTCTCAAGATAACTTCTTTCAACCAGAACTGGAACATCTCGCGCATACAGACAGGAATGGACATATACGAGTCCGCGC
>CAYSLA010000082.1:10611-14486 GCA_964431685.1 uncultured bacterium | reverse complement strand
TGAACCGGCTAATAGACCTCTCGAAGAAGATCATTCGTTCAATTGATATCACTGGGGGAGGCACCAATATTCAGTTTGGCGTCAATCCCGACAACGGTGACGTTGTTATAATCGAAATCAACCCCAGAGTCAGCCGCAGCTCCGCGCTGGCCTCCAAGGCGACCGGGTTCCCGATCGCCCGAGTGGCCGCGAAGCTGGCTGTCGGCCTGACGTTCGACGAAATCAGAAACGATATCACCGGCCAGACATTCTCGTTCTTTGAGCCCACTATCGACTACGTAGTGATGAAGGTGTGCCGTTTCACCTTCGAGAAGTTCCCAGGCGCGGATGAGACACTCAACACCTCTATGAAGGCGGTCGGTGAGTCGATGTCCATCGGGCGCAACTTCAAGGAGTCTTTGCAGAAGGGCATCAGGTCGCTGGAGATTGGCCGCTATGGTCTCGGCTCGGACGGCAAGGATCTCTCCGAAAAAGACCGCACCAATCTAGACCTTATCAGGGCCAAACTGGTGCAGCCGAATGCAAACAGGTTGTTCTATCTGCGCTATGCCATCGAGAACTCAATGACCACAGAGGAGATCTACAGTCTCAGCAAGATCGACCCGTGGTTCATCGAGAACATCCGCGAGCTGGTGGACTTTGAGGGCAACCTTCAAGGTAAGTCGCTGGTCAATGTGCCCGCGGACGTGCTGCGGGAGGCCAAAGCGCTTGGCTATTCGGACATACAGCTTGCCCATCTGCTTGAGACTACCGAAGATCAGGTCCGCCAGAGAAGAAAGACCTTTGGCATTGAGAGCACATTCTCTCTTGTCGATACCTGCGCGGGGGAGTTTGGCGCACAGAGACCATACTACTATTCCACCTACGAGACTCTGGACGAAAGCAACGCCACGGCCGAGAGCAGGAAGGTCATGATTCTTGGCGGTGGGCCGAACCGGATCGGACAAGGAATCGAGTTTGACTACTGTTGTGTACACGCCGCGTATGCTCTCGATGAAGAGGGATACGAGAGCATCATCGTCAACTGTAACCCGGAGACCGTATCCACCGACTTCGACACGTCCGACAAGCTGTACTTTGAGCCGCTGACTCGCGAGGATGTTCTGGACATCATTGACCGCGAGAAGCCTATGGGAGTGATCGTCCAGCTTGGCGGTCAGACCCCGCTGAACCTGAGCCTTTCGCTTAAGAAAGCCGGCGTTAACATCCTTGGCACTTCTCCGGAAAGCATAGACAGGGCCGAGGACCGCAAGCTATTCAGCGAACTGGTGGGCAAACTCGGACTTCGTCAGACCGAAAACGATACTGCCGTGTCGGTGGATGAGGCTGTGGAGAAGGCCACCAGAATTGGCTATCCGGTACTTCTGAGGCCGAGTTATGTGCTCGGCGGACGGGCGATGGAAATCGTCTATGACGAAGACGACGTGGCAGGGTTCATGCAAAAGGCCACCGAGGCCTCTTCGGAGCGTCCGGTGCTTATAGACAAGTTCCTTGAGGATGCCGTGGAGGTTGACGTGGACGCTATCTCAGACGGTGAGACAACGCTGGTCTGCGGCGTGATGGAACATATAGAACAGGCTGGCATACACTCGGGCGACAGTGCCTGCTCACTGCCGGCCTACAGCCTGCCGGAGGACATCGTGAGCGAGATCAGGCGGCAGACTTATTTGCTGGCCGAGGAACTCGAGGTGCGCGGCCTGATGAACGTTCAGTTCGCGGTCAAGGACGGGTTGGTGTACATCCTTGAGGTGAACCCCAGGGCCTCGCGAACAGTGCCGTTTGTGAGCAAAGCTACGGGTGTGCCGTGGGCGAAGGTCGCGACAAAGATCATGCTGGGTCAGTCACTGGTTTCTCAGGGCGTCACCCGCGAGATCGTTCCGGAGCACGTTTCCGTAAAGGAGGCCGTCTTCCCGTTCGTGAGATTCCCAGGCGTCGATGTGGTTCTTGGGCCTGAGATGAAATCGACTGGCGAAGTCATGGGCATCGACACAAGCTTTGGCCACGCCTACATCAAGGCGCAGATAGCGGCAGGACAGCGCCTGACACAGTCCGGCAACGTATTCCTCAGCGTGGCGGACAGGGACAAGGCGGAGATTGCTCAGATAGGCAAGGAACTGGTTGACCTCGGTTTCACTATCGTTGCTACGAGCGGCACAGCGGCCACTCTCAAGCGGGCGGGGGTTGCCACGAAGGTAATCGCCAAGATTGGCGAGGGTCGTCCTGACGCCACTGACCTGATCAAGAACAACGAGATTACCTTGATCATCAACACTCCCAGTGGCAAGAAACCGCGCAAACACGAGGTAATGATACGGAGCGCAATCGTAGCAGGCGGCATTCCGATCATAACTACCATCGCTGCTGCAAAAGCGACCCTGCACGGCCTCAAAGTCGTGCGCGAACACGGTACGATAGTTAGAAGTCTGCAGGAGTATAACGCCAATTGACCGTCGGTGTGCGCACAGCCCCGATGCTCAACGGAGGGTATTAAGATGAGTTCACTGGCCTTGAGAAAGGTTATCTTGTTTGCCGCCGTGTTTGGAACGCTCTCGGCGCCGGCCACGGCGGCAGTGAAACCCAACCCGCTGTTTGCTGACGGCGCAGTGCTTCAGCGCGGTATTGCTCTGCCTGTCTGGGGAACTGCAGATGACGGAGAGAAGGTAACGGTCAAGATCGGTGGACAGGCCGTAAGCACTACCGCCGTCGACGGCAAGTGGACCGTACGGCTGAAACCCCTCAAAGCAGGCGGGCCTTTTACAATGACCGTGTCAGGCGAGAACGTCATCGAGCTAGAGAACGTGCTTGTCGGAGATGTTTGGGTCTGCAGCGGACAGTCCAACATGGAATGGACCGTGGACGGTCTGTCAAACCCTGAAGAGGTCAAGTCAGCCTCCCAGGACCCTATGCTGCGTCTTCTCAACGTTCCGCCAGGGACAGCTCCCGGGCCTCTGCAGGAGATCGCTGCCGTCTGGAAACAATGCGGACCGGAGACTGTGGGTTCGTTCTCCGCGGTCGGCTACTTCTTCGGACGCGACTTGAGGAAGAAGCTCAAGGTTCCCGTGGGGCTGATCAACTCCTCAAGAGGGGGTTCGGTGGTTCAGGAGTGGATCAATCGGAATGTGATGCAGGACAAGTATGAACTGGTCGTCGGCCCAACCTACGGATGGGGGAATATGGGCATGCTCCATAATGCTATGATTGCGCCTCTCATGCCCTACGGCATAAAGGGTGTGATCTGGTATCAGGGGGAGTACAACGCGAGCTGGGCTTACCAGTATCGCACAGTCTTCCCAATGCTCATCAAGAGTTGGCGCAACGAGTGGAAACAGGGCAACTTCCCATTCCTGTTTGTTCAGCTTGCCCCATATATGAAGATTGTTTCGGAGCCGCAGGAAAGCGAGTGGGCCGAACTCCGTGAGGCTCAGCTCCTGACAAGCCAGAGGGTGCCCAGAACTGCCATGGCCGTAATCACGGACTGCGGAGACCCCAACGACATTCATCCGAAGAACAAAGAACCCGTGGGAGCGCGTCTGGCCATCGCGGCGGAGGCCGTGGCCTACGGCAGACCGGTTACCTACCGCGGCCCGGTCTACAAGTCGATGAAGATCAGTGGTGATAGAGTGGTCCTGAGTTTTGGCAGCCTGGGAGGCGGTCTGGTGGCCAAAGGAGGCGAACTTACAGGCTTCACCGTCGCCGGCGCTGACCGCAAGTTCTTCAACGCCGAGGCCGAGATTCAGGGCGACGCAGTCGTGGTCAAGAGCTCACAGGTTGCGAAACCGGTGGCAGTGCGTTTCGGCTGGGCAGACTACCCGGTGGTTAACCTCTACAACAAGGCGGGGCTGCCGGCTTCACCATTCCGAACGGACGACTTTCCG
>CAYSLA010000082.1:0-10511 GCA_964431685.1 uncultured bacterium | reverse complement strand
GCCAGTTGGATCCTTCCCTCCAGCGGAACGAGCAGCACGTTGGCATTGCTGTTGTGGTGAGGAAGGACCTCATTGGCTGCAAGACGGATCCGCATTATCTGGATGTCGTCCGTCTCATAGACGCACCCGCGGTCTGAACCTTCTCTCATCTGAAAATCAACGCGGCGTACATTGGACACAGTGAGCCTCCCTGGACGTGCGATGAGTGTTGCACTCCCAACGGACTATTACCCAACCGCGCCCCGTAGCCAAACGCCAGATTTGTCCCGAGGCCACGGAAATCACTTGTTAGGCACGAGCGAGAAATGGGTATAGACAATCAGAACCGGCTGTTCGTTGAAAGGAGCTCCAAATGACCAGGAAGAATATCAAGGCGTATCTTATCGCTGCCTTGTTTCTCGTCTCCCTTGGCGGGCTGATAATCCACTACCGAGCCCACCACCCTTCGGAGGCCAGCTTCGGCTACGTTCCTCTCGTGGCGGGGTTGATCAGCGTAATCGTTATTCCGACGATGTTCATGTTCAGACCCACGCTGCACCTTGCGCACTTGCTCAACGGTTTCACAGCGATCATTGGGATAATCACGATGGCTCACTTCTCATTCGTTCACGCCCCGCTGTATGCTCACCTCGCGATTGTAACTGCGAAGTTCTACATCGGCCGGGCGATATTCGAGCTTGCCATTTACAGTAACCTCGATACGAAGCCGTCTGCGCTGGGATGGCGGACGCTGCGCTATCCGAACATGGGCTTCTGGTATGTGCATCTAGTCGTAATGTCGGCGGTGTACGCTCTGGGTCATTTCGTGTGGAAGTAGGTGAAATATGAATAGGGTAAAACTCTTGAAACCGCTCTGGTGGCTGCTCCATATCGCGGCTATCGCCTTCACATTCTGGCTGGGTCACTTCGTCCGGTTCTGAACCGCGACCCGGGCAGTTGTGGGATGCGCAGGTCTGCTTTCCTCGAAGCTGGCTCAGACCTCCGGCGCGGACCAACCACGCATAGACCGGCAGACAAAAAAAGGGCGCCTGTCGTTTGGACAGACGCCGAGTCACACATAGAAAGGAGAAAAAGAGATGTACCTACACTAATAGGGACACATTTTCCAGTTATATGGTTCCCAATACCGCCGCAGACCAAACATGTTTTTTCTCCAAACTCCGAAAATTGTTGCCGGACCACCGCATTCTGCTCAACGCGCGAGAACCGGAGGCCGGCTGTCCGATCTATCAAGGGCAAAAAAAGGGGCGCCTGTCGTTTGGACAGACGCCGAGTCACACATAGAAAGGAGAAAAAGAGATGTACCTACACTGATAGGGACACGTTTTTCAATCATATCATTCCCCATACTCCGGAGAACCAAACATGTTTTTTCCACCAACGCGGTTTTTTTCGCCGCGAGCGGTGGGTGGAGCTCGCAATGCCTACTATCTGAGGCCTGGCCTGATGAATGCATCCTCAGTGAGCGCAAAAAAAAGGCGCCTGTCGTTTGGACAGACGCCGAGCCACATAGAAAGGAGAAAAAGAGATGTAACCATATTATAGGCGCCCATATTCCGCCTCTTTAGAGCATGGCGCAGAAAAACGCAAGGTTCTTTTGTTGGGCCCTCCGAGCAGGGGCAGGAGGTATGACCGGCCAGCAGAAGGCAAGCGCTTTGGCAGACCAGGCAGGCAAAAAAATGGCGCTTGTCTCTTGGACAAACGCCGAGTCACACATAGAAAGGAGAAAAAGAGATGTACCTACACTAATAGGGACGCAATCTCATTCTCAATAGTGCCCAATTCTGCGCGAAACCAAACACATTTTCCGAAAAAAGTTTCGTCGGCCTCCGTTTAGCGGCTTCACGCGGCGTGCAGAAGCACCGCGACGCTGCTTTCTCCCGGTGCCTACAGGTGTTTTCCGAAGAATGCCTCGCTCTTGTTTCCACCCCAGGCGTGTTCTTTCGGGAAGAGATCCAGCTCCAGCCTGTCACGCACTCCCGCGGCTTCGTAGATCTTCTCCACTCCGCGGAAGCAGGCCATAGCTGTGTCGATCGGGAAGCAAGTGTCGTACGCACCCAGGTCGATCAACAGTGGCCTCGGGGCGATCAACCCCTGCGCGTCGTGGAGGTTCACCAGCTTGAAGAGCCCAGGCGCCACCTGCATTCCGCAATAGTTCAGGTTCCGGAATCCGAAGTAAGGCCAGAGGTCGCTGTAGCAGATAATCTCGGAAGCCTTGAAGCGTTCGTCACACAAGGTAGTCCAAAGGGTCATCGTCCCGCCGCCGCTCAAGCCCATGACGCCCAGCCTGTCGGGGTCCACGTTCGGCAGACTGCACGCGAAGTCGGTGGCTGCCTTACCGTGCGTCACGTTGATGGAGATGCTGGTCATGCCGAGCATTGTCGCGTTGAGGTACAGGAGATTGCACCAGTCGCGTCCCTGAGCGTGATTACTCATGTAAGGCATGTGCTCATCATTGCGCTCACCTGCGCCAATCCAGTCAATTGCGAACGTGACGAACCCCTTCTTAGCCATCTGGTGACCGTAGCTATAGTTGTGCAGATCCATACTAGCGCGGAGGTCGACGCTGGAATCATTGCCCATCACCGGTTCCTTGCCAAACTTGCCGTGGCCGTGCCAGCACATGATTGTCGGCAGCTTTTCGTTGGCTCCTGCCTCACCGGGAATGTTGATCTGGAATGTAGCTGATATGTGCTTGCTAACATCGATCAGCCACCGCTGTTTTCTCAGTCCATCGTGCTCCCATTCGCACATCAACTGCGGATTCGGATCGACCCTGGCCGGGAAGTCTCCCAGAGTGGCGATCACCTTGGGATAGGTGGACTTCTTCCATTTATCGAAGTCGCCCTGCGCCGTCTCTGCAAACCCGCATTCGGGCACGTGCTCGAGCGCGAGTTGAACGAACATTTCGTGAGGGCTGATGTTTCTGTACATCTCTAACCTCCTTGATATGTCGAGTATCAGCAAACACCTGAGTTTAGCACAATCACGCAGTCCACAACAAGCGCCACTGCTTCAGAAGGAGTGACCACCCGACGGAGAGAGGGTTGACGGAGCGATGGAGAACGGAGTATAACACCCTCGGGACTGGAAGAACGAATATCTCGGGTTAGTGGATGTGTGAATGGACAATTTCTGGACTGCGATAGCTCTTACCACCTTTGCCGGGCTTTCAACCGGCATCGGAAGTGCAATAGCCTTTTTCTCAGAGCGCACAAACTACCGGTTTCTGTCCCTGGCAACGGGGTTTTCGGCTGGAGTAATGCTGTATGTGTCGTTCACGGAAATCCTCAGCAAGGCTGCGACCTGGCTTGCTGAAGACTACGCCAAGAGTCTGGGCAACTGGATTGTGGCGGCGTCATTCTTCGGAGGGATTCTGGTCATCTTTCTGATAGACCAGCTTATTCCGTCGGCGGAGAATCCGCACGAGGTCAGAGAACGCGATGAAGTGGAGGAACTTCACGAACACGCTGGCCCGGGAGTCCACGCGCACAAGAGCAAGCTGATGCGGATGGGGTTGTTTACCGCCCTCGCGATAGCCATCCACAACTTTCCCGAGGGGCTTGCGACATTTCTTGCTACTCTTGACGACCCCAGTGTCGGCGCGGCCATCGCCGTGGCTATCGCGCTCCACAATATCCCCGAGGGCATAAGCGTTGCCGTGCCCATCTACTATGCTTCCGGAAGCAGGAAGTCCGCGTTCACATTTTCTCTTCTCTCGGGGCTTGCTGAGCCGGTGGGAGCCGTTGTCGGATACCTTATCCTGCGGCCCATACTATCCAACGCCCTGACGGGCGCGATGTTTGCGGGAGTCGCGGGAATAATGGTCTATATCTCGCTCGACGAGCTTCTCCCCACCTCCCGTGCCTACGGAAAGGGCCACGATTCGCTCTACGGCCTCCTCGCGGGGATGATGGTCATGGCGTTCAGCCTGCTCCTTATGCAATAAGAACTTGTTGTCACGGCATTCCGACCCTATCAAGCTCTCAGTACGGTGCATTACGAGATTCCGAAGCATTGAAGATTGGTCAGGAGCATTATGTAGAGTGCCCTCGATAAGCGCCCTCACGTCAGCTCCAGATTGGCGTCGTCCCATGCTAGTGTGCTAGAATACGTGGAGTGATTCCGAACTGGAGGGCCAGATGAAAAGAATAATCTCGGCGGCGATGACGCCGTTTACTGACGATGGAAAGCTCGACCTGGACTCGGCGGCGCGCCTGTACGAGTTTGGCATATCTGCGGGGCTGGACGGTTTCTTCTTTCCAGGCACTATGGGCGAGTGGGCCACGATGACGCAGAGCGAACGGGCCGAACTGGCCAAAGCGGCCTGCGATATCATAGGAAAGAGGGCCAGAGTGCTGCTGTCGATATCGGACCTGGGACTCGCCAGCATTCTCGAAAACGCAGATCGGTTCTCCAGCTTCAGCCACGACGCTTATGTCATCGTGCTGCCCAGCGGCCCCGGCGCCCCTGCTGACCCGGTGGCGTGTCTGCACAAGATCGCGGACAACGTGGATCGCCCGATCTATGTCTACTACGTCCCGGGCGCCAACAACATAAGGCTTACCACCGCCCAGTTCGCCGACCTTATGGCTCATCCGAACATTGCGGGTCTCAAGAACTCAGCCGGCGAGATCAGGACCAGGAAAGAGCTGTTAGTGCTCAAGAGAACGCTGCCATTTGAGCTCTACGAGGGTGAGGAGTGGGCCATAGATGAGGCGTTGATGCTCGGATGCGACGGCGCCATCGCCGGTTTCGGATCGGTGGGCGCAAGGCTGATGACGAGCCTGGTTGCTCAGTTCGAGGCGGGGGACGTAGCGGCGGCGATGGAGTCCCAGAGGACGCTGATCGACATCTACCATCGGGTCTTCCGTCCGGCGGTGAGATGGTGGTGTGCCGGGCAGAAATACGCGCTGAACTATCTTGGGATCATAGCCTCGGACCGCTGCAGGCTCGACGGGCAGCAGGGGTTGCCGGAAGAAGAACGCGCCGACATCCGCAAGTGCATAGACCAGTACCGAGAGCAGATCACAGGGTCTTAGCCATCCGAGGATGCCAGGCAGGCCGGAGAGAGTCTCACCCCGTCGGGTCTATGGTGACCCAATAGCTTTCCACCATCCGTTCGGGATGATAGGACCGCTTAGCCTTACGAAGTCCAGGTATGCCGAGGTCCTGTTCGCGATTCACGTACTTGTATCCCAAAGCCCCGTGGGCGGCAAACTCGTTGTTGATCATCTGGTAGATTCCCGCGTAGCTTGAGTCACCCTTTTCGACGTGGACCACCAGGGTGTCAGGGTTCATAGGCTCGCCCAGAGCGAACGCGACCACCGCCCCATTGACCTTGATCGCTCCTCCGGACATCCCCAGATCTCCGAAGTGTGACAGCATCTGGTAGACAGCACATATCTCGTGGTTGAGTCCTTCATCAGATTCGCAGTCTCTTTCCTCACACCACTGCTCAGCGAACTCGTGACACTCCATCGCGTTCTCGGGGGTTATCTGAAGGTATTCATAGGAGTAAGTCTGCTTGAACCGGTTGATGAAATTGCGCTTGGCGTCGAACTTCCGTCCAGGCAGATCGATCAGATCGCTTGAGAGGTAGAGATAGTCTGAGTTGTCCCGGTCGTCCGCGACGTTTACCGACGCAATCTCTCTGGCCGCCTCCGCCCATTTGCTTTGAACGCGCTTGAACGTCGTCCGAGACTGGGCTAACCGCGCCACTTCCAGCATGGTGCGGACGGGGTCGTATGCGCCGATTGGCTCCAGGCAGGAAATCCCCTGCGTGCCTTGCGAATGCACAATCAGCGATCCGTCAAGCTCCGACACACGCCAGTCATGCGCTTTGCGCCATGCGAAGATGTTGGTAAACGTATAGGCGGACAATTCCGGGGGACGCTGGGTGAATACTGCGTCAAACCGCTCTTTGTCCGAAATAGATATCTCGCGGCATTCGGGAAAACGCGGGACTGGCCCCGCCTGCTGTCTTGTCATAGAGTCGTATCCTCTCATCTGGCGAATACCCACCACCTGTAGATGGTTACGGGTGTGTTCAAGGACTTGGCAGGGTTCTGGGGAGTAGCCTTCCTCACCAATACCTTGCTTTCCCGCGGGTCAGCTTCAATCCATCTTT
This sequence comes from uncultured bacterium, assembly GCA_964431685.1. Lineage (GTDB taxonomy): Bacteria > Armatimonadota > UBA5829 > UBA5829 > UBA5829 > CAYSLA01. The sequence goes on along the minus strand of CAYSLA010000082.1, from coordinate 4,381 downwards.
GCTTTCCCAGGTATATCAGGAGCCTCTCGGAATCAGAGGTAACTGCTATGTCGCCCGGTTCCAGCGCGAAAGAGTCGTATCCTGCCAGTCTGTCGACGTCGAGCACCTTGCAGGTGTACCCATAGCGACCGGACACTATGGCCGAGGTGTCAACGTCCCGCCACCAGAACCGCCAGAACTCCATGCTCAGAAAACGAGGATTCACTTCCCTGATACCTTCTATGACCATCGCCTGCCACAGCGCCGATCTTGCAAGCCCTGACTCGTCGATGCCCAAATCCGTTTCGCCTCCAGCCATGTATCTGGTTCCCTTCTGAGCCTCGAGCCGCTTGACGTAGCCGGCGCGCAGGGCTGGGGTGTCGTAAGGCTTGTTACCAAGGATCATCCACGTTACGAACAGTGCCAGGATGAAGAAGGACGGATAAAGCATACCAGGATGGTCTACAAACCGGCGAACAACGAAGGCGAGCAGTGTCAGCAGACCTACGCCGAACGTGGCCAGGAGCATTACGCGTATGCCGTTGCTCAATGGAAGCACTCTAAGCAACGCTCCAGTGGCCAACACCAGAGCGCCAAACAACCACAGTAGCACGTAAGGTATTCTTGCCGCGCGCCCTGCCGCTTTTGGTTCCGGTTCGTGTAGCTCGTAGTCTTGTTCCATCTAATCCTCGATCGCCGCGGCAGACTCGATAGCCGGAAGCACATCTTTTACCAGCAGCCGCTGTTTGAACCGGATGACACTGCCTGGCAAGTCACCTGCGACGCACTGCAGAGGTTCCGGCACTGCCAGCACCAGGTTTCTTGCCCCGGCACGGTTCACCTTGTCCATTTTACGCTCCAGATAGCCTGGTGTCCAGAAACCGATGATTTCGAGATGGGCGACGCGCCCGTCCGCGTGCGTAAACTTGAAGTCGGGGATCATTACTGTGTCCTTCAGATCGATCACTGAGCCCTCGCGTTCGACGGTCCACTTGCTCCGGGAGTTGCGTGAGAACTTGATGAAGAACGCCTCCTCCGCCTGCGAGTCAAACTCCGGCTCGTCGGGGTAGTGCGACCTCAGTCCTGTCTTTGGCGACAGTCTGAACAGCTTTTCCTCCTGCGCGACGTTTACCTTCGCGGCCAGCCTCCAGTCTCGGCACTTCAGTAGCCCGGGCAGCAAAATGGACATCGCAATGCCATATCTTTCCACATTGGAGAATAGAGACATTGGCCCGTCGATCTCGATTCGGTATCCCGTGCCGTGGCGGCGGATGGAATGCATCAGTCTGGAAAGCTTTATGTACTTGAAGACGGTGCGATAGCTATCGTATACATCGGCGATCAGTCTTGTTGCGCGATAGAGCATTGCCTGAGCGAGTGCGGTGTTGTACCTCTCGATCAGATCGGATGCTGTGATGCTCTCCACTGCTCGCAACACGCGGTTCTCCGGCAGATCTGAGTAGAGGGCCGTCATCAGAGTCTGTGGTTCCATCTTGAGCTCGCGGGCGATGTCAGCCAACACCAGCGAGGAGGTGTTGTGGAAGATCAGATCGGCCTGCCTTACCACGGGTGAGCGCTCAGCCGCAAGCGTGAACACAGCCCTGCGCAGCTCCTCCGCGTCTCCTTCCCACGGTGCGACGAGTTCGGTGAATCCGTCCATAGTCTTGGCAAGACCTCGACTGACCTTGTAGTCCGTGCCGGTGCCCTGGGCTTCTTCCAGAGCTTCTTCTAACTCGCCTGCGGTTCTGCCGATGGCTTCCCGGTACAGGCTGACAGTCTGTTCGGCCATCTTCGCGTACTTACTGCCCTTGCCGGGCGAGAGGAATATGGGATAGACCACGTCCCCGTCGACGCGGTAGCGCAGGAGATCAAGGGTCAGCATCTTTACGCCTCCTGCGCGAGCTCACGTTAACCTCGGTCGTCGAGGGGGTAACCAGTTCGTAGAGGATTGCCCGCGATCTGTCGCCGCCCCTCCGCAGAACTCTGCCGAGCCGCTGAGAATACTCTCTGGGGCTTGCGCTTCCCGAGAGTATCACCGCGATCTTCGCTGAAGGCACGTCTATTCCTTCGTTCAGCACTTTTGAGGTGACCACCGCCCTGAACTGGCCATCCTTGAAGCCGTCCAGTATCCACTTCCGCTCCCGCGACTTGGTGTGATGGGTTATCGCCGGTATCAGAAAGTCGTGCGATATCCGGTAGACCAGGTCGTTCTGTTCGGTGAATATGATGGTGCGGTCGTGGGAGTGTTGTTTCATTATCGAATCGAGTATCTCCAGTTTCCGCTCAGACCCGATTACTATGCGCTTCATCTCCTGCTTTGCCAGCAGGGCCTTCCTGGCGTCTGCGTCGTATGCGCTCAGCTTTACCAGTTCCACCCACCCCGCGCCGAATGGCTGGATGCCCGACTTGCGAATAAAGCCAAAGTATATGTCAGCGTTCTGTCTGTACGCTTCCGCTTCGCTGTCTGTGAGGTCGGCTTTTATGCGCACCAGGTCATAGTCTGCGAGGTAGCTGCCGGTCAATTCATCCACATCCACGCGGTAGACGACCGGCCCCACCAGATACTCCAGCGTGGCCTCTGCGCCGTCCTGGCGTTCGTAGGTGGCGGTCAGTCCCATACGATATGTTGCGGTGCTCATAAGCGGGATTTGCTGGTACTTGGGCGAGGGCAGATGGTGAACTTCATCGAAGACAACTAGATCGAACCGGTTTCCATACTCGCCGGCATAGATGTATGCGCTGTCGTAGGTGGTGACGGTCAGGTCTCGGATGTCGTGATAACCGCCGCCCAGAATTCCTACTTCCATCCCGAATGAGTCTGCGATCAGCGAGTACCACTGGCTCATAAGGTCTATCGTAGGGGCCACGACCAGGGTGCTGGTCTTCACGTGCGCCATCGCGCTGAGCGCGACCAGAGTCTTGCCGGAGCCTGTGGGCAGAATGACGGTTCCACAGCGGTCCGCATCCTTCCAGGCCTGCAAAGCCTCGTCCTGGTAGGGATGCGGTTTGAAAGTGCATCTGAGCTTCAGAGAGACGGCGGCGCTCGCCGAACTCTGGTCCTCAACCATCGCTCCGTTCTTTGCCAGCGCGTTCAGGGCGCCTCGTCTGGCGATGGCCGGTGCACGGAAAGCCGCCACACGCTCATCCCATTCGAACATTCCCGGCATCTTCTCCGGAACTGCGCCTGAGAGCAGTATCGTCCCACTGTCGTATTTCAGCGTCGTTACACTAGTTCCCACCTCGCGATTATATCCGAACGCGTGCGCACGCGCAAACTTGATTGACACTTTGAGGGTATTGGTGCTATTCTGAGAGCAGTAATGCAGTGCTGCCCCCCGATAAGGCCCGATTTCAAATCGCGCCCAATCGGAGGGTAGAAGTTGCCGAAGTCAGACTAACCGGCTTCCCCGTTCTGACTCCTGAATTCTGAGGTCTGTCCCCCGAGCGTTAGAATGTCGAAACTGTCAGGTTTGTACGTAGTCACAGATCAGGATTTGTCTCCAGGCAGGACCCACACCGGAATCGCCGAAGCGGCGATTGCAGGCGGCGCGGGTGTCATACAACTGCGAGACAAGAGCGCGTCCGATCGAGAGTTCTTTGAGTCGGCCGTGGCGATACGCGAACTCACCCGGCAGGCAGGCGCACTGTTCATAGTGAACGACAGGATAGCGGTGGCCGCGGCGTGTGAGGCAGACGGCGTCAATATCGGTCAGACGGACATGCCGGCCTGGGCCGCCCGAAAGGTGCTTGGGCCAGATGTCATCATAGGGGTCTCCTGCGAGAACCTTGAGCAGGCGAGGCAGGCTGTGCTCGACGGTGCTGACTACATCGGATTCGGACCGGTGTTCAGCACGAACACAAAGCTGGACTGTGGCCCGGAGACCGGGCTGGGCGTTCTCGCGGAAGTCTGTCGCGAGATCAGTCTGCCGGTGGCTGCCATCGGCGGGATATCGCTGGACAATATTGCTGAGATTGCGAAAGCGGGCGCGGATTGCGCGGCGGTCGTGTCCGCTGTGGTTTGCGCAGAGGATATGGTCAAGGCTACGGAGGAACTGGCGCGCGAGTTTTCGGGCGCGCGGAGGTGATCGTTATGACACAGTTGGAATCAGCCCGCAAGGGCAGAATAACGGGTGAGATGGAGGCGGTTGCGGCAGCGGAGAAGATGCCGGTCGAGGCGCTCATAAAGAGCGTTTCGGACGGCACAGTCGTGATACCAGCCAACACATGCCGGCAGCTTCAGCGTCCAGAGGGAGTTGGCCAGGGTCTCAGAACAAAGGTCAATGCCAATATCGGCACGTCGACGGACTATCCGGAGATGGCGGATGAGCTTGCCAAGCTGAACGCCGCCGTCAGCGCCGGCGCTGACGCCGTGATGGATCTTTCGACCGGCGGCGATTTGACC
>CAYSLA010000081.1:0-14597 GCA_964431685.1 uncultured bacterium | reverse complement strand
CATCAATCCAAGTCTAATGCCACCGCACCGGCACCGCCACCGTCATTCTGGAACGGAGTGGAAAATCTCGCCGCCGCAGCGGATATTCCTCGCGTTGCTCGGAATGACCATAGAAACACGTCTAGCTCGGATAATTCACGAGAAGCACGATTGTCCCGCACACTGTCCCCTGAACCCGATTCAGGGCTCACCATCGCAACGGAGATTTCTCCCTGCGGTCGAAATGACATGAATTATTCGGGCTAGGGTACAAGCCCTCCGCCGGGTCCGCCACCAAGCTGCACCTCATCGTCCGGCAGCACCGTGGCCGTAACGAATATCAGCAGTTCTCTGTCTTCTTTGGAGTTAGCAGCGGTGCGGAAAAGGCTGCCGACGATCGGAAGATCGGCAAGAATCGGTATCTTCTGGTAGCTGTTGGAGTCGTTCTTCCGGACGAACCCACCCACTACAATGGTCTCGCCATTGCGAAGACGCCTCATTGTCCACAACTGCTCGCTTCTTTGCTCGGGGATGGACTGCCCATCCGGCCCGGTCACCAGGTTACCAGTGTCGGACACCTGTGGGGCAAGCATCATAGTGATGGAACCATCGCCGTTGACCCGCGGCTGAACCTCCAGCATACTGTCTATGCTGATGAACTCCGGTGTGGAATTGGATATGACGGTGCCTTCATCCACGGTGGTCGTAGTAACCCAATAGGGTATTTCAGTGCTGATGGAAATCGACGCGGTCTGGTTGTTCATAGTGGAGATGATCGGTGAGTTTATGATTCGCCCGACGTCGCGCGATAGCTGTGCCCTGATGCTGGCCGTAAGGTTACCCGTTGCGAACCCCACAACCACATTGCCAGACGGTGAGAAAGCAGTGTTGAACGACTCGTTGAGCCTCTGCAGACTCCAGTCTATGCCGAATCGCTCAATGTCAGTCGTCTTGACCTCAACAAAATCCGCCTTGATCTGCACCTGCTTTGGGGGAATATCGAGTTTGTGAACGATGTTCTTGAACTCCTCAATCCCCTCCATCGTGCCCTTCACCAGGATGAAGTTGAGCAGATCGAAGGGCCTGGCATCTTCAATACCGTCAGGCCAAAGGAAGCTCCCTGATGTGCCGGTCGCGCCAGGAGTTCCTACAGTGGGACGGCCCACGGCAGGTGCAGCCGCCGGGGCCGTCGGGGGCGCCAGACCCGCCGGCATTCCGGGAATTGCCGCACCAGGCGCGGCAAACTGCTGGGCGGTTAGGCTGGGCTCAACGCTTCTCCTGGCGGTGTAGTCATCTCCTCTGGGATCGACGGTTGGGACAACCGGCTGGTAGAACTGAGTATGCGTCCGGTTGACCGGATCATACGCTCCTCCACGGTTGTCCATAATGGTAATTCCGCCAGACCTGGTTCTTCGGTTTCTCGATGACGTGTTCCTGACCGTACTTCCGGGACCAAACAAATCAGGAATTGTCCCGCCGTCCGGGTCGTTGAGAAGCCTCATTATCTCACTGGGCTTTGAGTGAACCAGAGCAATGGGGGTGGTAGTTACATTGGACACCGGCGGCAGTGCCTCCACGGGCGTCACTGGCAGATCGATCTCAATTGGAGGCAGCGACTCCCTGACATCGGTCATCGACACCACCGGCTGGAATGCCATTGACCCACCGACGATGTATGTACCGTCGTCGAGTTTCGTGAAGTCTACCCCGGAGCCCTTAACCAGATACTCGAAAGCCTTGTCCAGAGATACATCGGCGAGGGATGCCGTGATCCTCTTCTCGAGTTTGGTCTCGTCAGCAATGACAATATTGACCTTGCTCTGCCTTGTGAGCAGATTGAGAACTTCCTTTAGGGCAACGTCCCTGACATTTATCGTTATTCCACTGTCAGCAACCACCCCACCGGCAGTCATGGCGACCAGCAAACCTGCCGCACAAACCGCCGAGGCAAGCTTTCCAGCCGACTGCCTCGAAAGATGATACATACTTCCCTCCGAAGGTTATGGTTCGGGGCCCCTGACGCGCCTGCGCAAAAGCCCCGAACCCGATCCTCAAATTGACTAGCCTGGTTTACCAGGGCCTGTAGTTTCTATTGCTGCTCCCGCCAAAGCTGCCGCTGCCGTAGCTACTGCCGCCGCCGTAGCTTCGGCTGCTGCCAAACCCGCCGCTGCCATAGCTGCTGCCGCCATAGCTACTGCCATAGCCGCCGCCTCCGTAGCTGCGATTGCTGCCAAATCCGCCGCTCATGCCGCCGTAGCCGCCGCTCATACCGCCGTAGCCGCCGCTCATACCGCCGAATCCCCCGCTCATGCCGCCGTAGCCGCCCATGCCACCCATCATGCCGCCCTGGTTGTAGTTGCCACTCATCAATCCGTAAATCTCGCTCGCACTACTATATACCAGCGAAACTTTGTCCAAAATTGTGTCCTTGGTGGTCGTGGTCTCGGTTGTCGCCCCCGGCGTTGTGGCAATGGCCCCTAATCCAGGGGTAGTCAGAGCGCCGGCCGCGGCTCCACCCGACCTGACCTGAGAGCGCCTGGTAATCTGATAAATTCCGTCGACGACGCGGTAGACCAAGTTCGTGGAACTCAGCAAGTTACGCAGAGCGGTGTCGAACGGAACATCGCGGAATGATACGCTGCCAACCACGCCCTGAACCTCTTCAGCGACGGTATAGTTCTTGCCGGTGCCTTTGAACAGTGCGTCTATGGCAGACCGTATGTCTACGTCCTTGAGCTCAATCGTAATGCTCTTGTCGTCTGTTGAAGCTCCGGCAGCGGGGGCGGCAGGCGCGTTGGCCTGTGCACAGGCGAACCCTGCACACATCGCAAGCAATACCACCGTACTCAAAACGATACATCCAAATCTGCTCTTCATCGAATTGCCTCCAGTTGCGAAACTAAGTCGGTGCGCCATTCTACGAACCGGATGGCGCGCGGGCAACGCTCACGCACGCCCAACTGCACAGACTCAGCACGCAGGTAACCATCGATCCAAATCAGTAATTGATTAGACGAGAAGCCCCCGGCAAAGGTTTCAGACGGCCAGTTGCCCACCAAAACCACATCGCCTAACTACATTATACCCCAAACGACGCACTGCCGCCACTACATTGGCCCCATCGGCGGGGGAGGCGGCATTCCCGGCGGCCCAGGCGCGCCAGGCATACCCGGCAGTCCTCCTCCCGGTGGTCCGAAAGGAGCCCCCGGAACCGCCTCGCCGCCGGGGATAGTACCTTCATATCCACCGGGTGTCGACCTGCGCTGTTCCGCCGGCGCCGAAGTCAACCGCAGCACTATGTAGCGAGGTTTCTTGTCAGTAGTCTTGAGAACGACCCTGTCACGCTCAATCTTGTCTACAGTCGCGAGTCTGTCCCGAAGCAGGTCACCAGGCTGAACAACCTCGGCCTGGCCGTTCGTGTCAATTATTGCGAATATCCTGCTGTTGAGCAGTATACCGGCCATCCGTCTGGGAGGCTGGAGTTTGGGAGGTCCCTCAGCCACTTTCCTGGTGTCAGCGAACACAAACGGTTCAGGGAACGGAAAATCCAGTATCCTCGGCACTGGCTTGAACACGACCTTCTTAGCGGTCTTGACTCCGGCCGGCAGAAACGGGTCATCTCTCCAAGGTTCCATCGGCTTCGCCGCAACGCCGGACTCCGCTGGCTCCGCGGCGGCCGGTGCGGCCGCAGGTGCGGTTGCTGCCGGAGCCCCTGGAGCTCCGGCGGCGCCAGGCATAGGCATTCCGCCAGCAGGGGGACCACCCATACCGGGCGGCCCCATTGGAGCACCCGGCATGCCCGGAGGGCCCATCGGAGATGTGGCAGCTCCGGGAGGTCCCAGAGGTACGGCCCCGGTCTCTTGTTCAGCCTGATCAGTGCCGCCGCGACTCCGGGGACGCAACACCATAAGCGCCACGATAATCAGGATCAGGGCGACCCCTCCAATCACGAACGGCTGGTTTTTCTTGTCGTTAAGCCACTGCATAAATAGTTCCTATTGTGGAGCCCCGCCTGCCGGAGGGCCGCCCGGAGGCATGCCACCGGGGGGCATCGCGCCAGGGGGCATTGCGCCGGGAGGCATACCCATAGGACCGCCTGGCATACCCATCGGGCCGCCCGCGGCGGGCTCGGCCACACCACCAACAGCCATAGGAATCATTGGGCCTCCAACGGCCACCGGGAATATGTAACAGCTAATGCTGTAGGTGGCTTCAAGGTCAGGGCTGGTGCCGGCCAACCTGATCGGCCCAACCATCACCAGTCTGCGGCAGTTGTTCCAGCGTCTCACATTGGCCATCAGGCTCTTGAAGTCCCCGTGAACCACGATCTGTCCAACGCTTGGGAACTCCAGCAGAGTCTTGTCGAATATCGCGTCATTGGGGCTCGCGGGCGGCGCCGGAATCTGCATGCTCGTGGGCAAGACGTCGACGTTGGTGTCTCTCGCAAACCCTTCGAGGAGAGGACCAAGAGTGTTAATCTGCTCTCTCCAGAGCTCCATCATACCGATGTCCCGACGCTCGAAACTCATGTCAGGCATTCGCCTTCGCATCTGATCATCGAGCGCGGCAACCGCCCTGCTGCGCTCATTCTGGGCTTTCACATAGTCATCCTGCGCCGCCTGCAGCACCTGCATCGTGCCTTCGCCGATCGCAGCATTGTAGCGGGCGGTCTCTTTGGCGAGGAGCTCTTTCTGTGGCTTGATGAGCATCATGTACACGCCCACGCCCACGCCAATGCAGACGACCGAACCAATTATCACTATATGCAGTAGCTTTAGCTTGGATAAAATCATATTCGTTTACTCTGGCGGCCCCGGCACCTGCGGTCCCGGTGCAGCGGGTGTCTCAGGTCCCGCTGCTCCGCCCGGCATCCCACCAGGTCCGGCGCCTTCCGCTCCCGCCGCGCCAGGGGCAACAAACTGAGGAGCCACGATCGGATTCTTGAGCTTGCAGGTAACCGTGAAATCGATCCAACTCGCCTCAGCAGGCCGCCGCTCAAGCGACTGGCCGATGGCCTCTATTCCGGCAAGGGCCGTTCCCGCGGCTCCGCCTGCCTGCAGACCGATTGGTCCGCCCGTGCCCGTTCCGGAAGCCGTCCCGCCCCCATATCCCGGCACGCCGGATATCCCGATTGAGTTCGGCGCAAACAGATGCGTAGCCCTGTATATGTTGAGCAGGTACCGGCCAATGTCGTTGAGCGACCTCGCCCGAACCCCCATGGTAAGAGTAGTCCCGTCACAATCCATTGCATTGACCACGACTCGGTCGTACGTCCAGCGGGCCACTTCTTCGTACAGCTTGGGGTACTCCACGTTGTACTTAAGCACTGCGTTGATGAAGTCAAGCTTGGCCTGAATGGGCGCGATGGAATCCCGTACGCCCTTGGCCTGAGCGCGAACAAGCTGCACCTGCTGCTGTATGCGCTCTGCCTCGTCGGCCTTCGCAGTCATATCGCGAATACTTGGAGCCAACACATAATGGCTGTAGGCCAGACCCGCCAGCAGTATGAGCAGCGCCAGGCAGCCGAACAGGATGGCCGCGTTGCGCATCTTCAACTTGTCGTATATGCTCTTTGGAAGGAGGTTGATCTTCAGCATAATGACTAACCCACCATATCCCTTATGGCCAGCCCAATGCTGACGGAGAATAGAGGGGCAATCTCCTTCAAGTAGTATTCAGAGAAGTCCGGCACGCGTGCCGCCGCGTTCGTAAACGGTGCAGCCACTTCGACGGGCATCCCCAGTTCACCTGCCAAAAACTCATCAAGATGCGGCATTTTCGCGGTACCACCGCACAGAATTATCTTCTGCGGCATCTTGGAGTAGCGCACGTTATAGTATTCAATGGATCGGCGTATCTCGGTAGCCAGGTCAACCAAAACCGAAGAAATCGCCTGAAAAACCCGTTCAGTCATCTGCGGATCATCGCTTACCACGCCGGTGTCCACATGCAGCGGCTGGAAACTGCTGGAATCCTCGATATCCGAGAAGTCATAGTCCGGCTGCGGAGTCCCGGCCGGCGCAACCGTCTGATCCAACGTGAAATCAAAGTGGTGGGTATCTCCTGCCGGCTCAGCTCCCGTGGAGACCTCTTCCGCGGCAGGCGCAGGTTCATCCAAACCCGGCTGCCCGTACAGGATGCTCTCCGCCTCTTCCCCAAGGTCAAAATCGGGGCCAGCGGGTGCCCAGTCAGCGACTGAATCCACGGCTTCCTGAGTAAACTCTGGCTGAACCTCGTCTCCGCCGCCAAAGTCGGAATCAGGCTGAAATGGGCCAGCCATCTCGAAATCAGTTGCACCTTCGGGCGTCAATTCGTCGGAGGCTGCTTCCATCCCTGCATCAAAGGAAAAACCGCCTTCGTCAACAGGCTGGTCAATGCCCGGAATGTCAAGTCCGGGGCTAAGGTCATTCATATCCGCGGGTGCGAACGCCGCGTCCGCGTCCATCGCCGTGTCGTCGCCGGCAAATGGCGTATCGTACGAAGTATAGGCCGTATCGTAGCCGACATCGTAGGATGTCTGTTCGCCCATGGCTCCGATATCAAACCCGCCCGCCGCGCCGAACGCGTTCAAGTCCACGCTCGCATATTCTTTCTTCAGGAGGTCTGCTTCCTCCATAGAGACGCCAAGAGCCTCGGATATCTCTCTGGTAAAGCTGGAACCGGCTATCCCGATGGGAGGGCTCGGGAACACAAGTACACCGTTCTCAAATATGCCCAGGTCAGTGTTCTCCGCCCCTATGCTGAGAACTCCGGTGATTTCCTCATCGGGTGTCTGTTCATACTCAGTCGGAATCAGCGCCCGGCCCGCCGCCAGGGTAGGCACATCGATCGCGACGGGCTTCAGCCCCGCCGCCATAATCGCGTCTACGTGACTCTGAACGTGCTCACTCTGAGCCACCGCAAGCAGAACTTCCATACTCTGCACATTCGGATCGTCGCTGGGCGGTCGAAGAGCGGCGAAATCCATCTCGATATCATCCGGAGAAAATGGAACCTGCCGTTCCACCTCCCACTTCATGGTCTCAGCCAGCTCTTTGTCAGTTCCCTTGGGCACTTCCACCACACGAGTAACGGTCCTGGACTGCCCCCCGATTGAGCTGACGCACGTTCGGGTCTTGATGTGGTTATCCTGGAGCAGGGTCTTGATCGCGGAGGCAACTGCCGGAGCGTCCACAATGAACTCACCTTCCAGCGCTCCATCAGGCGTACGCGCAATGCCAAGTCCGGTGATGCTCACACCGTCCTTGCCCAGCTTGGCCTCGGCGAACTTTATGGAGTCCGTGCCTATATCAATACCGACCACCGCAGCCGACGTTGATTTGTTAGATGCCATATAAATCCAATCCTACCGGTCAAATCTTCGCTGGCCGATAGACACGCATTGACACGAGCAATATCCTAGCATCCATCCACCCATCCTGTCAACGTAATGCTGTGACATTTTTTGCTTTTGCCCAGCAAAATGTCATGCTTAGCGTGTCTCGGCACCTCCTGACGAGCTCTGAACCAAGTCGGGACGATTGTCCCGAAGCATAGTGCCGGTCAGAGTGCCACCGTCCTCGGAGAGCTCAATCTCCAGCGCGTCACGTAAGAGCTCAGTCTCGCTGAGTACTACGTCATGCCGCTCCTGAATCAAGTTCAGGATATCCGGCACCCATCCGGAGAAGGGACGGATCCTGAACCAAGTTCAGGATGACGTGGTTTCTCACATACTCTGAGCTCTTACCGCGTCACCGGAGGCGAAATCACTTGCCAGTAAAGGTTGCTGACTCCTGAGCGCGTGCTCGCCCAGAATACCCATATCTTCGGGAAAGGCGGAGGGATGAGGTTTCCGGACCCGGTTAGATCGCCCGGATCGGCGAATGCCCAGATACTTCCCTCGTTTACCGTGGAGTTCATCGCGAACCCCAGTGACTGCTCAGGCACTTCCTCCAGCCAGGTTATGTCGTTGACCTGAATAGTCTGCTGGTTTCCCTCAATATCCGTGTAGTTGACGGTCAGAGGACCCGGAAGTGTTCCCAAGACTGCCGTACTTCCTATCTTTTCCAGAGAAACATAGCGTTCGTCGGCTTCGGTGAAGTATATCCGCGTGCCGGTCCGGCTGACTTCGAAGCCCCCCATGTTGCCGGTCAGCCGCACATCCACCGGCGAGCCGTCCGGGTTCATTCTGATGGTAAGCGGCTCGCGTTTGCCTTCCGGATTGATCCTGAATGGCATCAGCTTCGTGAGATCAACACCGATTCTGTAGTTCTTATAGAATATGGACGGACTATCCGACTTCTTCCAGAAGACCCACAGCCTATCCACCGGTGCGGCCAGCGGATTGCCGGTCTGGTCCGTCACGTAGCGCGCCCCAGGGTTGGCCATTGGGGTCATGTGAGTCCGCTCTATGAACGCCATTGGGCTGCTGTTTGTGCTGGAGCCTGTCGTAAGTCTCCAGGTCTGCGGAGTATAGTCGGCATAGACAAAAGTCTTTCTTCCTGCGAACTCCTTCAGAGGCTCCGTAAAACGCACCACGCCAGCCGAAAAGTCGGCAAGCATAGTCCCGAGTATTGCTCTGGTCTCGGGGCTCTGATACCTGTAGGTATAGATGCCTGTAGCGCTGTCGACCTCCGGCAGGATCGGTGTTGCAGGAACGACCACTGTCCCGTCCGGTCTCACAATGCGCCCGTCAGTGCCGCTTACCACGGTGCCAGCGGGGTAGGGGTAGCCCTCGCCCAGAACCACGTGCACGTATGGCAAGTCCGGAACCGGCGCCACGGGGTCGTAGCCGCCCCAGTTGTCAGTAACCGGCGGAATTCGACCGGCCGCAGCAGCGTTTACGTCCAACCTCACCCACGCGATATGCTTTGACGTGTAGAAGCCGTATTTACTGTCTCTCTGCAGAGGCTCGCCGTAGACCCTGGGCAGCGGCTGTGAGCGCCTGCCGGGCCCGTGATTCTGCGAACCAGTCTGGCCCGCTGCCACGGCCGCGTAGCGCGTGAGGTAGATATCCGAACTGCGCAACACTCTGTCGGTTCCGGCATAGATGACATCGATTAGATGCTGCGGGTTGTTGTAGCCCCCGACTCCGGCGGCCTGGTTTCTCCACACATACCGATCCAGCGCATTAACCGAGCTCAGCGACACTAGAGTGTCGGGCGTGCGGAGCGCTGTCTCGTCGGACCAAGTGGTCGGATCGGCAGGATTGTTGGTAGTCGCATAGGATATGCCGAGCCTGCCGCTGTTGTTGGACTGCCAGAACATCCACATCCAGTTGCCGTAACACATAATGCTCGGGCTCTGCTTGGCGGTCTTTGGGTCCACATCCAGCACGTACGGCTCAGCAGGATCAACAGGGAATTGTCCGTGTGAGACGTCAGCATAGTAGATTCGCTGCTGTTGGGCTACGGTGTTGTCCGGGTTCTTCAGATCGGCGGTCCCCAGCCACGCCATCCACGTTCTGCCGGAAGCCGCCCCCACGGACACATCAAGGTTCTCGGTGATAGCCGGTGAGGTGTGACGCACCGAGTAGATCGGTCCGCCGCTGTTCGCCCAGGTCATAAGCCGATCAAAGCTGGAATCGTGCACCCACTGATAGTCCGGAAGCCGTCTGTGAGGCGTATTCCACCACTTGGCCGCGCCGGGGCTCCATCCGTTGGCTGGATTCCAGTCCAGCATAGCGTAGTTTATGAACCACGGAGCATTTGCAAACTGCCGCAACCTTGGATCCGACGGGTCAGCAAAGTCTGGGTAAAGAGCAGGGTCAAACAACCGGTTACTCGACCACCACAGATGGACATCGCCAGTACTGATGTCCCTGAACGCCACCGGGTTGGAGTCGCCGATGCGCGGGGTGGTGTCGATATGTTCGAGAGCTGCGCTCGTCGAAACACCGCCGGTCACCTGAGTCTCCTCGACCTTAATCTTCAACTGGAAGCTGGGTTCCGAGACTGGCTCGCCGGGATCCCAAACCCCATTGACGTACTTTATGTCCGCAAACACAGGCACCGCCGGGGCGAAGTACGTTCCGATAGACTGTGCAAGTGGAACCGCCAGCCCCACCATTGGCGACAAGGGCTCGACTTCGAAATCGTTATTGAACCACGGTATGCCGGTTGACGCGTTCAGGAGCTGCCTGGCGACGCTCTGAGCGCCATCGTAGTTGCGATCCCATTTTCTGTTGTCGGGAATGCTCAACACGGTGGGATCCACCTCTCCCACGCGTGGCTTGCTGAGAGTGTATCCCAGTCCGGCGGTCGTGAAAGGAGAACCGCTCAACAGGGCCAGAGGGGCTGCCGGTGAAACCGTATCAAGCGAACTCAAGAGGAAATCGCCGGTTATTGGCACTGATGGTGTCGACGGGTCGGGCACCAGTCCCACTCTGCGATCCAGACGCACGTTATAGAGATTCACGTTGCCGGAGTTCTTCACCGTGATCGGGCGGAACCACTCCTGCACCTCCGCATTCGGATTGAACGGGTTGAACTCCATTCCGCCGCCCGTAAAGAGGCCCAGGCCGTGAGGTGCGCTTCCAAGGTCTATCTGGCTCTCCTCAACCTCAATCCTTGGATCAGGGGGAACCTGCAGGTCAACGCGGAACGTCCGGTAAGCCTCCTGATAGACGCTGGGTCTACCGCGGACGACGTTACCCGAGTTGAAGTTGCCGTCCTTGTTGGAGTCCACATAAGCCGTATTCCGCCGCGCAAATCCGTCCATGTTCGCCGGCTGGAATCTGGGCACTTGAGCACTGATCACCACCGAAGTCGGCTGCAGAGTGCTGTGCTCATAGTCGATGCCCGGCACCAGCGGCGGCAAAGTGGAATGCTTCTCCCTCGGATCAAGCTCATCATAGTCATTGAGATAGTTCTGATTCTCCGATGAGATATGCGGATAGTCCGGAGAGCCAATCCCCATCTCCCAGGGCAGCTTGACGCCGTATGTGTTGCCATCAAGGTCGGTGGCGCTGATGGCCGACTCCCCGCCTCTCCAGCTCAACTCGCCCCCATCAATTCTGAACCTGTCTATCTGCTGGTTCATAAACTTCACGGCGCTCCGGTCAAGCACTCCCAGGTTCTTTTCCAGTGACCACGTGCCGTGGATGGTGGGGCCCAACGAGACAGTGGGCTGGTTGCCGCGGGTGAATCTGCCGCTTTCGAACCTCGCGTTACCATTGAAATGTGCCTCGGGATCGCGTCTGTTCGGCGCGTTCAGACTGGCCGGCCAGCCGACCTCGTAAGAAACCGTGCCAGACCCATCGTCCTTTATTGCCAGGGGGTTGTTCACGCCGACCTGCTGAGGTACAACGCGGGGATATAAATCGTCGCCAATCGTCTCTGTTTTCGGCTCGGGCGCACCACTGGGACCGCCCGCCACCAACTGCGCCAGTTTGATGGTCTGAACGCCTCTCGACGTACCCTTGACCGGATCCTGAGTTGTGATCTCGCAGCTCAACTCCCAGCCTGGGCCGGGGCTTGGAGGTCTGGAACTCGTGGGGCTTATCTTGACGGTGGCGAGCGCATAGCAGCGCCGAACCTCGTTGTTTGGGTCATCGGCCTTGAGTGAAAGATCACGCAGAAGCGCCTGGTACCTGTCGGTGGTCCCGTCCCGCTTGGTGCGGTCCAATACCACGTATTCCTTGAGACTGTTGACCGTTGCCGGCAAGAGCGTTCCCGCTGAAGCGCCAGCACTGGCGTTGTTCATGAGAACCTTTATGCTGCTGCGTTTGGCCGAAGTGTTGCCCCGGCTACCATAGATCTCATTCAGCGGCGGAAGGTTCCAGATGATTATGCGTATTGTCTCGCCCCACTCGAAGTAGATGGGGTCGTTGTTCAGTCGCTCCGCTTTGCTCGGAAAGACATCGTTCCTGCGTTCCATTGCCGCTGTGCGCAGAGCGGTATTAATCTCCTCGTCACGATTGGCAGGCACTCCGGTAAACGTGATCGTTGGCAGCTTCATGTCCTTGCTGACAACCCATTCCGAAAGATCGACGTCCGCCGGCCACTCGTAGTAGAGCAGGGCGTCACGGCCGCTGTTGGCGTTGCGGCTGTTGGAGTTCTCGTAAAACTGCTCTGAGAACAGGTCGACCTGCGGCTCGGCATTGGTCGGGTCGTAGACCTGCTCGAGCTGCGCCGGCTCGTCGGGAGTCCCCGCAAACGGCCAGAACTCCTGGGAGAACTTCCCGCCCCATGCGGTGTCGGAGAACGCGTACAGTCGGCCGTCGGAACCGCCTATGTAGAGATAGTCAACCTTTGACGTGAGACCGGCGATCTCGGTGGACGTCAACGTTGTGAGGTTCGGAGATGAGAACAACTGTCCTTCAGTGCGCCAGCCTGAGTACTGCCAGTCACGTGTCGAACCGTCCTTGGCGCTACGCCAGTGAAGCACGTTGTTCATGCCACCGATATACATAGCTGCAAGTCTGCCGCTATCGCTCTTGTCTATAGCGACCGAGCTCTGCACAGCCGCCCCCAGACTTGGGGCGCCGTAAACCGGCGTCGTACTAGAGTTCAGCAGAGTTCCATCGGAAGTCAGAAGTGAGTATACATACCCATCCGTGCTACCTACCCACACCCTGCGCTCCGACTCCAGATCGGCTACGGCCGCGGTTGAAAACCTAAAAGCTCCCAGAGGCAGACCATCCTGCAGCGGATACATCCAACGCTGCTGGCTCAAGGCGTTACCATCGGTGTCAAGCTGTTTCGATAGATGAAGCGCAAAGAAATCGCCGTCTACTGATCCTATATAGGCGGAGTTGGTCAGAGGGTCAATGCACGGCGACGATGAGAAACCGCTCACATCGACGCTCGTGTCCTTGGCGTTGGGGAAGACCCATCCAGTCCCGTTCTCGTCACTTGGCGGCCCACTGCCCTTCACGTTCTCAAGGCACCGCACCTTGCCGCCCATATCGGCTATCAACAGACGCCCATTTCCCATCGTGTTCTGGTAGGCGGGGGAAGCTACTATGGCCCCAAGAGCGGCACTCTCCGCGCCAGGATCATCTGAGCCCGTCACCACCATCTTGGACTGGATCTTCGGATAGATCCAGCGTACCTTGCCGCTACTGGCCTCGAAACTCACAACCCGGCCCCCGGCGGTGCAGCCAAACACGGAGCCCGCCAAGTCGTATGGCGCAGTCGAAATGTTCTCCACATCCACCACCGGAGTGGAGTAGCTGAACTCCTGGATCGAGCGCGGAACGATCATACACGCATCCGCGACCACTACCCCGGTGTCAGTGCTGTCATTGATGAGAGTCACGCTCTGCACGTTGTAGTATGAGTTGAGCGCGACCCACTGACCCTGCCTGTCAATCGAACTCATGTCCAGTGTCACGGTGTCGGTGTCGATGATTGCGGCCCCAACTGCGTTAGCCTTGACGTAAGAAATCTTGTACGTGGCGTTCTTGTTGCGTTCAAGATCGCCCGCCTGCATTGCAGGCATCCATACGTATACCGTGTACACCCAGCCTTCGCCGGCTCCAGCGGGTTCTCCGGCGTTCTTGCGCTCCGCATCGGAGAAATCCCATTGGACAGAATGTGTGCCGCCCAGCACTCCGGCTATATGGCGGAACTTGCCCCCGAACGCGTCATCCCGACCGTCAACCTCTGTCCACGCTCCCAGGGCCATAGCTGTCTCCTCCGGTTTGGTGAGACCTGGACCCTTCCACAGGAGTATCGGATCGCGCGTAACTGTCTTTGCAGTACTGTCGTATGTCTCGCTGGTGTCATCACCCTGGGCATCGAAGCAGTATATCTGGCGATCCATTCCTGCGACAAAGACCACCATTCTCATCCCACTGGGTGCGGAAGCGTCCGGTATCCACGCGACAGTTGGCGACGCGTAGACACCGCCCTCAATCGGCCCCTCAAGCGGGCTGCGAGGATTCGTCCCCAGACTTGCCTTGCGCGGCCACCGCCAGATGTCCGTGCCGGTCAGATCAGCCATCTCGATCTGAGCCGCTGTTCCGGCGCTGCGGGCGGTGTTGGTGGTGACGCTGTTAACACAGTACACTGTGCCGGTGTCGTTGGCGTTTGGAGCTGAGTGAAGCGGCGGCTCGACCGTCCCGACATATGCCACTGGCAGCTTGCCGTTGTATGAGCCCTGACTGAGCGTCCAGCTAACGTCAATCTGTGCACTGGCAGGCGAACTGTATATCTCCTGGCCCGTATCCGGCACGAACCGAATGGCATCCGCCGTGACAACCACATTTGTGTTGCCGGGCAGAGCGTCATCGGTTCTGTTGGATACACTTACGAAGTCGGTGTCGGATGTGAATGTAAACTGCGTGGTCGTAAGCTGATGCCAGTTGCCACCCTCCGTTTGATCCATCACAAAAGTGCGCGTCCCAGTGGAATCTCTAACCGTATACCGGGCCGCGGTAGTGTTGACATAGCCGTTAACATTCCTTCCAAGATCGGTTGTGTAATCGGAAGGAACCCACACGAAGACAGTGTACTTCCCGGCGGGGAGATTACTGATTGGAAACGTCCATCTGGCGCTCGTCTCGCTAGCGGCAGGCGCGTCGTTGTCAATGGCAACGGCGTACCGGAAGCTGGAAAGATACTGGTCGTTTGCGTAGAACGTGCTGGGCTGCGAAAACTGCCAACCGGCAGCCGCGAAGTCGTCCGCATTGGTGT
>CAYSLA010000080.1:0-14623 GCA_964431685.1 uncultured bacterium | reverse complement strand
CCAAGCATCTCCTCAAGCCTCGCTATCCCTGCCGCTTGTATGGTTGGCAACAGATTTCAACCGTTCACGGCGAACTGAACATTCTCGAGATCCTGAACGATATTGGGATTTGCCGTAGATCGGGACTTGCTGTAACATGGCAGGCGGACCAAAACTTGGGGGAGGTCAAATGACATGAAACGACTCAAAGTACTTTTTCTGCCGCTGCCGAGCGTGGATGCCATCTGGCAGGATGAGGTCGTGAATGCAGTCTCACCACACCACGATCTTGCTGTCTATGACAGGAATAAACCGATCGCCGAGCAGTTCGCCGGAATCGAGGCCGTGCTGGATGTGGGCGGGTCAGTCGGCACTCGCGAGATGTATGACGCGGCAAAGGATGCTCTTCTTTGGCAGATTCTTGGCACGGGACTGGATCACATTGACGTGGCATATATGAAGACCAGAGGCTTCGCAGTATCCAACTGCCCCGGTCAGTTCAGCAGCGTCGGGCTGGCGGAGTGCGCGATGATGTATATTCTGATGCTTGCTCGCCAGTATTCCACCGCTAGAGCCAACTTCGATTCGGGCGTTATGTACAAGCCCACCGGGATGGAGCTGGGAGGCAAGGTGCTCGGTATCATCGGCTTCGGGTCAAGCGGGCAGGAACTCGCCCGGCGTGCGCGGAGCTTTGGAATGCGGATTCTGGCAATAGATGTGCGAAAGATTGAGCAGGCAGTCCTTGATGAACTCCAGCCGGAGTTTGTGGGCTATCCTGACGATATCGACAGGGTCGTCAAGGAGAGCGATTTCCTGTCGTTGCACCTACATCTTAACGATGAGACACACCACGTCATAGATGCCCGAAGAATAGCTCTTATGAAGCCATCTGCCTGCATAATCAACGTGGCCCGAGGCGCCCTAGTGAACGAGGCCGCGATGCACGAGGCTCTTTTGAGTGGACGGATAGCGGGAGCAGGACTCGACGTATTCTCTCAGGAGCCTCCTGACGTCTCGCTGCCTGTCTACAGGCTGCCCAATGTGGTTATCACCCCGCACGTATCGGGATCAACCGACGGCACCGCGCGCAATCGCGCCGCCGCAGCGGCTGAGAACCTGGATCGAGTCGCCGCGGGGCTTGAACCGCTATACCGTGTGGATATGTAAGCTCGGGGAACCATAGTATGAACATGACGATGAGTGAGATACGAGACTATTGGGTGCCGGATGGTGCCGCAGCAGTCTGGTGGCTGGGGCAGGCGGGGTTTATTGTGAAAAGCCCCGGAGGAGTTGTGGCCGCGATCGATCCTTACCTTTCGGACAGTTGTGGACCTGCGACCAGAGAGATGGGGATGGACTTCTTCCGCTGCTACCCACCTCTGATGTTGCCGGCGCAGCTGGGCGGAATTGATCTGTATGCGGTGACGCATTCGCACCAGGATCACCTTGACCCGGAGACTGTGGCCGGCTACCGGGAAGCCGGGGGAGATGGGCCGTATCTTGCTCCCCCGGAGGCCGCCGACAGGCTGCGATCGCTTGGAGTTGCCGATAGGCGGATTGTGACGACGTGGCCGAACAAGACGCACACCATCGGTGATCTGACACTGCGGGCCACCCTTGCCATCCCGTTTGGCGGCGACGATCTTACCCACATTGGTTACATAGTCTCCATCGCGGGCGGAGCGACGCTGTATTTCACGGGAGATACGGCCTACCATGAGGTGATAGGCGTCAGTGTAGCCGAGCACAAACCGGATGCGATGTTCGCAGTCATAAACGGCACATTTCGCAACCTCAGCCCATCGGAGGCGGCGATGCTTGCAGCGCGCATCCAACCCAGGGTGGTGATTCCATATCACTACGACTTGTTTCCGGATGGGCAGATGCCGCCTCAGACACTGAAGATGAATCTGATGCTGCACGAGATGGCCGACCGCTTCCTGACTCTCACGCCCGGCGAAGCCTGGGTGTGCGCACGATAGTAGTATTGCAGACCGGACACTCTTGTCCGGCAAGGAGGATCAGCAATTGAATAAGAAGACCGTTCTAGCGGGCCAGAAGGCATTTTCCGAGTTCTATCCCGGTTCCATAGCTTTGATCACCGCTGTGGACTCCGAGGGGCGAGCCGATATATGCACCGTCGGTGTATGGGATCTCGTAAATGGCAAACCACCCATGTATGGCATCCCGCTCTGCAATAAAGACATAGACACGAGGTTTTTCAAACGCTACACACTAATATGCATCGAGGAAACTGGTGAGTTCGTGATCAACATACCGGATGTCAATCTAAGAACAGCTTGGGGACGGTGCGCCGGTGTAACACTTCGGAAGGACATCAACGCCGACAAGTTCGCAATCGCCGGCATTACGCGGGCTGAGCCGGCAGTCGTCAAGGTGCCTCTTATTGCCGAATGCCCCATCAACATCGAGTGCAGAGTAGTCGATAAGCTCTCCCTACCCTGCCACGATTGGATAGTTGGAGAGGCCCTCGCCGTTCATAGAGCATTTGAAGATAACGACATTCCAATGCCTATACCTGTCCTGCAGATGGCGGATGCGTGCGCAGGGAAGACGAGGTTGTCCTGATGAAGCGTCTTGAGAATCGCGTTGCCATCATTACCGGATCGGGTTCCGGAATCGGTGCGGCAGTGGCAGAGGCCTATGCTAGTGAGGGTGCGAAGGTTGTCGTCAATTACTCCCGAAACCAGGCCGGAGCCGCAGCAGTGGGTGATCGAATCGCAGCTGCAGGCGGTCAGGCTATTGTCGTCAAGGCGGATGTATCGAAGGTCGACGAGGTCCGGCGGATGGTCGAGCAGGCTCACGAAGCATTCGGGCCTGTCGATACGCTGGTCAATAACGCAGCCCTTCTTCCAATGGGCGGATGGGAGTCTCAGACGGAGGACCGGTGGGATCAGATGATGGAGGTCAACGTCAAAGGCTACCTCAATTGCACACGCGCCGTCTGCGAGGACATGAAGGCCGGCGGTTACGGCAAGATCATCAACGTCTCAAGCGTGGTGTTTATCCAGGGATATGAGGCTGTAGACTACACGAGCAGCAAGGCCGCCATCGTCGGATTCACCCGCAGTGTGGCAGGTTTGCTGGGGCCGAACAACATCTGCGTGAACTGCATCCTTCCTGGCTTGGTCTGCGGCGGAGACGACTGCGAGCTGGATGATTGCGAGAATCTGGTCGAAGAGCACAAGAAGGTCATCGAACAGCAGCTCTTGAAGCGAGTTGGCCGACCTCGTTTCGTAACCGGAGCTTTTGTTTTTCTGGCATCCCACGAAAGTGATTTCGTGACGGGAAGCTGTCTTGCGGTAGATGGAGGTTACACACGATATTGAACACCATATCTGCATCAGGCCTGCAAAGGCTAAAAGACAGAGTGGCAATAGTCACTGGTTCGTCGACCGGCATTGGCGCCGCCGTGGCAGAAGCATTTGGCCGCGAAGGAGCTAAGGTCGTTATCAACCACCTTGGTGAGGAGGAGGCGGCGCAATCCGTAGCGGAGAGGATAAGGAAAGCGGGAAGCGATGCGATAGTGGTTGAGGCTGATGTTGCCAATGCGGATGCCGTCAGCCAAATGGTAGAATCAAGCCATAAGGCTTTCGGTCCAATCGGCATTCTCGTTAATAATGCCGGAATCTATCCTCGAGACTACTGGGATACTATGACCTTGGAGCAATGGGATCGCGTGTTTGATGTAAATCTGAAAGGGTGTTACCTTTGCTCGCAGGCCGTGTGCGACGACATGAAGACGGCAGGTTATGGTAAGATAATCAACGTTTCGAGCATTGCGTTTGTCAGCGGGATAAGCCTTGTTCACTATGGCAGCTCCAAGGCCGGAGTGGTCGGCTTCAACCGTGCGCTTGCGGTTGCACTCGGCCCGTACAATATTTGCGTAAACGCCATACTGCCGGGCGCGGTGAAAGTGGACCGTGAAATTGAGCTTGACTCCGCGGCCACCCGTGAGGCGACTGATAAGGGCGCGGTCGCGGCGCAGATGATCAAACGTCGAGCCACTCCAGTGGACATGGTAGGCGCTTTCATCTTTTTCGCCTCGAGGACCAGTGATTGGATTACCGGTCACTGCCTGGCTGTCGATGGCGGAATGACTAGATATTGACTTGACGAGGTGGCAAGGGATACGTTGCGCTGCGGGGCTCGCGCAATTGCAGTGCCGATGTTTCTCACTGCGTTCTAAAGCTTGCCCTGAACTTTTCTGCCGGGTGCTTGTCGTGGGCACGACTAATTGGAGGATGGAATGTCTGAAAAACGATTGAAAGACTACAAGGTTCTGGTGACCGGCGCGGGCACTGGAATAGGGCGCGGAGTTGCGCTCGAGTTTGCAATGGAGGGTGCGGCAGTTGTGCTGCACTACGGGAGCAGCCGCGACGGAGCGGACTCCGCCGTTGCACAGATTGAGGCTGCTGGTGGCAGATCCTGCGCCATGCACGCCGACTTCCGGGATGCGCAGCAGGCCCGTGATCTCGCTGGGCGCGCGGCGGAGTTTCTCGGCGGGCTCGACGTGCTCGTCAACAATGCCGGAATCACCATGAACCAGCCGTTCCTGGAAACCACCGTTGAGGAGTATGACACGCTCTTCAATGTTAATATGCGGGCAATGTTCTTTGCGTCGCAGGGCGCCGCAGAGATTATGGTCGCGAGGGGCCGTGGGTCAATCGTCAACGTCAGTTCGGTGCACGCATACGGCGGCATGGTCGAGCATGCGGTCTACGCCGCGACAAAGGCAGCCATCGTCGGGTTCACCCGCACGCTGTCACTGGAGCTCATTCAGAAGAACGTTCGTGTCAACTGCATAGCCTCGGGCGGTATCGTCGTTGAGAATCAGCGGCAGGTGCTTGGGCCGGATTTCGACTGGGACAAAGCCGGGTTGGGGATACCGAGCGGGTTCATTGGTGAGCCGGAAGATATTGGGCGTCTGGCGATATTTCTTGCCTCCGATGAGTCCCGCTATATCGTCGGCCAGACTATTCTCTGCGACGGAGGTCAGTCCACGGTCCTGCCTTGTACCGGGGATTTTCGCAGACCGACTGAACTGAGATGGGGGCAGGGCTATGTGCCAGGTAGGTGAAACAGTTCGGCTGGAATCGGCAGGCTTGATTCTGACTGCTGACGCGGCATGCGGGGGAAAACTTCGCTCACTGGTCTCAAAGACCAGCGGCAGGGAGTTCTTCTACCAGGACAGGCGACCTGCGTTTGCTCCGGAGACGGGTTACAGCTATCACGATATTAGCGGATGGGATGAGTGCTTTCCCTGTGTGGCCGGCTGCCGAGGGAACTCGCCGGATGGCGGAGTGTATGACTACCCTGACCACGGCGCGCTCTGGCAGCGACAATGGACTGCTCGCGAAGAGAATGGCGTCCTGACGATGACCTGCGAGGTTGAGGAGTACGGCTGCTCGTTTACGCGGCGCTGCTCGTTTGCCCAAGAGAACACTCTGCTGCTTGAATACCGGATAGAAAACCGCGGAGACCGTGATATCCCATACGTTTACTCGGCGCATCCCCTGCTCGCGGTGGATGATTCCTGCCGAGTCGTTATGCCCAAAGAGATGAGCCGGGCATACAACTACATATCGGCTGAGAACTCAGCCCTGCCCAACGGAAGCTGGTTTGACTTGTCTTCCGATGCCGCAAAGCGCATTACCGGACCATACAGCCCCGCCAGACATACGTTCATCAAGTGTTTCAGCGACAAGCTCCAATCCCCGCGAGCCGTAGTGGAGTACCCACAGAGCGGCGAGAGACTCATCTTTGCGCAGGATACCGCGGCCCTGCCGCACCTGGGTTTTCTCGCGCAGGAGGGCTACGATTCCCTTGGCGACGGTTACTTCGCAGGCGAGTGTTTGCTTGCATTCGAGCCGACTACGGGAGTTGGGGACGATATCGCGACATGCGTTCAGACGGGCACCCTGAGTGTGCTGTCCGCCGGGTCGTCCTTGTGCTTCGAAATCACTATCAGCGTGGAAAGGATGTGACCACGTAATGAGTAGAGACCTCTTCATTGCCGCCATAACCCGCGGCGACACCTTGGGCAGTATTGTCTTCGGCACGGGGACAAGCATTGTCTGCAGGGACATCATGGATTTGACGGGCGCGTATTTCCCCTATGGTCACACAGACCCCGAGGCTATGTTTCGCCTGGCCCTCGCTGGACACACCGTGCTTGGGCTGGATGTAGTGATGCCCTTGTTCAGTGTATGCCACGAGGCGGCCGCGATGGGATGCAATGTCGACTGGGGCAGTCCAGATATGATGCCTGAGAGCGGCAAGCCCATATTCAAGACATCCGATGATATTCGGATTCCAGGTGATCTGCTTGGGCATCCCGGCTGCGCCGTGCCGCTTCGGGCGATTGCGATGCTTAAAGGGGAACTCGGGGATGCGGCGGCGGTTTGCGGCAAGGTGTTCGGAAGCTGGACGCAAGCCTACCACTACTTCGGGGTTCAGGAGTTCCTCATCAAGACGATCACTGAGCCGGACGAGGTCAAGAGGATTCTGGAGAAGCTGATGCCAGTTACACTTAGTTTTGCGCGGGCGCAGATAGAAGCCGGAGCAGACTGCCTGCTTCTGGCGGACCACGCGACTCGCGATCTGTGCAGCCCGGAGGCGTATCGGCAGTTCTTGATGGAGATGCACGCCGAGCTTGCCGGAGCAATCGAAGTTCCCTTGATCCTGCATATTTGCGGCAATACCTCAGACCGGATAGGAATGATCGCCCAAACAGGCATTGATTGTTTCCACTGGGACACGGCGACAGGTTCCGCCGCGGAAGTTAGAGAGATGGCAGGCCCTCACATGGCGCTGATGGGCGGCATCGCAAACCTGCGGCTGCTGCAGGGAACGCCGGACGACGTGGTTTCTATGGCGCGGCTTGCGGTGCGCGGGAATATCGATGTTATCGGGCCGGAGTGCGCTGTTCCGCTATCGACGCCGATTGAGAATCTGAAAGCTATTGCGAGTATAGGACGGAATACCTCCCCCTAACCCCCTCCGTTTCGGAGGGGGGAGGGGGAGGTGCGGTAGGGGAGCACGTCAAAGTGCTCCCTTACAATGGATAGGACGACAAAAGGAGACTACACAATGCGAATCGTGGTAACAGATGGGGCCACTCTAAACCCCGGCGACCTGAGTTGGGGCGCCCTTGGAGAGTTTGGAGAGCTCATGGTCTA
Organism: uncultured bacterium; assembly: GCA_964431685.1. Taxonomy (GTDB): domain Bacteria; phylum Armatimonadota; class UBA5829; order UBA5829; family UBA5829; genus CAYSLA01. Next base: position 7,442 of record CAYSLA010000080.1, on the reverse strand, counting down.
CCCTGGCAGTACGCCCGAGGAGACAATCGAGCGCTGCGCAAGTGCAGAGGTTGCCATAACCAACAAGGTGGTATTTGACCAACGAACAATTGATGCCCTGCCGGAGCTAAAGTACATTGGCGTCACTGCTACCGGATACAACGTGATAGATATCGCCGCAGCGGATAACCGGGGAATCGTTGTGACCAACGTTCCCACCTACGGAACCGACTCAGTCGCCCAGATGGTCTTCGCGCTGCTTCTCGAACTTACGCAGCACGTCGGGCATCACTCACAGACCGTGCGCGACGGAAAATGGTCCAGGGCGAGCAGTTTCTGCTACTGGGATTACCCTCTTGTGGAGCTTTCAGGACTCACGATGGGAATAGTCGGATGCGGACGCATCGGTCAGGCAGTTGCCAGACTGGCCCAGGCGTTTGGTATGAATGTGCTTGGCTATGACGCGCTGCCGTTTGCCTGCGAAGGCGTTGGGTCGGTGGATATGGACACGCTGCTTGCTCAAAGCGACGTGGTTAGTCTGCACTGCCCGCTGACTCCCGACACCCAGGGCCTGATGAACTCCGCTCGCCTGTCGCTTATGAAGCAAAGCTCACTTCTGATAAACACGAGCCGCGGCCATCTGGTTTGTGAACAAGACCTCGCCGACGCACTAAATGCGGAGCGCATCGCCGGAGCGGGTCTGGATGTGCTCGCGGTCGAGCCGCCGAAACCCGACAATCCGCTGCTTACGGCGAAGAACTGCATAATCACCCCGCACATCGCCTGGGCGACCCGCTCAGCGCGGCAAAGGCTGCTGCAGACGACCATAGACAACCTGGCGGCATACGTGGAAGGCAAACCTCAGAACGTGGTGAGCAAACAATGAGCGACTGTGAGTTCTTGGAGGATTCCGAAAAGAGACGCCGAGGAACCCTTGACTGGGTCGGGCGATCTATCATCCCGCAAGGTGACTGGCAGTCTGTTGCAATGCCTGATACCCTGGACCTGGCGGAACGTGGCCGGTTGGCAGTAAGCGCGCTGACACAGTTGGATCCCGAGGCGTTCTACGCGTGTTGTCAGTGGTTCGACATGAACAAGCCGGGCCCTATGAAGGGGAACAACTGGACTTGCATGCTGAAGTACCTGCGCGCCTTGCCGCGGATGCGAGCCATCAGCGGCAGTGACCAGAATCTTGATGTTGAAATCCAGGCCATGCGCACCGTGCTTGCGCAGGTTGGTACTGATGGACTGCTGTACAGCCCCATCGGGGCCGACGGACCGCCCGCCGGCACGGCCTATCCGGCGGAAAGCGGCGTCGCGCTCCAAGCGCTGATTGCTTGGTACGAGCGCGACCGAGATCCGGAGTGGCTGAAGTGGATACGAACCCTGTCCCATGGCCTCCGGCGGGCGGCGATTGACAAGGGAGACTACTGTTACATTCCGCCCGAGTGCAGCCTGACCCCGGAGGGCGAGTGGCGATGGACGCTCCGCGGCAACGCGGACCAGCCGGGTTACCTGCCATATACTCCGCCGGATGAGCCGATTCACGACACCCAGGGGCAGGAGGGCGCGGTGAAGTTCGAGCACGCCGCCGTCATCGAGGGGCTTGTGGCCGCATATCGTCTCACTGGAGACGACGAGACCTTGGAACACGCCATGCGGTTGTCGCGATTCTGCCGCAAGGCGGCATTGTGGAGTCACGACACGGAGGACGAGTGCACACCGCCGAACGAGCACGGAATCTTCACCGGGCATTTGCACGGCAACGTGCACGCCATGAAAGCTCTGCTGGACCTTGCCGTGGCGACGGACGATATGCCGCTCAAGCAGCTTGTGCGCGAAGGATACGAGCACGCTCGGCGGCACGGGGTCATACGGCTTGGTTACGTTTCCGGCTGGATAAAACCGATGATGGGGAGGCCCAGGGACTGGTGCCTGAACCAGAACGAAGGGTGTGGCGCCTCCGATATGGTGCGACTCGGTATCGCGCTGACCGTGGCCGGGCTGGGCGACTACTGGGACGATGTGGACAGCATGGTGCGAAATCATTTCACCGAACTACAGGTTACCGATCTCGATCAAATGCGCAAGTGTGCGGATTGGAGCGGTTATGAAGATACCCTCAAGGGATTCCAGGGGGGCTTTACCCAGGCACATCTGACAGGAATCGCCCACTCAGCGCTCTTCGGCTGCTGCACGGGCAACGGCTCCCGTGCGCTCGGCGATGCCTGGAAGGGAATCACTTCCTTTGACGGCAAGACAGCGACGGTGAACCTGCTGCTGAACCGGGTTTCGCCGTGGATGGACATAGCCAGCCATTTGCCTTATACTGGGGTGGTCGAACTGCACAACAGAAAGGCAGAGAGTGTCGCTGTTCGCATACCAGGCTGGGTTGAGTCATCGACGGTTGCCTGCGAGGTCAACGGTGGCGCAATTGCGCCGCTCAAGTCCGGTAACTACGTGCTCTTCACGGCGTTGAAACCGGAGGACCGCATCGTGCTGCGCTTTCCGCTGAACGAGCAGACCGAGCGCTACACCATCTTCGGGACGACCTACACAACGGTGCTGCGCGGCAGCACCGTTGTGGACATTGATCCGCGTATGACCGATGAACCTGAACATCTGAACAAATACCCGTTCTTTGTTCGATCGCACTTGCGTACGCCCTTGACGCCGATTCGCAAGCGGCGGGAATTCGTTGCAGTCGATATGCCTGAATGCGGGTGAGATCACAGCAGTTCCAAACAAACTCGACGACCTACCAAGACAAGACACAGGAGATCAAATCATGAAGAATCTGATGAAAGAAAAACTGATGGCAGGCGAGGTGGTGTTCGGAGCGCAACTGCGCTTCGGGTCACCTGCAATTGCGGAGATGTTCGGGCACGCGGGTTTCGACTACGTGGTCTTCGATTCCGAGCACGCGCCGCAGACCCCCGTCGGCATCCAGCAGCAAGTGCAGGCAGCGAGTTGCACATCGGCCACGCCTATCGTGCGGATGCTGAAGAACGACCCCGATATGATGCGCCCATACCTTGACATGGGTGCCGGAGGAGTGCTGGTTCCGTTCGTCTGCACGGGAGATGAGGCACGCCTGGGTGCGCAGGCGTTGCGATATCCGCCCGTGGGTACTCGTGGCTACGGGCCCGCGCGGGCATCAAACTACGGGCTCAATGCCGACTATTTCGAGACGGCCAACGAAAACATGATCTACATACCGATCATCGAGGACGAGAAGGCTGTGCGCAACTGCGAGGCGATCCTGGGGACCGATGGCGTGGACACTTTTGTGATTGGGCCGGTGGATCTGTCCATCTCACTGGGCATCCCGATGCAGTTCGATCACCCGAAGTTCAAGGATGCCGAGGGTGAGGTTGTCCGCGCGGCGCGGGCAGTGAATAAGCCGCTGGGAACCTGTATATATGGTGGTGATATGTACAACCCGGACACGTACAGGCGTTTTCTGGATGAAGGTTTCAAACTGCTCCTTGTCGGAGGTGACGAATGGATGCTCAGCTCCGCCTGCCGCAAGTTGGTCGATTGCGTGGGAAGCGTGAGGAAGTGAGCAAGTCATACGATGGATAACTCGACGTTAGGGATAGTGATCGGCGGAATCATCCCTGCGTTCTTGTTTGGCGGATTCGGTGTTATGCAGAAGACGTGCATGCGAGCCGGATTGGGCACGGGCGGGTTCTTTCTCGTGTTTGGGGCTACGGTTGTCTGCGGGGGATTGCCTGTCCGTGTCTTGATGCCTGGCGGGGCTGGCTCTCCTGAAGCGGTCTTGTTGGCAGTCGGTTACGCCTTGTTGTGGTCCATGGGCACGCTCTTGATCTTGCTGGCGGTCGATCGGTTGGGCGCCAGCATCAGTCAATTGACTCCGCTGTACAACACGTCCACGCTGATTGCGGTTCTACTTGGCCTGTGGATATTTGCGGAGTGGAAATACGTCAGGGTGATTCCGCTGCTACTCGGTACCGTTTCCGTCGTTGTCGGGGCCGTACTTGTTGCGAACGCGTCGCGGGAGGAATCTCTCGATGGCAACCGCAGCAAGCCAGCTTCACAATCTGCAAATCGGTATGCGATGCTGGTCGGCGGACTGCTGCCGGCGGTTTTGCTGGGCTTGGTCGGGCCGCTTATGAAAGGTGCTATGGGCAAGGGACTGGGGGTAGGCGACTTCTTGCTTCTATTCGGCACCACTATGATGGGTGTCGGGCTGGTGTGCCGTCCGTGGCGCAGCATATCCAAGTTTCCGATATCGGCTATTGCTTCTGGAATTATCACAGGTCTGTTCTGGGTTGTCGGCACTAGCTTGCTCCTTCTGGCACTAGGGCCCCTTAAGGCCAATATCAGTCAACTGACGCCGCTATTCAACATGAACACTCTTGTGGTAGTGCTTCTGGGCTTGTGGCTGTTCAAGGAACACCGGCACGTGCAGCCCGCAATCGTGGTGGCCGGTGCGGCTCTGGTCATCCTGGGTGGCGTTCTCGTGGCAGGGGCCTGACGATGGATCAATCAGGCAACTGCCCCCCGATAGTGCGCGCAGTTTGTTATTGCGACCAGTAAGAGTCCATTTATGCAATGGGTGCCGCTCATCAAACGCATCCAGCAGGCCGGCAAATCCGTCCAGGTCACCTGCCCGCGCGGGAGGTTCCGGCGACGCCCGATTTGGCCGAACGCGCCAACCTCACCTCCCCCTAACCCCCTCCGAAACGGAGGGGGAAGGGGGAGGTGTTCCATGGATAGGGTGTGCCGTCCTAAGGCAGGCGTGGGGGTTCGATTCCCTCATCGGCCACCAACTCCAGCCATCCGGGGTTTCACTGCTCGGAGAGATGCCAGAGTGGTTGATGGGACGGCCCGGCAATAGAGTTCAGGGTCAAATCCAGTCCCTGAGGCCGCAAGCGGACAAGCATCTGGCAAACCGTTACTCTGCATTCGCACGTCTGAATGCTCTCGGGCAGCAGCCGACCGTGGCTGTGAACTGGCGAGTGAAGTGCAGAGCGTCGTTGTATCCCACCGCACTTGCGATTTCCTGCACCTGGTTGTCTGTTGTCAGGAGGAGTGTCTGTGCTGCCTGAATACGACGATGTTTTACGTAGTCCATGGCGCCCATTCCAGTTAAACGATGAAACACGGCGTGAAATCGCGAGCGGGACAGGTTGGTCATATCAGCGAGGTCGTCCCTGCAGATCGGTTCGGAGTAGTGCTCGTGGATGTAGACGATGGCAGATTTGAGTCGTTGGCCACAGGCAATCACCTCATCCAGATCAGGCCGTGGTAAACACACGTCAACGAGAAACAACAAGAAGTTATTGACGGCTATGCGCCGACGCGCCACGAGCTCGAATTGGCTGCCGGAAGGTGTTGCGTACAAGTCAATGATCCCGCCAAGCAATCTGGGAACCTCACTCGTCCTGTCCCCAGGGATCTTTCCGGGGGAATCGACAAGCGAGAACAGGTCAAGACCTCCGAGCAGACGGAACGTAAAGTGCATCCAGATGGCTTTAACACCTTCTTGTGCGAGAGCATCGGATTTGTGGGCCAATCCAGTCGGGATCAGGTATGCGTCACCCGGAGCCAGATCCACTCTCCCGCGTTCTTCCGTCCAGATGGTTCCGCCCTGGCTCAGTGTGCAGGAGATAACACTAAACGGCAGGATTCTCCATCCTGTAGTATTCGGAAAAGCGTGATGTGTCTCGCGGCCTTCAAGAAACGTGAACTCCAGCGACTGGTCCAGCAACTCGACCACGTCGTGGTCAAATCCACTGGTCTTTGTGTCGATCAGAACAGGACAATCCGACAGCTTTTCAGGACAATTACCCATTCACAAAACCTCACTGCTACAGTATAGTGGTTGCAGGATGATTCATCAAGCGGGAGGCATCCATGGAGACTGTAGCATCCGTAAGGGAAGACTGGGAAACCACAAAGACACGGCTCACCCACTGGTGGGCGAACGAGCTGTATGATCGTGCCGTGCTGCTGGTGACCGCACCGAAAGACGGTGTAGAGTTGGGGGCTCCGTGGCCTGGCGGCGAAGTGACGCCGGAGGTCGCCTGGACCAACCTAGACTATATGATCTGGCGCATGGAAGAGCAGATTCGCACCACCTATTTCGGAGGGGAGTCCACGCCGGTGTTCTGGCATGGTTGGGCGGTAGGTCACGCGCTGCTCATGGGATGCGAACCTCGATACCGACCTGACACAGTGTGGACGGATCCGCTATCACCGGGCAGCGATGGGTACCCGCCGATCCAGTTCCACCGCGAGGGCCGATGGTGGCAGTGGATGCGTGAGGCCACGCTCAAGGCAGCTCAGGCCAGCCGCGGACGCTGGTTCGTTATGCCGGCATGGGGAAACCACGCCGGCGACAATCTGGCTCTGATCCGGGGGGATCTGAACCTGTTGGTGGATATCGTCGAGAACCCGCAATGGGTCCGGCAGGCGGCCAAGCGAGTCTCGGACATACTGATCGAGGTCTCCGCCGAACTTTGGGACATAGTGGGGGAGAGAGTCACCGGCACTGAAGGCTCGGTCAACTACTGCAGCATCTGGTCGCCAGGTAGAACCATGGGCTTTGACTGCGACATGTCCTGCAATCTTTCGCCGAAGCAATTCGAAGACCTGTTCCTGCCCCCGCTCATAGAGACGATGCGCACAGTAGACCACCGCATCTACCATCTCGACGGCACGGTGGCGCTGCACCATCTCGACGTACTACTCTCAGTGCCAGAGATACAGGCCATTCAGTGGGTGCCCGGAGCGGGACACGAAGAGATTATGCAATGGGTGCCGGTCATCAAACGCATCCAGCAGGCCGGCAAATCCGTCCAGGTCTCCTGCGCCGCGCGGGAGATTCCGGCGCTGCTTAACGAGGTGTCCGCCCGCGGGCTGTGTATTTGCACCGGCTGCGGCTCGGAGGCAGAAGCGCGGGAACTTGAGCGGCAGGTCGCGGTGCTATCGAAAGACAGGTAACCGAGGCAAGCATCGACACGCAATCGGTCAGCCATGCAGAATGTCCTTGATCTGACGGAGAACTTCACGGAACACTTACAACGAATACTCATAGGTGCGAAACTAGCGTAAGTAAGGGAGCACTTCGAAGTGCTCCCCTACCTCTCAACACGTGAACGAGTAGGAGAACAAAACCATGAACAAAGTCACCCTGACCTACATCAACCCCGACGCCCCGCGCGTTGAGGCGCCGGAGTATCACGGCGAGTACTACGATGCGCAGGTTCCGGCGACGCTCGACCTGGCCGAACGCGCCCGGCTGTGCGTCAACGCCATGACCGAGACCACCGATCCGGACTATGACGACGAGCTATACTGGATCGTGGATCTGCTCGCGCGCGAGCCGGCCATGTTCCACACGGTGGACGACCATGTGCAGGCGAAGTTCTATCAGGCCCTGCCGCTGAACCGCACGCAGTGCGGCAGCGCGCAGAACCTGGATGTCGAACACC
>CAYSLA010000079.1:10041-14670 GCA_964431685.1 uncultured bacterium | reverse complement strand
GGACTTGAGAAGCATTTGAAAGCGAAGCTTGGCGAGCTATTCTCTCTTGATTATGGCTGCTCGGCGATGCGCGCGAGGTCTACGCGAGGATCGCGTCATTCAATGAAGGCGTCGAAAACGAGGATTGCGGAGTGGCGACGGTGCAGTTCTGCAGCGGCGCCCTCGGTCAGATGTTTATGTCAAGGCTTGCTCATCCCGGCACGATTGCCACACCTTTCTATCGAATCGAGGTTCACGGCGCTAAAGCATCGATCACAGTCCTGCCTGAGTGGTCCGTATGCTCCTATGATGAAGCCTATGCAAGGAGCGTGGATAAGAATCTATCGGCGCAGGAGTATGCATTGACGAGCGGCACTTCGAGTCAATTGCGTGAATGGGTCGACGCCATCAGGCAGCAACGGGAACCGCATTATCCGGCCGAGTCGTTCCGAAGGCAGGTGGAGCTGACTCGTGCGATCTATCAATCAGTGGCGACGGGCCAGCCGGTGTCACTGCCGCTGACGCAAGCCGATCTTGGCTACAGTTCCGCCGGAGGAAACTACCCTGACGTTGCGTGCCATCCGGTAAGAACGCAATAAACCGCCGCGTCATCAGAATTGGCAGACCGTGCATGTACGCGCGATGTTAGGAATACTGACAAGAAAGCCTTGACAAACGGGTGGCTATAAGCTATAACGTAAGTGGGCTCGGAGTTCGAGACGCCAAAGACTTCGGACCCTACGAGAAACTTGCGCAGTTGGCACGGCGCACACTATTCCCGGTCCCGGACTGCTATGGAGGAAACTATGTTGAATAGCAATTGGAAAAGCAGACTTCTCGTGACTCTTCTACTCGTTCTCGCTTGCCACGGGCTGATGCTCGTTTGCGCAAGTGCAGATCTCGGCGAGTGGGCGGCGATTGAGCCAGGCTCGGACGGAACGGACTACGTCTCGGATGGGGACTACTTGCCCACGGGCGCGCTCGGGTCAACTCCTGCGAATGTCAGTTTGTTGCCCGCTTCTGGCCCATTGTCGGTCGACAAGAAGCTCACATTCGTCTGCACATATTCTGATGCCGACGGCTACGCCGATCTTGCGGACTGCAGGCTGATAGTCTACCAGACCTCTACGGCCACTGGGGCGATCTACGTGAGGTATGACTGCAACACCAATCTGTTGTATGTGCTCAACGACGACGGAATCGGATGGACAGGCGGGGTGGCGCCGGGAACCGAGACAATACTCTCCAACAGCTACATTACCCTGCACTGCGAAGATACTACGGTCGGCGGATCCGAGAACACTCTCACGATCAACTGGTCGATAACTGTAAAGTCCTCGATGTTGGGAAAGGTTTGCGGAGGATGGCTGTATTGCCTTGATCAGTTAGGGTTTGTAGACATTGACAGGCTTGCGACCTATACTATCGTTGCGAACCAGGCTCCTTCCAACGTCTCACTCACTCCCACCAGCGGGGTGATTCCTACGGACGTCCAGCAGACATACACAAGCGTGCATTCGGACCCTGATGGTTATGCCAACCTTGCCGACTGCAGGCTGCTGATAAACAGTACCCTTTCCTCGGTGAATGCGGCGTACGTGCTATATGATGCCAACGCAAACAAGCTGTATGTGATCAACGACGCTGGAACCGGCTGGATCGGGGGCGCGGAGCCGGGCAGCGCGACGACAATATCGAACAGCTTTATGACTCTGCACTGCCAGCAGACCACGGTCACCCCGTCAGGGAACAACCTCACCGTCAACTGGTCGATTACTATGAAACCCACCATGGCAGGCAAGATTTGCGGCGGGTGGACTTACTGCAAGGACGATGAGGGTCTGACTGACGGCTTTGACAGGTTTGCCACATACTCAATCGGCCGACCTCCGTCGAATGTTTCCTTGACTCCGACGACGGGAGTGATCACGGCTGGGGTCCAGCAGACATATACCGCGGTGTACTCGGACGCTGACGGAAGCGCCAACCTGGCCGACTGCAGGCTGCTCATCAACAGCACGCTAACGTCGGTAGGGGCAGCTTACGTGATGTATGACTCTAACGCCAACAGGCTCTATGTCATCAACGACGCCGGAACCGGATGGACCGGCGGGATAGTGCCGGGCACAGCGACGACAATACAGAATAGCTATGTGATCTTGCACTGCCAGCAGACCACAGTCACTCCGTCCGGAAACAACCTTACTGTAAATTGGTCGATTACAATGAAACCGACTATGGCGGGTAAGGTCTGCGGAGGATGGACTTACTGCAGGGATGATCAGGGTATGACAGACGGCTTTGACAGGTTTGCGACCTACACCATAGGCCAATTGCCTGCCAACGTTTCCCTGTCGCCCACCAGTGCGATGTTCCCTACGTCCTTCCCACAGACGTACACCGCGGTGTATTCTGATCCTGACGGTTACGCCAACCTCGCAGACTGCAGGCTGCTGATAAACAGCACTCTCACTTCCGTGGGAGCGGCGTATGTGATGTATGACTGCAACGCCAATAGGCTCTATGTGGTGAACGATTCCGGAACCGGATGGACCGGAGGGATAGTGCCAGGGACAGCGACGACAATACAGAATAGCTATGTGATCTTGCACTGCCAGCAGACCACAGTCAGCCCGTCCGGAAACAACCTCACGGTGAACTGGTCGATTACTGTGAAGCCGACTATGGCGGGCAAGACCTGCGGAGGATGGACTTACTGCAGGGACGCTCAAGGCCTGATTGACGGTTTCGACCGGTTCGCGACCTATCAGTACGCACTCCCTCCGGACTGAGGTCAAAATACGCTCGGACATGCTTCGGGACACCCTCGTCCCGAAGCATGTCCATAGAGTCTGCACTGAATCATGACTGTATCTCGTGTTTCGGCTTTCCGGCCCGGACAGCTTTCGCGGATATGCTGAGTTCTGAGAAATGCTGTAATAGCGGATAATACTGTCCATTCGACCGTCCACAATCAGTGGAAACTTACAACGGTGGTGAGCGACATGAAGACATTGGGATCGTACGCTGCACTGGCGGCGGCATTGGTGGTGATGTTTGTTGGAGCGGGTAAGTGCGACAACTCGGGCACAGATGCCTGGCCGACCTACGCCGCAAAGACTCCCATCATCAAGGTCCACGGCCTGAACTTCGGGCCGTTCATTGGTGGAAAGAACCCGAACTGGGGTTCCACGGTTTCGGAGGAAGAGCTTACGCAGCTTATGGGCGTGATTCGCCCGTACACCAGTTGGATCCGGACGTTCGGCTGTGGCGCAGGGCTTGATAAGGCTGGCGCGATTGCACACGGGATGGGGTTGAAAGCGGCCTGTGGAGCGTGGCTCAGCTCGGACCTCGCCGCCAACGATCGCGAAGTGGCGGCCCTGATCGCTCTGGCGAAACTAGGCCAGGCTGACATGCTTATCGTCGGCAGCGAAGTACTTCAGCGAAACGATCTCTCCGAAGGCCAACTCATAGGCTATATCAATGCGGTGAGGGCGGCCGTCCCCGGGGCAATTGTGACCACCGCCGATACCTATGGACAACTGATTGCCCACCCTGCAGTTGTGGCCGCGTGCGATATCGTAATGGCAAACTACTATCCGTGGTGGGAGAGCGTGAGCATAGAGAACGCTATCTCCGCACTCGACACTGCCCATTGGCAGATGGTTGCCGCCGCTGGCGGCAAAGAAGTGTATGTTTCCGAAACGGGATGGCCAAGTGGTGGCGCAACGAATGGGCCTGCTGTGCCTTCACCGGAAAATGCGTCCAGGTACTTCCACGAGTTCGTTGCGTGGGCTTCGCTGCACAACGTGAAGTACTTCTATTTTGAGGCTTTTGACGAGCTCTGGAAAGCGAGCTACGAAGGGACGCACGGTGCCTACTGGGGAATCTGGGACGCGGAACTGCGGATGAAGCCTGGGATGATGGCCTCATATCCCACTAACGTCTCTCACGTTCCGGTAAGCGGCACAATCACGCCCGGCGTTCAGCGGACATACACAAGCGTGTATTCCGATGCGGATGGGTATGGCAATCTTGCCGACTGTATGTTGCTGATAAACAGCACACTGACTTCGGTCAACGCGGCGTATGTCATGTATAGCAGGACCACGAACAAGCTGTATGTGATCAACGATGCCGGAACGGCCTGGACGGGTGGAGTGACGCCTGGCAGCGCAACGACGATATCTAACAGCTACGTAACGCTGCACTGCCAGCAGACAACGGTTCGCGGATCAGGCAACGATCTGACGGTCAACTGGTCGATATCCATCAAGCCCACGATGCTGGGTAAGGTCTGCGGTGGATGGACGTACTGCCGGGACGCCCAAGGCCTGACTGACGGTTTCGACCGGTTTGCTACATACACAGTAGGCAATCCGCCGTCGAACATTTCTCTGAGTCCCGCGAGCGCGGCAATTGTGACCGGTGTCCAGCGGACATACACCAGTGTGCACTCGGACCCCGATGGATATGGGAATCTGGCGGATTGCGTATTGCTCATAAACAGCACGCTGACTTCGGTCAACGCGCCTTATGTGATGTACAGCCGGAAAACAAACAGGCTGTTCGTGATCAACGATGCCGGAACGGCGTGGACGGGTGGAGTGACTCCAGGCACCGCGGCGACGATTTCCAACAGCTACGTGA
>CAYSLA010000079.1:5000-9941 GCA_964431685.1 uncultured bacterium | reverse complement strand
TGGACGTACTGCCGGGACGCTGAGGGCCTGGCAGACGGCTTCGACAGGTTCGCGACGTATACTCTATAGGGCCCCGGCCGACTGAAGTCGCGATATGCTGTGGAAAAGACTCACAGACGGCAGAGACAAACGCTTTGCGCTATCTGGTCTCTGCCGTCTGTTTAGTGCCTTCCACCCTCAGATACTGGTCGTCGCAGTCCAACCCTAATGTGGCGCTGAGTATACGACTATATCATCCTGGTTGCGCGGCCTGATGACACGGATGACGTTGATGCCGTCGTATTCCGTGCTGGACAGACCTGTCACTCCAACGTAGCTCGGCATCATTGGCGGCATGATCATGTTGCCAGGCCCCACCTCACCGATCTTTACTCTCACCTGGTTGATCTCGCCGGATTCGCTCGCCTGAATTGATCCGTCATTGATGACAAAGTAGTCAGGCCCGACTTCTCCAGTCATTCTGCCACTCGTTCTGACCAGCAGGCCAATGTTGTTCAACCCGAACCCGCCAGTTACTCCGTGCACGTATGTGCCCATATTGCCGCCGCCCAGAGCAATGTTTTCCATTGCAATCGCCGGCATCGGGTACATATACGGCCACATTTCCGTTGCAGCGTTGACTATAACTCGCTCGCCGTTCATTGTCGCCATTGTGCCTGTGGTGCTAACAAGTCCGTCCCTCGGCACCATCATACCAGCCATCGCTGGTCTAACCGCAATACCGCAGGCTCGCGACATCTCTTCTATGTAGTACATCGTGCCGAAGTCATTCGTGCCTGCTGTGACGTGCTTCGGAGCCAGGTTCACCAGGGCGCCGTCCGGCATGTGCTTTGCCTCGCCGATCGAGAGAGCCGATTCAGCTATGTGCAGCAGTTCATTTTCCGGATCCAGCCAGGCAGTCGAACCATTCGGCCAGTAGGGGATGCACGCATTGGCGCCGAACAGGAACTTCTCAGACTGCGGGTTGATGCAGGCGGCCACGTTGTGTATGTGGGCGTAGGGCTGTGCAGGGTCATCTGTCGGAAGAGCGATGTCCGGCAGATAGCCGCTGAACAGTACCAGTGGGCCGTTGTCCGGCAATGTGTCCAGGTAACCTTCAGTAAACAATGCCGCGTGGATGTCCCGCGGCAAAACGAGCGATCCAGTCTGAACGAAACCGCAGTCGCCCGCGTGTTGGTATGGTATCAAGGTTACTGGAGCCGTGCCGATGAAGACGTCGGTCACAAACCCCAATGGGCCGATCATTGGACGGATGTAGTAGATTCCGTCAGACAGCCTGATGGGCACACGCTTCTCCGAAGGAGTAGGTACTGGCGGCGGAGGAGGCGGAGGTTCGGGTGGAGTCGGAGGATCAGGATTGGTCCAGCCGGTGCTGCGCGTGTTCGTGTTGGGAGTGGCCGGATTCGGCGTGTCAATCAGATCCAGCTTCCCGCCGCCGATTGTGGCGCCAACTATGTTAGCTCCGAGCTTGGTCGCCACCGAGTTGGTCTTCTTTTCCTGATCCGGCGGATTCTGATCGGCTGGTTTCTTGGGGACATACACAGTGGCATTTACAGTTCGAGGAGCTCCGTTCGGGGTTCCGTCCGCGTTCCTGGGCGTGATGGTTATGGGGACATTGTTGAACACGTGACATCTTACAGAGCCGCCGCCGGTTCCGCCCAGTGTCCTACTGCCAGCGGGCGGATTGACCGGGTCGCCGTTGGCGTCGAGAAGCCCGGCGGCCTTCGCGTCAGCAAAACTCAGAGTTGTCGTGCCGCCGCTGTCGACTATTCCGCTTCCGTTGAATGTTCCAATACCGATGCCCACGGGGTACTTGGTTCCCTGGTCTCCGGGGCCGGCACGAACGCCAAGCTGAAGCGAGAGCGCGCATACAGCGGCTATGAGCAGGTAGAGAGCCACACATCTATTAGACATTGCGTTTCCTCCTGAGCCGACTGCAAACCTCCCACGATTTGGCTGGTCTCGTGGGGTCTCAATTCCTTTGTGTCTCAAAGGTCAAGCTCAATCACACTATACCACATTATTTTGGCTTTGGCACGGTTTTGCGCAATAATGTTTCTGTTATTTTCTGCCTCGGCAGATCGACAGGCTGCCCGACTACTATTGAGGCTCCATCCACAGACCGGCGCGTCGTCAGACTGAATCCCGCGCGCGATCTGGCAGGTTAGTCACCGCACGTCAGATGGCTCTGCAGCCGGGTTTGAACCTCCGGTTCTACCGAATCTTGACGGGCCGACACGGGCAGTGATAGACTCTTGTTGCAGTGATGCAAGATGGTTGAGACCGACATCGATTCTGTGGGCCGGCAAGCAGCTATTTTGCGAGTTGGCGCAGCGAGGAAAGCGGGGGATCAGTTCAATGTCCAGCAGATTGTCCGGATATCTGTTTCTTGGTAGCTTGGTGCTATCGTGCTTGTTACCGCTCTCCGCGACGAGTGTTCAGGCCGCCATAGTCACCGGATGCGTGTTCCACGACGCCAATGGCAATGGACAGCGAGAGCCCACTGAGAGTGGCATTGAGGGAGTCATTGTTTCGGACGGAGTCGATTCAGTTCTCACCGGCTCGGATGGCAGCTATGTTCTTCCCAATACCGACCCCGAGTGGAGCCACTTTGTCTTCGTTGTCTCGCCCACCGGCTACAAGTGTGTGGGCAAGTTCTATCGCAGGGTGCAGTCGGACGTGAAGGAGTCTTCAGCCGATTTCGCTTTGGCACCGGCACCGGAATCCGTTGACCCTGATTTCTCATTCGCGCATACTGCCGACCTTCACGTGACATCAGGGCTGCTCGATGATCTTAAGGTTATAGAAGGTTTCAAGCCAGCTTTCACAATTGCTACAGGAGACCTCGTAGACAGCAGGACAGGCTATCCGCGGCATGTAGAGGTCATGAGACGGATATCGGCTCCATTATACAACGCTCACGGAAACCACGATCTGCCTGTGGCGGACTAGGAGAACAACGTCGGACCGACGTACTATGCTTTCGACTACGGCGGCCGCCACTTCGTCGTTCTCAACTCAGTACTGAACGTGCGTCGCCAGTCGTGGCAGAAGGCGTCGTGTATGTTGGCGTAGCACCAGTTTTCGTTGCCCTGGATGCACTGACGGGCAAGGAAGTCTGGAAGTTGCCTCCACTCGCGTACGACTGGATAAGTTGCCTGTCATCCCCGGCAGTTTCCGGCGACGCAGTTTACGTGTCGTTTAACTGGAGCAGCGGGTTTTTTGCCCTGAATTCGGGGGACGGAAGCAAGATCTGGAATGGCCGCGAAGGGTTCTCCGTATGTCATGCCACGCCCTGTGTGTCCGGATCGGTGGTCTAT
This sequence comes from uncultured bacterium, assembly GCA_964431685.1. Classification (GTDB taxonomy): domain Bacteria; phylum Armatimonadota; class UBA5829; order UBA5829; family UBA5829; genus CAYSLA01. Next base: position 6,621 of record CAYSLA010000079.1, on the reverse strand, counting down.
CACTCAGCCGACAGCAAACTGCGTGCCCTTGACTCAGCCACTGGCAATGAGATATGGAACTTCCCGATCACTGGTTGGTCTATGTCGTCTCCGGCGTTCTCGGGTTCGACCGTCTACATCGGCACTTATGACGGTACTATCTGCGCCTTTACCCGAATGGACAGATGACCTTAGCTGGCCGGACTTGCCGCATTGTCATGGGATTACGACCGCACCAGACCTGGCGGCCCGGTCCGCCAAGCAGACGAGACGACATCTAATCTGCTCGCACGCCACTTCCCGTGTCAGTCACAGAACTCGCGGGCTCGGCTTGCGCGGCGACCGGCTGTGCAGATGCTGGGGCAGGGGGACCGACAGCGACTATTCTGGCCTGGGCCGGATACCTGTCTCGGTTGACCACTTGCACAGTCTCCTTGCCATCCGCACCGATGATCTTTCGATAGACTGTTGCGCTCACCCCTGACGCGCCTTTATCGACCACTTCTCTGGAGCCGGGCTTCAGGTTCTTGTCCGTGATGGTCTTCTCTGACCTGGGAGTATGCCCGCCCACTGAAGACCACACAGTAATGGTCTTCTTGTCGGAGGCCGAGCCATATATGCTCACGCTTAACTGGTTGCCGGAGGCGTGCGCGGTGATGTATATCGGGCTTTCAAAATCATTGCGCACGCGAAAATCCCGCGATCCGTAGGCTACGGTCGCGTCTCTGCCGGGAGCCGCATACGGGATGGTCCGCGAATGACGATGTCGCTCCAGCACTTCTACGTCTGCCAGCAGCACAGCGTTGTACAACGTGGTCGAGACCTGACACACGCCGCCGCCAAGCCCCGGCTCCAGCTTTCCATTCACAAATATCGGAGCGTCCCGGAAACCTCGTCTTGCGAGACGTTCACCGACCGTGGCGTTGTACGAGAGTTCCTCACCAGGCTTCAATAGTGCGCCGTTGATTCGCGCTGTCGCTAGCCTCAGATTATGTGTCCTGTCTCTCTGCCCAGGGTTGAACTTGGTCGTGAAACTCGAGAGCCGTGTGTCGATCGAGCGTAGTTCGCTCGCCAGCACGTGAGGCTTGTCGGTGACTATGGGCAGTTCGATCTCGCTCTTGGCTTCCTGGAGCGCGTCCTTGATGACTGTCATTGCCTGATCTTTGTCCAGCTTTATGCCGAACTTTTCAGGCTGGACTACCGGTTGCGACCCGACAATCTCGATCGTGGCGTCGGAATGGGGGCGGTCAACTGCTGCTGCCACCTTGTTGAGGGCGGGCCTTATCTTCGACTCGTCAATCGCGACCTCGACCTCTATAGAAACTCCGGACACCACGGTTCCTATCAGGTCGAACGCGTTCCCGAAGATACCGCGCGAACGGCCGATGGCGTGCGCCTTCTCCATAGCTTCTTCCCATCGGGCAAACATACCGAAGTCGGAGACTGCGCCGACCCAGCGCTTGTCAAGTGCGACCAGGGTTATCTGGCCGTTCACGCGCGATCGTGCCCACTCACGGATAAGAGGGTCGGCTTCCGTCCTCCGCAGTCCGCCCACTTCTATCCCTGCTACCTCAACTCGGGGAGATATGGTATCTCGCCTGCTGAATACCTCTGCGGCAGTCAGCGCTCCCACTACGAGCGC
>CAYSLA010000079.1:0-4900 GCA_964431685.1 uncultured bacterium | reverse complement strand
CCGTTGGGCGTATCCTCCAGTTGGATGCCCATGTCCTTCAGAGTGTTCCTTATCTCATCTGCACGGTTCCAGTTTTTTGCTGCCCTGGCCTCTTCGCGCTCTCTTATCAGAGTGGCAATCTCCTCGTCGCCACTAGTCGCCGCATCAGTCGCCGCCTGCAGGTTCAGACCCAGAACACGGTCGAAGTCATAGATCGCGTCCAGCACCCCATATTCCTTGCGCCGGTCGGCTTCCCTTACCAGCTCGTTCACCACCGCTATTGCCTGCGGCATATTCAGGTCGTCGCTGATCGCGGCGGTGAAACGTTCACGGTATTCTCCGACCCAGTCACCCTCCGCTCCGCCGATCTGTTTTGCTCTCGCCGCGAATTCCTTCAATCCGTCATATCCCGCGGCGGCGGCTTTCATAGCGTCCCAGGTGAACTTGAGTTTTGCCCGGTAGTGTGCCATAAAGCACATGTAGCGATACGCCAAAGGATCGAATCCATTATCTATTAACGTTTGGAGACGCAGGAAGTTGCCTTCTGATTTCCCCATCCTGCGTTCTCCGTCGTCGGAACTCTCATCATCTGATGCTTTGCCAACCACCAGGAAGGCTCCGTGCAGCCAAAAGCGCACGAACTGCTTGCCTGTCGCGCACTCGCTCTGCGCTATCTCGTTTGGGTGATGCACCCAGATGTGATCCTCACCGCCGGTGTGTATGTCAAGTGTCTCGCCAAGGTACTTCATAGACATTGCTGAGCATTCGACGTGCCAACCGGGGAAGCCGACCCCCCACGGACTCACCCAGCGCATTATGTGGTTTGCGAACCTGCCTGTCGCCTTGAACCACAGTGCGAAGTCCGCGGGACCACGTTTTTCGGGATCCTCGTTTACCTCGTCGCGTGCTCCGGCAACCTTTTCGTCAAGAGACTGTCTGGAGAGCTTTGTATAGTCTGGGAACGAGGCCACGTCGAAGTAGACTGCCTGACTGGTCTCATAGGCGTGACCGCGCTCCACGAGCTTCTCAACCAGTGCAATCATTTCCGGCACGTGCTCAGTTGCCCGGCACTTCACGGCCGGAGCCTCGATATTGAGGGCCTGAAGGTCTCTGAAGAATATCTCTTCGTAGTCGCGCGCGATGTCCCAGACGCTCTTGCCAGATTTGTTTGCCTCAAGCTCCATCTTGTCATCGCCGGCATCTTCGTCAGAGGTCAGGTGCCCCACGTCGGTAACATTCATAACCATTGGCACTTCATACCCGAAGTACTCAAGTGTTCGTCGGAGGACGTCCGCAAATATGTAGGAACGCAGGTTGCCGATGTGTGCGTAGTTGTAGACTGTCGGCCCGCACGTGTACATCCTCACTTTTTGCGGATCGAGCGGTGTGAACTCCTCCCTGCGTTTTGTTAGAGTGTTGTATAGATGAAGAGACATCAGGCCTCCTTGTTTTCGCCTGGCTGTTCGATCGCGCCGAGCCTCTTCTCAAGGTCGTCGATCTTCTGCAGCATACATTTTATCATTTCGCCCTCGGGGTCAACATCGCGGCCGTGCATAAGCCTTACCGCGTCTTCCTGGACCCTTTGGCCATCCTGGATTACCACGCGTCCCGGATTACCGACTACCACTGAGTTCGCCGGCACATCTTTGAGCACGACTGCGTTTGCGCCGACCCTTACGTTGTCCGCAAGGGTTATCGCGCCCAGCACTTTAGCTCCAGCGCCTACAACCACGTTGTTGCCCAGGGTGGGGTGGCGCTTCTTCTTCTCCAGACTGACGCCGCCAAGGGTGACTCCGTGATAGAGCAGGCAGTTCTCGCCGATTTCGGCAGTCTCTCCGATTACCACGCCCATGCCGTGATCTATGAAGAAGCCTTTGCCGATCGTCGCGCCTGGATGAATCTCGATGCCGGTCCAGAAGCGGTTCATCTGCGAGATCACACGCCCGGCAAACTTCATTCCGTGTCGGTGGAAAAAGTGCGCGATTCGGTGCCAGAAGATCGCGTGCACACCGGCGTACGTGAATACCTCGAAGGCGTTCCGTGCGGCCGGGTCATTATGGAACACGGCGCGCCAGTCAGCTCTAAACGCATCAAACATCAGCGAAGTCTCCTCAGTCAGTGTCTATTCCGGTACAACCGGTGCGTGCACCGTAATCGGCGCCTTGAACTCCACGGGCGGGTCCGTTTCCACCAGGAGTTTTACGAACCAGATTACCGATATGGCAGTCCCTTCCACCGTCGGCATAGCATCGCCCGGGATGGCCAGTTCGAAATCAGACTCTATGGTACTGGCTCTGGCGTCGGTTGGACGCACTATCACTGAGTCTACTTCTTCCTTGTGCAGTTGCCTGTCTCTTGCCAGGCGCACCCACTCGCAAGTTTCCAGTGACACGGTCACGCCTCGAATCTCGGCGCCTTTCGGGTTTGCAAGAACAAACCTGCCGGACACGGTCTGGCCAATCTGAGCTGAGTAGCAGATCGATGACAGACTGACGCTAATCTCGCTGGTGTGGCCGGAGCCGACGGAGTTCGGGTGTCCAAGGGCTATTGGATTGCTGCGCTGAGCACGCGGCACGAACACAACAGGCGCCACACGGGTATCCTCAATCCATCCGCCCATCGGATATCTGACAATGGCGCTCACAAAGTACTCAATCTTACCCGCTTTTCCGTTGTAGCTGGACGGCAGCGATGCAGGGAGCTGAAGCGAGAATGGGTACAAGTGCTCCGCTGCGCTCAGTCTTCTTCCCGTATCTCGCATCAGGAAGGCATTCCAATACTCGGATATCCGCTCGGCAGCGAACCGCGGCATGTCCTTGCCGGTCAGCAAAAGCTCACGGTCAAAAAAAGTCCTCGAACGCACCAGTGAGTGTCCAGCCGGGGTTTCTCGCCCTCGAACAGCCAGACTTATCGAGCGCACGTTAGCGGGTCTTGAGCACCGGAACACTACCACTCCGCTCAGAGGCCTGCCAGTGGCAAACTCGTCACGGCTCAAACGCAGATCCACGGTTGGCCCCGAGGCCGGACTCCCGCCCTTCACCGCGCGCGTGCTGGTTGTATCCATAGTTCGTGCGACCACTATGGTAATGTTATCGCGAATGTGCGTTCGAATGCAAGGGGGTGCACGCCAATATTGTGGTATTCATGCCGTCATCCTGGCGTATTGTCCGAAGTCGGTCTCTGGTTGGTCTAGCCATAGTCTGCACAGCTGGAGCATGGATTCTGCGCCCGTTGGTGTCCAACGCATTCCGGATTGCTTGAGTCTGGCTTGGACTAGACATTTGCAGGACGATTCGGCGATACCGCTACCGATGTGCATTTTCTTTGCTCGATATCGATCATATCGCATTCTACTGCGGTTGCGCTGGAAGTAGTTGAGATTGCGTTGCTTGGTCTTAATATCTTCCTCCTCCGCGGGATGCCACGCTCTAATCGATCTCATGACCGTATCCCATCGGCCTTCCAGGAGATCACTACAACGGTTCTCAAGCCACTTTGTTGCCTTTGGACTTTCTGTGCCGTACCAGTCCTTGGCTACCTCGGAAAGATGCTCGGCGGCGTGGTAAAAGTCCAGTATTTGGGTAGCTTTGGGAAAATTGTTCTTCGCTTGGTTCCATATCCACCTGCCACCATCACCGAGCACTACAACATCTCTGCAACGCTCCACTCCCCGTCTAAAGGCAAGCGCGTATAGTTTGTCTCCAATCGCCTCGGCGTTGCCAAACGTACCAACATGCTCTATGTTGTGAGCCACGATTTCACCTTTGTCGTCCGCCCTGGCTTCGTATACTGCTCCAACCTTGCACTCGTGCCAGCCATCTTTCATAGGTGCCATCGCGCCATCTACGGTCACATACAGCCTCTCGGGCGAAAGCTTCGGTATCTTTGCGTGCCCACTCAGCACGTAGGTCTCGACCCGCGTCGCTTCAATGCCAATTTGCAGACCTACTAACTCTGCCACGCGCTCTACAGTCTTTGCCGATACATCGATCTCGCACAAATAGCTCAGTTCTAACGAGCAGCGACCAAAAGGAACCAGTGCAGCAAGTCGCGCGATCTTGGCTCTGACAGCTATCGTAGTGCAGCCGCCATCAAGCTCCAACGTCTCGTCTATGGGGCAGAAACCTTTCTTGCACTTCTTGCAGTGATAATAGGCTCGCAATACTGTCCGCTCACCGTGCAGACTCACAACCCGTTTCTGATAGTCCCGCACATATCTCGCCCGACAACCACACTTGCACACGACATAGTTGCCGGAAAAGCCGCGGCCCTCCTGCTTGGTTGCATCATCCTCGATCTTTTGCTCGATCTCACGACCGATCTCCTCGGTCAGTTCCTCGATACGCTGCATCGTACTTCCCTTCTCAGGAAACTTCGCCTCAAGCAGCTTACGAAACTCCTCAGTCAACCTCGATATCCGCTCGTCGCGCGTCTCTTCCAACTCAGTCGAACCTCCATTTGCGTGAATACATGGAGAGTTCGACAACAACACCCACAAATCATGCCGAACGCATGTTCTTTTTTCTGCCGGACATGAATGTGGCGTGCACCCAATGCAAGGTTTTGCGTTGACACCGCACGTCCAACGTGATATACTTCTTGGGTCGAACCTTGCTCGCGGTAACCCGGGGCGGGGAAGTTTGATGTGCGCCCGTAGCTCAGTGGATAGAGCGAATGGTTGCGGACCATTAGGCCGGGGGTTCAAGTCCCTCCGGGCGCGCCAACCTCTTGGCCGATTAGCTCAATGGATAGAGCGCCGCCGTCCTAAGGCGGGCGTTGGGGGTTCGATTCCCTCATCGGCCACCAACTCCAGTCATCTGGAGCGTCACTACTCGGAGAGATGCCAGAGTGGTTGATCGGGACGGTCTCGAAAACCGTTGTGCCTCCGGGCACCCTGGGTTCGAATCCCAGTCTCTCCGCC
>CAYSLA010000078.1:0-14726 GCA_964431685.1 uncultured bacterium | reverse complement strand
CGCCGGGCTCGCAGGTGATGTCCACCTTGCCGACACCGGCTCTGAGGCCGGTGTCCACTGCGTGCCCCGTCATCTCATTTCTTGATTGCATTTGGTTACTCCATTTGTGAACTACACCAGACAATTCCATTCGCACTGAGCATTGGCATTCGTTATTGCAGCATCCGCTCCGAGCAGATGCAAGGCGACCTGCGCCGTCATCGTCTTCTCTACCAGCAGATTTCACGGTTGGGAATGAAACGGGTCACCTTGCGCCAACGCGTCTCGCCGGTGCGATAGTGGTCACGTTTGTACAAGGGACCGAGAGTGCCCGCCGGATCCATTTCAACGACCTCGGCCCCACGGACAACGACGTTGTAGATCTGCTTCTCGACCTCCAGACGCTTCCTGGTCTCGACAATGGGAAAAGCGACGGTGACCAAATCGCTGGCATGGACAGAGCCCGCCTTCAGATATTGTCCGGCAAAGTCCACCGGCCTTGGCACGCCGTTCACGGTGCAGCGCGCCTCGTTTGGAGCCACCCACCTCGGCAGGCGCACTTGCAGGTCCACGGGTTGTTTGATGTGAATGTCCACCTGTCCCCGGTAGGGAAGATGGCTGTTAACATCCGCCCAGGCGGAAGCCCGGTTCAGCAGCAGGTTCACCCGCAACGCGTCGCCGTCGTGATGCAGGATGTGCTCCCAGATGTAGTACAACGCCCGCGCGCCGTTGCCGGTGCAGCAGTGCATGATCTGCTTGCGGAAATGCGCCGCTTTCCCCATCCAGGCATTCGGCAAGGGCCAACCCGCAAAGGCGCCGCGGTTGCGTTCGATCACATCCTCATCGCACAGCAGATCGCCGTGCACACGTTCAGCCGATGGGAGGCTCTCCGCGAACTCATGCGCCCAGCGCGTGTCCATGAGTTGATTCTCGGCGAACTGATTGCGGATCCATTGATCGACATCGTCCCAGTAGTCTCCAACACCGGCGGCCGAGAGCTTCAGTCCGATGCCGATCATGTCCGCGATCTCGCAGGTCTCCGCTTCTTCGTGGGCGGTGGAGAATAGCAACTCGGGGAAGTACCCCAGGCGCCACTCTTGGACGTACTCGGCGCTGGTGTCCGGCGTGGAGAGCTGGGTGAGGGTCCGCTCACCCCGCGCGCGGGCCCATTCGAAACTCCTGCTGATGAACTCCAGCAACGCCTCGTCCTTCGCGGGCAGGGCGTACTCCAGCATGTTCAGCAGGCTCAGGGTGTGCGAATGGAAATGCGCCTCCCCGGCGTGCCCGGCATCCGCCAGGGGCGCGGCGTCCGCACTCGACGCGCGATCCGGCAGGAACCTGCCCTGCGCGTCGAAGTACCGGGCGTGGCCCTTCAGAAAGTAGCACAGCTTCCGCGCCAGCCTGGCGGCTGCTTCGTATCCGGTGAGGCGGTGGCACAGCCCCAGGCCGTGCAGGCTGCGCGCCGAGCACTCCGCGGCCTGCAGTCCCAGCGGGACTTGGTCTTCGCTCTTGTGCGCGCCGCCGTACGCGAAGAAGCGGAAAGGAAGGCATGCCCAATCGCCACGGTCGATCGCCAGCGCCGCCAGCGCGTCAACCTGCCGGCGCATGTGCCTGAGCCACAGGTCGTCCGGCTGCAGCAGGTGCATCGTGGCGAATGAGGCGAAGTAGGTGATGAGGGTGCCGGCGAAGTGCCGGGCGTTCGAATCGTCGAGGAACGTCATCCAATTCGCGTTGTCAAACGGATAGCGCGGAAAGTAGTTGAGGCCGTCCGGCCCGATCTGCTTCAGTGCCGCCTCGAACCACGCCCGGTCGACCTGCATATTGCTATCGTCGCCGGTAATGAGCCGGATCAGCGGCAGCGTCTGCATGTACTTATGCTGGCACCAATCGTCCAGGCCGTGCCACATCGTCGCCGGGTTGCGCCCAAACTCGACTCGGAAATACATCTGGTAGTCCCAGTCCGGATCGGTTGCGCGGGTCATGACGTTCTGCACCGCCAATGCCCGCTCATGAACGTCGTACGTGTCGGGCACAACGGCCTCGTACCGCGTTCCCGGGTACTGGGGCAGCTCAAACTCGGGCGCGCTGTCGTTCACATACACCAGCGGCTGTTTGGCGCTCTTTGCTCGATTCTCATTCATATCTTCATCTGCTCCAAGCCGGGGCTTTCCATTGGGGTCCGGCAGCCCCGCTTTCTGCTCATCTATCTCGGGCATTCCGCCTGCGCCTCCCAGCTATACTTGGAAGTGTCGCCATACCTTGCATCCATGACTGCGCTGTCATAGCCGACGGCGTTAAGCGACCAGTTATCACGTATCATTTGCGGCTCAGGCCAGGCAGCGAGTTCCCGGAAGCTGCCCTGACTGCCGCCATCGGCGAGCAGGCCCACCGACCCCTCGCGGCGGGAGGCATCGTTCACGCCCAGGTATGTGGCGGGCGAGCGGCCGTCGAACACCGCGGCCTGGATCGTATCCCCGCTGATCTTGACCTGCAGTTGTATCCAGGAACTGGTGTCCAGCCGCGCATAAGGCCCGGCAAGGCTGACGCGCCTCAGGGGAATAACCACTCCTCCATCGATTCGCGCCAACACCGCCATCGGGCCCTGGGGCGTGGCGATGAGACCGGCTTCGCGACCCTTGCGGGTGCCTTCGTCCGCGCACCCCGGAAAGTAGGCGCTGAGCTTGACGGCATCCTCTTCGGCCGGAGCCTCCCAAGGATCGTACTCAGGGCCGCCCGGCACGATGATCATGAACGCGCACCCCGGAACTCCCGTCCGCGGAGATCCTGAACGCCAGTCCTTCCGCGTGGTCCGGCCGTACGTCTACTCGTAGATGCAGATCCGCCGGGAAGTGATCGTCGATCCGCTGCAGCGAGAGCGAAGCGCCTGGGTCGCACTGCTGCACGACATCGACCCGCCGGTGCGAGAAACGAATCTGCTCGATGAACGCGTCGTGCTTGTGGGGATACGGATTGTCGCCGATGACCCGCTGCGTGACACAAAGCAGCCGGTTGCCCACCGCCGTCATCTTCCCGTAGTAGGAGTGGAAAGCAAGGCGGTCCGGCATGCCCTGCCAAGTGTGTCCCTCGTCGAGGCTGTAGAAGTGCCTCTCACCCCAGTACCAGATGGCGCCGTCCTCGGTCCGCACCAGGGCGGGCATCCCGGCATTTGGAACGTTGCCGAGCACCTCGACGCCCTCGCAGACGTACACCCCGTCCGACTGCCTTGCCAGCCAGGCGACCAGCGGATGCCCGAGCTTGTCACACCGGATCATGCACAGAAGCCGGCCATCGCCCAACTCCACCATATGGTGCTCTTCAGTGGCCTGGGTCACCGGAGTCCCGTCCGCGAAGTTGCCCATCACCCACTGCAGGTCAGTCCAACTCCGGCCGTTATCGTACGATTCCCGCAGCCCCAGCAGCGGTGTGGACCGGCCGACGGCTATCCCTTCCCAGCCGGTTTCCTTGCCGAATTCGCCGAAGTCGTGCGTATCCACGATCCGACCGTCCCGACAGATCACCGTGGCGTAGCCCTTGCCGACCAGCTTTCCGTCCGGCGACAGTGCCAACCGACCGTTATAGCCCATCGTCTCCTCGATGGACCAGTCCGTGACGTCGGTCTTGAAGACGCTGACGGTCTCCCAGCTATCCCCACCGTCCGTGCTGCGCATGGTCACATAGTCCACACGGGTGGTCTCGATGGCGTCCGCAGGGCCGACCGCCATGCCGTGCGCGGCGCACCACTGCTCCCAGTTATCGACGCCGTAATGACGAAAAGCCGACCGGCCATACCAAGGCGCGTAGCTCGCCTCCAGCCCCGGGTTGCCCGTGATTTGCGGGAAGCGGATGCTGATGGAGCCGTCCGCGGCCTTCCACATTCCCACCCACGCCAGATGAGACGGTTCCTCGGGGCTGCGATAGAGTTCCCGACATTCGACATCCTCGATACGGATATCTTCCCGCCGCTCCCATCGTCCGCCCGCGCTGCTGCAGTTCTTTCCCAGATCAATCGTGTTCTGATTCATCTTGTCCTCTCTTGCTATTTCCTTCGGTTTGTCTATTAAGACGTCAACCGATTCCTGTCTGTTCGCGTTGCGTCGTGTCCACGTTCCTCACTCCGCGGGCTTCCAGTTGATCAGTTCGCCGCCGGCCAGGTAGTTGCCGAATGCCGTCAGGATCGAGCCGTCGCCCAACACTGTCGAGAACAGGTGCCCGCAGGCCAGGCTGTCGGTCCACCGCTCGCCTTGCAGATACGCAAAGTCATCAAGAGTGTAGACATGCTCCACGTCCCACGTCAGCCCGTTGTCACGGCTGATCACGGCGTCGCAGCCTTTGCGGTAGCTGATCAGTTTCCCGTCGCGGATGTCAATGCGGCGGATGACCGTCATCACCAGGTCGCCGTTGGGCAGGCGGACCAGATTAGCGTGCATGCGGCCGGCGTCGAAAACGACCCGGACCGGCGACCAGGTTCTGCCGTCGTCCCTGGAAATGGAAATCCCAGTGCCTTCCTGATTGTCGCCAGCGGACGGATGTTCCAGCCACGCGGGGTGACAGTCCGTGCGCAGGGCCGCCACGATCCAGCCGTTGGCCGTCCGGACCAGGGCGCCTTCGGAAACGCCGCGCGTGTAGGTCTTGCCGCCATAGGTAGCTTGCCACAACCATTCCCCGGGCTGAACCGGCGGTTCCCAGGTGCGGCCTCCGTCTCGAGACCAGCGGAAGACCTCGAGCGTCGGGGACTGCGGGTGATTGCCGTCGCCCCAGCCGATGTAGCCGGTCTCCGCGATGCCGGTCACCGCACCGTTCGCGTCGCGATCCACCAGCACATTCCCTTCATAGCCGATCCACCCTCCGGCATAGGGCGGCGGGATGGGAGCGTGCTCCCATGTCCGCCCGTAATCGCTGCTGAAGAACCGATGGTTAATGCCCGAGTCCTCGTAGGGTCCGCAGAAGATCAGACGGCCGCGGCCAAGGCAGGCCAGGTTGATCGGGCGGCTGTGGCAGCCCTCGATCGACAGGTAGTCGCTCCAGGTCGCCCCGCCGTCGCGGCTGAAGGCCACGACCGCCTGCTCAGCGCCCGAGCCCACACCCGCGGAGCCGGCTAACACGATCTCACCGTTGTCCATCTGCGCCAAGCCGAACGGCGTGACCTTGCACCCCTCGAACCACGGCACAAACCGCATCCGCGCCGGATGGCAGGTCCAGCCGCCCTTGCCGTCCCGTCTGCGGATGAAGTGCTCCTTCCACGACAGCGGCTCGGCCTCGACCAGCATCTCGTTCCGCGAGAGGCAGCGCCCGTCACCCGGCTCCGCGAGCGAGACGGTCAGTTGACCGCACTCGAACTCCGCCGGCACCGACAGATCGAGGGTTTCGACCCGCGTCTGGTTCGGCGCGAACGCCAGCGGCGGCGGCGCGTCCTGGCTGTCCGGGAAGCCGGCCCGCAGCACTACCGACCGCGCGGCGTCCGCCAGGTTCGTGACCCGTATCTCCTGCCGGCAAACCCGGCCGTTGGCGGTGTCCATCACCCGCGCCCGGCCGGTCCGCGTCACGGCCCACAAGAACGGTTCGAGAACACCGGGGTTCTCGAACTCCGCGCAGCCCGTCACGTTCGGCGGCAGAAAGAAGTTGTTGCTCGGCAGAACGCCGTCCAGCGCCTGCTTCAGGGGGACATACGTGGACCACATCTGCGGCACATTTCTGGCCGGGATGCGCACCAGGTTGAACTTCCACTGCGGGGCGGCGGACGCATGGCGGAAATCGGCCAATCCCACGGCGAACTGGACGATCCAGGTGTTGCCCTCGGACCGGAACCCGCGGCGGATTTCGCCCGGCCAGTTCGCCAGGTTGCTCACCGCATCCATCCACCGGCCCCAGGCGCTTCCGTCGCCGGCCAGGCAGAACAGCACGGTTCGCCGGCCCGTGCCTTCGGAATCGATCATCATCTGGATTTCGCCCCGGGGGTCAATCTTGACGTAGTCCCAGTGCGGCTGGTCGTCCGGGTCGGTCACAGTCGTCTTGACCGCGACGTAGAGGTTCTCCGCGTCGCAGAGCACGGCGAACTCGGTCGGGTCAGGCGCCGCCGTGTCCGGCCGGTCCGCCAGCACGAACCCGCCGTACCAGGCAGCGTTCTTCCACGCCGGCTGCGAAAGGTCGCCGTTCAGATCCGGGGTTTCCTGTGCACGTCGAATCTCAATGGTTTTCATAAGGTCCTTTCTTTTGCTGCTGATTCCTCAGCTTGACTATCCCTGCAGGATAGAAGTCATGCGTCAGACGTGATCTTACTGCCCACGAACACCAGTCGGATGCTCTGGTCGAAATCCAGTTGCAGACCATCATTCTTCTCTTCACCCATCAGGTGTCTCCCCGAGCGCTCTGCCCAAGTCCCATGAAGTTGTTGATTCACGATCGCCACACTGATAGATTCGACCTCTGATGGTTTACCACACATGTTCTATATGGGAAGTCCTCCTACTGTTTGCCATTCAGGAGCGATGATCTAGTTGCGTAGGGTGTCGGCGTAGGCGCGCACATCCGCCTCAATAGACTGCGCCGATTCGGCGAGTTCCACTGATGCCGCGCGGAAATCCAGCTCCGGCCCGCCACAGCGGCCCATAAGATAGTCGTGCCGGATGCGGCTGTAGCGGCGAAGCAGCGGTTCCAAAGACTTGACGCGCTCCTCCTTGATCGTCGGCTCACCAAAGTCTGAGTTCGGCTTTCTGTAACTCCCCGGTTTGTCCCAAAAGCCGTAGATGTGCGCTGGTCCGAACACGAAATCGATCGCCCGGCCCAGCGTCTCTTTAGCCGATGCCAGCGACTCGGCGGTCTGGCGAAGCTTCTCGCTCTTGTGCATTGTCTCCAGCAGTCTCTTCCCGGCCTCGACAGCATTCGCCTCCGCCAGATCGTAGGAGCCGGCGCCCGCCAGGCTCCGCGCTTCCGCCGCATCCTTGTCGAATTGCTCCACCGCCCACCAGAGCCCCCAGTTCTTCGCTATCTCCCGGTCGGCGCCCTGAACCCTCAGCATCTCGTTCACCCGGTTGATCACGATCTGCTTCTTCGTGGCGGCGAACTGCGCGGATGTTCCAAGCATATATATGCGACCGTCGCCAGGACGCAGCGTCTCGATCTGAAACTTGCTGCTTCCGGGGGGAGCGACCTGTTTGAGAGAATACAGATCATAGACCGCCCGGTCGGCCTTCACGAAAAAGGTCGGCAGAGTCGCCACTCCGCTCTGCTCCTTCTGCGAAAGCATGTTTCGGCCAGGGTGAGCTACGTCCTCGTTAACAACCACCAAGTAGGCCGGCGCGGCTCCCGGCTTTGCATCGGGGTCGCACATCGCGGTCGCCGATATGGGCTTGTCGCCGCCGCCGGAGGTCTCCACATTCACCGGCTGGTCCCAACGCACGCGAGCAGGCAGGAGCAGCGGAGCAACCGGCAGCAGCCGTTCTCCGAGAGCCGAAACCTCCTTCCCGACCGGAAACAGGTTGCCCACCAGATCGGTCATGCACTTATGCGCCCCATAGCCATAGTGGTAATGCCAGATGCCTTTGACGTCATTCTGAAGCGCCAGGTACGTCATGAGACGGTACATCTCGGGGGTCTCGTATCCACCGGCCGTCAGCACCCAATACCACTGCGGTTTGCTGCTGGCCTGCGATATCGCTCGGCACCACCCGGCGACCGCCCAGGGGCCCTCGGCACCGGGGTGCCAGGCGGGGTACATGTCCGTCCAGTTGACGGTGGCGAACCGCTCAAAGTACAGGCATGTATGCACCCTGTAGTGGTTGTGCACACACAACCGCTCGGGGTCGAGTTCGTCGAAGATCCGCTTCATGCCCGCCACGCCGACATACAACTCGTTTCCCGGCTCGTCAATCAAATCCCAGCCCACAATGGCCGAATGGCCCTTCGCCTTCTCGATCAGCCGCGCCGCAGCTTCCCGGGCCGCTTTCGGACCTCTGCTTTCCCTCGTGTCCTGATACATGTTGACGAAGTCCGCATAAGGGCTGTCCCCGCCGAACCCTCCGGTGCCGTCGGGAGGGTACCCCAGGTGCGCGCCTTGGATAACCATGATGCCCCGTGGCTCGGCCATCCGGGCTTTGTGAAAGACGTCCGTGCTGTACGGAGTGCCGCTGAGGGTATTCGCGTTAAAGTGGGCGCGGGCAAACTCATCATACAAGCCAGCCCATCCGCCGACGAAGTCCTGCTGACCGCCGGCCCCGAAGAAGAAGGTATTCCGCAAGCGCTCCGGAACGGGAGGGGGCTCGTATTCGCGCAGCGGCGCCACGCGGGGCTCGAGCAGCTTCTTCTCCCTGGCACTGAATGACCGCAGGATCATCTTCGTGATCCGGATCTCGCAGGGGCCGGAGCCCTCCCCTCCGACGCTGAAATGCAGGCCCAGACGCTTCAGCTTGCTCGCCGAGCGCGCATCCGCGAAGCCAGCGTCCGGCATCAGGCGCAGGACCAGGTTGGCATCCGACGGGTCGTAGATGTTCCGCCGAGCCTGCGGCATCCAGACGTCAAACCATCCAAGCCGGCCACCTTTCTGATCGGGCTCGATATAGGCCTCAATGTTCAGGGCGGAGATGTGGGGCAGTTCCTCGGGCCGAACGGTGGCGGAAAGCTCCGGCGCGACCACGGCCACGCCGGGGCCCTTTTCCCACTTGACTTCCAGTATGGGGAAGTTCTTCAAATCGAACGATTCGGGGAAGTTGATATTGAAGCTCACTGGTCCGGTGTGCTTCTTCGGATCCGGGATCAGCCGAAGCGCCCCGTCCCGCACCTCCATCGAAAGGTCCTTGACCACACCCGCGTCGATCCGTTTCAGGATGTCCGAGTTCGTGACATCCAGCGCCCAGCCCACGGGCGGCTTCTCCTGCGCATGCGAAACAGTAGCCAACGCTGCGCACAGCGCAGCCACCAATACTACGATCACCATTCCCAATAATCTATGCATGTTTCCAATATCCTTTCCAAAACCATCTATACAAACTGCAAGCGTCAAACCTACTCCCGATTCAGTTGTACGGTGGTGCGAATCAGGCGGAATGAGTAATGAGCATCGTCGGGAAACCCGTCGCTCTTCCAGCCTGGAGTCTCTCCACCGCCCATCACGATGACGCGATTCGACGGCGGAATCTCGAAGATCGCGCAGCTCATGCCCGTCATCGGGAACTCCCGGTAGTGCGCCTTGAGCCCCCCGTTCGCCATCCAAGGGTAGAGTTCCACTAAACCCTGGGGCAGCTTCTCATAGGCTTCCATGCCCTCCCGCGTCACTCCCTTGACCTCCTTGCCCTCGCCGTACCACTGGTCATACCGCAGGTGCATACCCCACAGGCCGTTTATGCGCATCCGCACCGGCATGACGGCATCGATCTCGGCATTCCTGCGCCAGCCCTCGACAGGCTCGCACTCGATCTGGATGTAGCCGGGCGGGGTGCACGCGCTGCCGATAACGACCACGCGGACTATTGGGTGGTCTTCAGTGATTTCAATCGAGTCGGCGGGCAGATTCTCCGGGTGCTCGGGGTCGTTCACCGAGTTGATGGGATTGATCTCCATCCCATGAAACTCGCTGCCGTGATAGCATCGCCGATTGACTTGCACGTTCTCATAGTTGAACGGCAGTTCATACTCATATTCCTCGGTGACGAGTTTTACTTTCTTGCGCCGAGGCTCGCCCTCGTAGCCTTTTACGTATGCTTCGGACATCCTTGTTTTCCTTTCCGGCATCCATGGGACACTTGTTATCATTACTACTCAGCCACTTCAAACACGCATTTCAAACCTCCGACCATCACCTCGAAGTCTCCGGGTTCGACAACCCACTTCATATTGATGTCCAGCAACTGCATATCCCGTGGACCCAGAGTAAACTCAACGAGCCTGCTCTCTTGCGGGTCCAACCATACCTTACGGAAGGCCCTCAACAGCTTCACCGGTGTTTCCACTGAGCTGTACACGTCTTTGATGTAGAGCTGCACGACCTCCGCGCCTGCCCGGTCCCCCGTGTTGGTTACCGTTACGCTCACGTTCACCTTGCCGCCAGGTCCTATCTTCTTCGAGCTCAGCTTAAGGTCGGAGTACTCGAATGTGGTATAGCTCAACCCGTGGCCGAACTCGAATACCGGAGTCGGTGGCGAGAAGATATACCCTCGTCTATTGGTGCAAGCGTGATCGGTCGCCGCGAAGGACGGCTTGTGGTTATAGAACACCGGGATATGGCCGGTGGAGCGAGGCATGCTCACCGTGAGTTTCCCGCTCGGGTTCACATCGCCGAAGAGCACGTCCGCCAGAGCATTGCCGCCTTCCTCGCCCGGGAACCACATCTCTATGACTGCTGGCACATTCTGCGCTATCCACTCGATGGCTAGCTGGCGTCCATTCACCAACACGACCACAACCGGCGTCCCTGTCGCATGCACTGCCTTTACCAGGTCGAGTTGCACTCCCGGCAGTTCGAGGTCGTGTGTGTCAATCCCCTCGTTGCATATTCGTTCGCCCTCGCCAACAACCACAACAGCCACGTCCGACTCACTCGCCGCTGCGACAGCCTCCTCGAAGCCCGACCGGTCACAATTCGTCAGGCCACAACCCCTTGCGTAGTTGACTACGACCTGCTCTCCGGCTCGAGTCCTGATCCCCTGCAGCGGAGATACCAGACAGCCGTTGTGTCCGCTGTAACTGCCAAGCTGAGCCTGGTCGGCATTCGGCCCTATGACCGCGATTGACTTGACGCCCTCCGCGAACGGCAGCAGTGCTGCGTCGTTCTTCAGAAGTATCAGAGACTCCTGAGCGACCTGCCTGGCCAGCGCCCTGTGTTCGTGGCAGTCGCGTACCTTGGCGGCAATGCCGACTTGGGTGTAGGGGTTCTCAAACAGGCCCAGAAGGAATTTCACTCGAAGCACTCTGCGCGCCGCTTCTTCAACCACACTCTCGGCCACCTTGCCTTCCTCGACCAGCTTGAGCAGCAGCCTTCCGTAGCTTTCCATCGGCGCATCCATATCCACTCCGGCCTCAATAGCCATCTTTCCGGCAAGCGCAACTGAAGACGCCACACGGTGAACCTCGTGCAGGTACCTGACCGACATCCAGTCGGAATAGACATAGCCCTGGAAACCCCATTCGTGTTTCAGCACCTGGGTAAGATACTCATAACTGGCCGTCAGAGGAACGCCGTCTGTTTCGTGATATGCGGTCATCACACAAAGAGTCTTCGCCTCTTTGACGGCAGCCTCGAATGCGGGCAGAAACAGTGTCCGCGTCTCGCGCGCGCCAACTGCCACCGGAGCGATATTCACCCCGGACTGCGGGCTGCCGTGGCCGACGAAGTGCTTCGCCGTGGCGGCGCAGTGCTCCTGGTCGATCGGCGGGCCTCCGCCCTGGAGTCCCTTTATGTACGCGACACCCATCCTCTCCGCCAGGTATGGGTCCTCGCCGTATGTCTCCTGAACGCGGCCCCATCGAGGCTCGCGCGCAAGGTCAAACACCGGTGATAGTATCTGGCTTATCCCCGCCGCGCGGCACTCGCCGGCCACCGTATCGGCGACCCTTGTGAGCAATTCAGGGTCCCAACTCGAAGACATGGCGATGGCGTGCGGATAGACGGTTGCCTCCCCGGCCATGTGACCATGAACCGCCTCTCCTGTAACGATGGCCGGTATTCCAAGCCGCGTTTCTTCCACCAGGTACTTCTGGAGTTCATTCACGCACTGAACGTTCGCAGCAATGGTGCGCTTCGGGTCGTCAAACCATGGCTTGCCTTCCGGCGTGTAGAAATGGAGATGGTGCACAGACCCTATTGCCAGTTTGTGTATGTTCTCCTCGACCTTCTCCGGATCGAGCCTGTAGTCTTGCACCCAGTCGTCCAGGTTCGACATCCCTGTCTGCGCGATCTTCTCCTCCATGCTCATCCTGCTCAAGAGGTCTTCCAGTCTCTCCTCGGTTGGCACCTCCGGGTTCAGATAGGGGAATCGGTACGCACGATCTATCATTCGGTCGAACTCCACCGGAAGCAACTCCTCGATCGGCTCGCAAGCTACTCCAGCTGTCTTTTCATCCGGGATGGCAAGTTCATTGGGTCTATCCATTATTCCACCTCCATTGCAGATTGCTCGATGGTATTAGTCCTGCTTAATCGTCGCAGCCGCCAAAGGCTGTGCTACCGTTTCCAGTTGATCTCTTGGGCAGTGCGCGCGGGGGAAATGCAGCAGGCAGCATCATTCACCGCGTTGCCGCGTCCGCCGAGGCGACACCGGACCAGTCTGTCGAGTCAGCGGCAAGGTTGACTATATTGGCTTCCACCTGACCAGACACCCGCCTTTGCTCGGATAGTGCCCGTAGGCGGTGATAATTGAATCATCGGCAAGCAGCGTGGAACATACGTGCCCGCAAGGCACACTGTACGGCGTCCCGTCCGTCAGTTCAAATCTGTCGAGCATGTATTCGTGCTCCGTGTCCCATGTCAGGCCGCTGTCCCGGCTTATGATAGCGCCTCAGCCCCGGGTATAGCTCACAAGTCTGCCGTTCGACATGTCTTGACGGCATATATGAGTCATCACGACGGCCGCGTCCCGCACGGTAACCCCCTTGCTAAATGAGCGCCCTCGTATCCTACTCATACGCTATGTCAAAACTGAGTTTCTTTTGCGGCCAAGTGCCGGAGTAAGGGGTAGTATAAAGTCCCCCGTCCCGCCTGCTCCAGTTGGGATGTCCAACCACGCTATACCATTTCGCGTGGCCGTCGGCGAAGATGAAGTTCGATCCCCCTCGATGCGGAGGTGTGACCGATCTGCCGTCACCATCGAACTGCCCAAAGTAGGCGCCATACCACATTGAGCCAACGTCGCCGCCGCTCAACCCGCGACCAGTCTCAAATACGGCTATCACCATAGACGGAGACTTGACGGAACTGAGCTTCTGCGCGAAGCTATACCACTGATATTGCGGCGGCTGCCAGTATGCGTAGAATCCCCACAGAGAATCATGAGCGTACCCTGACCAGCCCGCGTCCTTGCGGGCAGCGCCATTGGGCGCGTATGCTATGGCGGCCTTGTTGTTCTTGCATCGCAGCACATCACTGCTCTTCAGATACTCAGCCAGAGGCCACAACCATCCGTACTTCGTAAACTCCGGCGTGGTCGCCCACTGGGTGGTAGGATATGTTTCATCATAATCATCAGCATAATTCATGACGGCCAAGCCTATTTGTTTTGCATTGTTCAGGCAGGCGGTCGCATTGGCATTGTCGCGGGCCCTGGCAAACACTGGAAACAGAATAGCTGCAAGTATTGCGATGATAGCTATGACTACCAGCAGTTCAATTAGAGTAAATCCTTTTCTTTTCATACCGACCTTCCTGTAAGTCAGGGGTATCCGTATACGGATACCCCTGACTGATTGCTCACGCTGCCTTTCTCGTCGCCTTTCGCCGTCAGTCGATCGCGAGGAGCAGCCGCTCCGCGGTGCCGGCAGTTCCATACAGGCTTGATATGCCCGTTATCACTGTGTATGTACCGTTCGCGGGCGGACTGGCAAGCCCGGACGTGTCCACGGTCAGACTCACTGCAGACCCGTCGTCAAGAGTGGTGACCGATCCCGCCACCTTGACCCTGCCCCACACCCTTACGAGGAGGCCGATATTGTTTGTCCCGGAACCTCCGGGAACGCCATACTGGCCGAGCGGCGGGGTGCCCAATGTCGAGCCGCCCATGGACTTGTTGTTCATTCCAAGCGCCCCAAGCAGCGAAGGAGTGCCAGTCACTACTGCCGTCGCCTGGTCGATGTATCTCTCACCGGCCGCGGTTGTCGCCATAATTCCGGTTACTTCGATGGTCTTGCCACGAGCCAGTGTTCCCTGGATGGACGTCGCGACCACTCTTATGCCGGAACTTCGATCTGCTTCCTCTATATAGAAGAATCCGGTGAAATCGGAGGCATCTGTCGTGGCGATCTTGCCGGTGGCGTGCACCGGTGTTCCATCCGCCAGGGACTTAGCGTCCTTCAGTTTCGTTATCTCCTGGGCCGGCTGACCGAAGCTGGTGGTATACCAGAAGCCGCTCTCAACCTTGTATGTGCCTCCCGTCACGACTCCGACGGCCGCCTGTCCGATGGTGCCTCTGAGCGAATAGGTTCCTCCGCTCACATCGCCGCCGCCGGATGCGATGACGCACCCGTCATTCGAGTATGCCGAATACGCCGGCATCCCCGAAAGCATCACCATAACCACTACAGCGATGGCAAGCGAGGCTACTGTTCTGTTCTTCATTTCGTTCGCCTCCTTTCCGCGCATTAGTTGGATGTGGTGAAAGATGTCGCCGCATACGGAGCCGTGTCAAGCTTCACTCTGGGGCTCAATACCTGCCCGTTAGCCGTGATCTCCAGCCACAGGTTCGGGTTCTGCTGGAACAGTGAACCCAGCACCGGTCCTATGCCTTTCGAGAATATCCCGTCGGTAACCGTCACGTCGCCGGCCGTGCCGGACCACACAGCGGTTCCGCCGGTTTCAGCATCGTACAGGTCGAACTTCACGCTGGCAGTGCCGCTGACCGGCTGGCCGATGTTGGAAAGCTTGCCCTGATAGCTGATGGTCACGCTCCTGACTACAGTGAGAGATATATCGTCGACCGGCAGGCCAACCGTGGTTCTCCCGCTCCCGTAGGCGTTCTCCCCCACGTTCTCAATGATCTGGAACGAATTGAACAGAGCCGCCGGAGCGCCAGTGTAAGTAAGCGTGGCGGAATCGTAGTATCCGCCAT
>CAYSLA010000077.1:0-14738 GCA_964431685.1 uncultured bacterium | reverse complement strand
TATAGCTGGTACAGTCCTCTCGGCACGTGGAAACAGCCCTTGAACTTCCCGCCCTTTGCGTTAAGAAGCACTTCTCCGCGGCGGTTCAGGTATCCGAACCATTCGCCATTCTGCGGGTCGGGGAAGTGGCTCCACGTATACTCGTGAACCCGCTCATACCATTCCCAGCACTCCTTGCGGCCCGTCAGGAGATATCCCTTGGCCAGCGCGACCAAAGCCTCCATATGAACCCACCAGAGCTTCTGATCCCATTCAAGCTGCTGGGGTGGCTTTCCCTCAGAGTCCATGAAGTAGAACAGTCCGTCGAACTCATCGTCCCAGCCGAAATCGATGGCCTCCAGAGTCACGTCTACCGCCTTTTCTATCAGAACTCGGTCATTCCGCCTCCGGCCGATATCCATCAGAAACCACATCGACTCTATGCCGTGGCCTGGGTTTATCAGTCTGCCGTCAAAGCAGTCGGGGTGAGAGCCATCGGGCGCAACGTGTTCAAATATCAGGTGACGATGTGAATCGTAGAAGACGTTCATCACCTCATCCACACAAGTCGTAAGTGTGCTCTCGACCTCCTGGTTGTCCAGCAGCGATTCAAGCTCCAGCACGAGATTGGACAGTATCATTGGAAGCGCAAACATCCTCATCGGTCGTGTGCCGGGGTAGGCTTTGGAGTACTTGCCTTTCGGGTTTTCCTTGCGAGCCAGTATGTTGCGAAACGTGCGCACTGCCGCGTCTGCCGCCGACCTATCGCCCGAGGCTATCGAATACTGACTCAGCCCCATCGAGGCAAAGCAGTCAGAGAATATGTTGTATGGCTGAACCAGCGGCCTGCCGGCTCTATCGAGCGCAAAATACCAGGCGCCTTCGGAGTCCATCCCGTGCTGCAGGAGCCACTGAGCTCCATTCTGTGCGATGCGCAGCCATTCGGGGCGCTTCTCAAGCCGATTGTAGAGCATCGAGAACAGCCACACCTGCCGCCACTGCAACCACATGAACTTATCTGTGTCATACACCCGGCCTTCCCGGTCCAGACACGTGAGGAATCCTCCGTATTCGTGGTCAACGGAGTTCCGTTCCCAGAACGGGATAACATCATCAAGCAGTGCACTCCGGTTCAACTCAGCTAGTTCAGCAAAACGTGTCTTCATGTAGCCCTCCATCTTGGTTGCTATGTCATTTCGACCGCAGGGAGAAATCTCCTTCAGTATACCGAGATTCCTCCATCTGGTCAGAATTGCGGTATGCAGGATAATGGTATTCTTCAAGGATCGTTCGAACTATGTCGTGATCTCGGACTGTCCAAAATAGCCGCGGTACGCATTGACCATCGCCATATAGTTGCCCAATGGTACGCTTTCAGTGATAGCGTTGCTCGCACAGAAGATATGGCCGCCATCACCGGCCCCGGCCTCCAGGCACTCCACCGTGATCCGGGCGATTTCTTGCGGACCGGCAAAGCTCAACACCGAGCCGCAGTCCATATTCCCGAGGAAAGTGATGCGATTCCCGTAGGCGTCTTTAAGTCTCCTCAAGTCCATCCCGGCGGACACATCGATCTCCAGATAGCCATCGACTTCGCAGCCGATCAGGAAGTCATCTATGACCGACCACAGATTCCCATCCGACGCATTCACAGCGAACATCCCGCCTTTGTGAACCGCCTCGCACACCTTTCTCACTTCGGGCACAATGAAATCCCGGTAGGCAGCCGGTGAGATGATCGGTCTGTTGCCTGCGAAGTCGCCTCCGACACCGACAATGGTAACGCCCAGTTCGGAGTACGCCTCCGTCCACGCCAGGCTGCCGCGCGTGGCGAGTTCAAAGTGTTCTTGCGCAACTTCCGGCTCCAGCACCATCGTCTGCATCAGGTCGACATCCGTCCACACCCCGTGAGCGTAGGCCGGCGCCAGTATCGGCAGATCGAGCCCCCTCTGCGCCATCCTCTCGCGAACCAGTCTGAATACCATCAGGCACTCATCCGCAATCTCCGGTTTGGCCTGTCTCGCCGCGCTGTTGCGCCTGCGTACCGCTTCCACCGGGTCACTGACCGGTCCGTGAGCCGCCGGTGGTGATGGCCTGGAGTTGACGCAGTCCGGGTGGGGATTCGGTATTAGGTAGAGCATGTCGTGTCCCAGACGCTGGGCCAGGTCCAGTCGATCCTCCACGTACTTGCGGACCGTCCTCTCCCATCCGATCTCCGAAGCCACCTCAACCCACTTACCCGTGCCGTCGCCATAGTCGGCGTACGGCCGCCCAAGTATCGCGTCCGCGATTGGCGAGAGCAGCACATATTCAAACACCGGCGTTCTGTCCGGAGTGATGTGTTTGAATGCCGCGGTGATTCGCTGTTTTGAGTCCATCGGCTACACTACACCGCCATCGCCGATGTCCTTTATCGTAAAGAAGTTGTCGTTCCGAATCGACGGCATTGACACTTCCAGAACCAGCGCTGGCCCTATTCCAGTGAACTTGTGCAGCGCGCCCGGCGGCATCACCAGCACGTCGCCCTGAACCATCACCTTCTCTTCGCCGCCTACGAACATGCGGATGCTGCCTTTGAGGACGTAGAATGTCTCGTGTTTGACAGCGTGCTCGTGTTCAGGACAGGTCTGCCCGTCGAACAGAAACAGGAACTTGCCGCAGTAGTTGTTTTCTTCGTCATTGACTATCCAGAACTCGGTTTCGCCTATCTCACGGAACTTGCCGAGTCCAAAATGCAGGGGTAGCGGTTCGCAACTGGGCATCGTCAAATCCCACTTCCGCATCTGCTCATCGATGAGCGCTAGTTCGCGTTCCCGCTCTTCGCCCCATATCAGTATATCGTCGTACTTACCCATAGTATCTCCAGCCTCCAGCGTACATAATTAGAGCCCGGTTGGTGTAATACCTTCCGGGCTCCTATATAAAGCGGCGCGCCGCCGCATGACTACTCGAAGAACTGCATCGCGATCG
Source organism: uncultured bacterium (assembly GCA_964431685.1). Classification (GTDB taxonomy): domain Bacteria; phylum Armatimonadota; class UBA5829; order UBA5829; family UBA5829; genus CAYSLA01. Next base: position 11,789 of record CAYSLA010000077.1, on the reverse strand, counting down.
GAATCAGCTTTGCATAATTCATTTTACCCTCAGTCTTGGCCACTTCAATCCTTTTTATTGAGTTTTCTTCTTCCACGACTGATCGAACGCGAAACATATACAGATTCTCTCCGCCGGAGGTAGAGTAGACCGAGATTGTGCCGGTAAGCTTCTTGGACTGCCAGAACACCCGGGTATAGTCTCCGGAGGGGACGTGTTTCGCGTAGAAAGCTGCAATTTCGGCCTCTGTCTTGTCAGGTTTGGAATAGTCCACTTGTAGCATCTGTATCCGCTTGACGTGCTCAAAAGCGCTGGCGACATCATCGGGGTCTATCTTCTCCGCCCCCTTGCCCATGCTGCTCATCAGCCAGGGCAGCATAGCTTTCACGGTGGGGAGAATGTCCTCGCTTGTCATGTTGATTTCCATCGTGACCTCTCCGCCTCCGAGTGAAGGCAGATCGATGGGCGGTTTTTCCGTTTCCGCGGCCAACGGTGCCGTTGCCAGCATCAAGACCAGAATAAAGCCAAGAAACCTCATTACACACACTCCATTATTGCCTGGGCCGAAAAAGAAGTCCGGAACTTGCGGGAGTCCATTGCGGCGGCAATCAGCTCCCAACTATACTAGTAGCTTGTGCACAACGATTATCGCCCGCTATTGGCCGGTTCCGCAGAGCTTTCGGTAGATTGACGTCACCTTTCGCACGTAGTTCTGAGTCTCTTTGTAGGGGGGAATCCCGCCGTGCTTCTTCACGGCACCCGGGCCAGCGTTATATGCGGCGAGCGCCAGCGCCAGGTCATTCCAGGTCAGCTCGTCCCAACTCTTGTTGCCGCTCATCCTATCCAGCATTCCACGAATGTATCGTATGGATCCGTAGACATTCTCCACCGGGTCATACGGGTTTGAAACACCGAGGCTTGCCGCTGTAGCCGGCATAAGTTGCCCCAACCCCTGAGCTCCTGCGTGAGAGGTTGCCTCAATACGGAACGAAGACTCGGCCAAAATCACCGCGCACACAAGCCGCGGATCGACACTGTACTTGCTGCCAAAGCCAAGAATGCTCCGCGCTATGGTTTCGGCCTGCGTCTTGCTGAGCTTCTTGTTGAACCCTTTGACCGCGTTCGCGTAGATGGCGACCAGTTGTTCTGTCTCAGACGACGCCGTCGGACCGCTGCTCTCGCGTCTTACCGCATGCCGGGAAACGGGCTCGTATGACTTCCTTGGTTCCGAGGGTCTGGTTGCAGATTTGAGGGCGGCCTCGGTGGCCAGCAGTTCGGACTCGTAGGTCCAGCAGACCATCGTCAGGTCGGTCAGCGAACACGAGCATCCCGGTCCGACCTGCACCAGGCAGACGATCCTGGCTCCGGGGCTGTCATCGACGGGTTCTCTGGCCTGGATGATCAGTGACCCGCCGGAGTCCGGCTTCACTATCAGGCTGGTGAACTCGCCCTGGTTTGCGAGACCGAGCAGCGAGGCTCTGACTTCGAATACACTACCCACGTATGCGCCTGGGTCACGCGTGACGTTTTCGGCTGTGGTGATGGCTGTCTGGCGGCCCCGCAGGCCGAGGTATGTCTTAGGGTTCACGAGCTCAGCGGCAGCGACCCGTGTTGTTGCCAGAATCAGTATCCACGTTACCAACAAGTGCTTCATAGTACGACTACCCAACGTCGAACAGGCACAAAAAAATGGCGGAGAGGCCGGGATTCGAACCCGGGACCCGGTTTAATCCGAGTAATCACTTAGCAGGCGATCGCTTTCGACCACTCAGCCACCTCTCCACACCTCCAACATTCTACCACGAGACGGTCAGAAGATGCAACGCACCCCTCGATGTAAGAGCTCAGTCTCGCCAAGTACAACGTCATGCCGGACTTGATCCGGCACCCATCCGGAGAAGGGATGGATCCTGAACCAAGTTCAGAATGACGTGGTTTCTCACATACTCCGAGCTCTTACCCTCGATAACTATGCTTCGCGGACGTTTGTCCCGAAGCGGTGTGCACAATCAGACTGGCTTCGGGACACTCGTCCGCGAAGCATATTCCCCTGCCCGCTACTTCACCAGAGGCAGAATTCTCTTGAATTCTGCGCGAGCGGCATCTCCCAACAGCTCGAAAATGGCCATTTCAGTTGTGCTGATCACACAACCCGAGGCCCGCATCTTGTCAATTCCCGCACGCTTGTTTTCGGCTGTTCGTGAGGATACGGCATCCTCAACGACATGCACCCGATAGCCCTTGCTCAGAAGATCGTGTGCAGTCTGGTTTACACAGACGTGTGCCTCGATCCCGCAGACTACAACCTGCCTGCGTTGCGTTGCTTCCAGCATCTCAGGAAAGCCGTGTCCACCCATGCAACTGAAAGTCATCTTGTCCACTCGGGTCTGGTGCTCAATTGCGTCGGCAAGCGTCTGAGTACAGTCGCCCCATTTGTCGGCGTATTGCAGCGTTACCAGCACAGGCATTTCCAGAACCTTTGCCGTCTCCACGAGTCGCACGGCGTTGTCAACCACTCGATCCGCGTCTGGAATTGCTTTCAGCAACTTGTCCTGCATATCGACGACCAGAAGGGCCGCGTCAACGCTGTTCAGAATGTTCTGATGACTCATTCTACCGACAGCACTTCGTACCGAATGGTTCCCCCGGGGGTTTCTATCGATACTTCGTCTCCCACGCGCGATTCCATAAGCGCACTCCCCACACAGGACTCGTGGCTTATCTTGCCATCTGCGGGGCTTGACTCCGCGGCTCCCACTATCATGTATTCGTCGTGGCAGCCTTCATCAAGGTCTTTGACTACTACCCGTGAACCCAGCCGCACGCATCCGTCGTGGACTACCTCTTCGACGACCTTTGCGTGTGAGAGAATCGCTTTCAGTTCTTGCTGGCGGGCTTCCAGCATAGCCGCCGCCCGCTTCGCGTCTTCGTAGTCGAAGTTCTCAGAAAGGTCACCGAGTTGACGGGCTTCGCGTATTCTGTCGATCACGGCAGGCTTCTTCACTGACGTGATCTCGCCTAGTTCCCGGACGATTTCTTCGTAACCCTCCTTTGTAAGGAGGAACTCACCGTTTGACATTCTCCAAGATGCTCCCGAAAAAAATGAGCGCCTGTCCGTTCCCGGACACGCTCTCTGTCGGTCATGATACCATTTTCGGCAGCAAAAGGAAAGGACTTTATCCCAAAGCGCTTACATGGTAGAATAGTGTGCGCTCCAACCCTTCGACTGCGCTCAGGGCGGAGCTTGGCAGGAACGCTTGTTGCCCGTGAATTGTGGTGCAGGCTTCCGGCCCGCTTCTTGACGAACAGGAAACGAATAACAAGACGAGTATCGACGATTGTCTGGAGGATATTTGATTGGCTCGTAAAAGACCGATTGTAGGAATCACGCTTGGCGACCCTGCGGGAGTGGGGCCGGAGATTGTTCTAGGTTCGCTTCGAGAATCCGAAGTCTACGAGAAATGTGTGCCAGTGGTTATCGGACACACGGGCATTATGGAGCGGGTGTCTAAGGCGGCCAGGGTTACCGCGGGGCCGATGGTCAGTCTGGACTCGCCACGACAGGCCAAGGGCAGGCTCGGAGTGGTCGAGGTCTACCACGTCGAGACTGCCGGTATGGCGGGTGTTCAGCCGGGGTTGCACAGTGCCGCCGCTGGAGCTGCCGCGGGAGCGTTCATCAAGAGCGCCTGCGACCTGGGGCTTGCCGGCGAGATCGACGCGATCAGCACAACTCCGATCAACAAAGAGTCGCTGCGTCTTGCCGGAATCGAACACATCGGGCACACGGAGATGCTGGCCGCCTATCTCGGGGCCGCGAACCCTCTTACGCTGTTTATCACCGAGAACATGCGCATATTCTTCCTTTCCCGTCACTTGTCGCTTCGTGATGCGGTAGACTACATCACCGAAGAACGTGTCTATGAGTTCATCGTCCGAGTTCACAAGGCCATATCCGACATCGGCTTCCGGAACCCGAAGATCGGCATGGCGGCGCTCAACCCGCACGCCAGCGACGGCGGGCAATTCGGTGACGAAGAAGAGAGGTGCCTGGTGCCCGCCGCAAAACGCGCGCAGACCGAAGGTATCAACGTCAGCCTGCCGATTGGCGCCGATTCGGTGTTCAATATGGCGCTGGAGGGCAGGTTCGACTGCGTCCTTTCCCTTTACCACGACCAGGGACACATAGCCGCAAAAACTCGCGATTTCTACGGAACGGTCACGGCCACTCTGAATCTGCCCGTACTCAGGACGTCTGTGGATCACGGGACGGCATTTGACATTGCCTGGAAAGGCATCGCGAATCCGGTCAGTATGAAAGCCGCGATCATCGCCGCGGCAGACATGGTTTCGGTCCGGTCTTCCGGCTCATCGACAAGGTAGGCAAGCACATTGGCACAAGAGAAATTCGACGTAACCAATATCGGCGCGAAACTGAAGGCCCTCCGCGAGCAGCACGGGCTTTCGATGAGAGAACTGGCCGCCAGAAGCGATCTGTCAGTGAGTTTCATATCCAAGATCGAGTCAGGCATCTCCTCGCCTACAGTGGTGTCCCTCGACAAGATTCTTGTCTCGTTGGACATCGATCTATACGAGTTCTTCTTTCACAAGCCGAGCGGAAACCCGGCGGACCAGGTTCATTTTCCCAGGGGTCAAATGGCGTTCTCAGAAGATCCGGAGCACGTGTGGTTCTACGCGTTTCCCAAACACCCGGACATCCAGATGAGACTGACTTATGAGGAAGTCAATCCCAAGTCCAGGTTGAGAGAGAAAGAAACCCACAGAGGCGATATCTGTGGATATGTCATCGAGGGCGAACTGACGATTGAACTGGCAGGCGTTGGTGTTCACAAGATAGCGGCCGGCGATGCGTTCTACGTGAGAGCAGGAAGACAGCACGTCGCGACCAATCGTTCAGACAAGGTCTTGAAGCTCGTCAGCGTGCTCATGAGTGCGCGTACGTGACACATCATCGTTCCGGCGGTATCTCCCCTCAGTTCTCCGGTATGACTGATCGTTAATATCGTTTCTACAGTACAATATGGCAGAAGGAGACCAACATTGGGAAATAGACTTTTGGTGCAACTGATTGTGTGCGCGCTGGTCGCGCTGGTGAGCATAGGCGCGGGGTCGGCTGCGCCGGTGTTCAAAGACAAGACCGCCGAACTCGGTCTGACGCTGGGAACCGGCGCCGCATGCTGGGTGGATGTCGATAACGACGGCTGGGTGGACCTTGTCTGCTCGAACGCTGTCTGGAAGAACAACAAGGGCAAGGGCTTCACCAAGCTTGCGGACGTTGGCGGCGACTGCGTCGCGGCCGACTTCGACAACGATGGCTATGCGGATCTCTTCAACTGGTCGAGTTTCCGGCTGTTGCGCAACGAGGGCGGCAAGAGCTTCACCGAGTTCAAGCTGCCGGAGCTTCCGAGGTCCTCCCCGCGCGGCGCGTGCTGGGGAGATTTCAACAAAGACGGTTTCGTGGACCTCTACGTGGGAGGCTATGAAGACTGGGACGCCGGAATCACATTTCCGGATATGATCCTGATGAACAACAAGGGCACGAGTTTCCAGCTTGCGTGGAGCGAGGTGAAGTATCGAGCCCGCGGCGTCACCGCCTGCGACTTCAACCAGGATGGTGCAGTCGATGTCTATGTCTCAAACTATCGCCTCCAGCCCAATCTCCTTTGGCTCAATGACGGGTCCGGCCAGTTCAAGGATGCGGCCGCTGAGTACAATGCGGTAGCCACTTCCGCCGGGTTTGAAGGCGGGCACTCCATCGGTTCGGCCTGGGGCGACTTCAACAACGATGGGTTCATTGATCTTTTCGCAGGCAACTTCGCGCACGTCGATGGCCGGGGGGATCAGCCCAAGTCTCGATTCCTCAAGAACCTTGGCCCGAAAGCCAAGTACTGTTTTGAGGACATGGGGCCATGCGGGGTGTTCTACCAGGAATCCTACGCCACGCCCGCCGCGGGCGATTACGACAACGATGGAAACCTCGACCTCCTGTTCACGACCGTGTACGCCGGGGCCTCATTTGGCGTTCCAAACTATCCTGTGCTTTTCCGCAACGAGGGCGAGTTCAAGTTTGCTGACGTGACCGCATCAGCCGGTGTCGCCGAGTTGCCTCCGACCTACCAGGCAGCCTGGGCCGACTTCAACAACGACGGCAATCTCGACGTGATCTGCGGAGGAAAGCTGTTCGAGAATCAGGGCGGCGACAACCGCTGGCTTTCTGTTCGGCTGAGTGGCGACGGTAAGCTGGTCAACCGCTCTGCAATCGGAGCTCAGGTGCGGGTCAGGCTCAAGGACGCGATTCTGACTCGTCAGGTTGAAGCCGGCACGGGCGAGGGCAATCAGAACGACCTCACTCTGCACTTCGGCCTCGGCCAGCAGTCGCCGACCAGTCTGGAGGTAGCCTGGCCGAATGGCAAGGTTCAAACCATACGGCGCGTCAGGGTGAACCGGCCACTCACCATAGACTACAAGCCGTAACGGCGCGGCCGGTAGTCTTCGATACTACCGCCCATCAGAAAGACTAACGCAAAGGACTCTGTAGCATGACTAATGAACTCTATGGGTTGATCGTTCCCATAGTCACTCCACTGACCTCTGAGCAAGAGGTCGATGTGCAGGCTCTGAGACGCATCTGCGAGTTCCAGGTGGAAGCGGGCGTGAACGTGATATTCGCCCTGGGGACCACCGGAGAGTTCTACGGGCTGAGCCGCACGCAGCGCCGGCAAGTAGTTGAGGTGGTGGTCGAGGCTGTCGCCGGGCGGGTGCCTGTTATATCGGGGATTTGCGGAGACAGCACAACTGCCTCACTGGCCGCGCTCGCCGACTGCAGTCAGCCCGGAGTCTCCGGGTTCGTGACAAGCACTCCGTACTTCTTTGCCTATTCTCAGGCGGAGCTTCTGGACTATTTCAGAGTCCTTTCCGACGCGGCCGGAGAGCCGCTCATCCTCTACAACTATCCGGCTCGCTACAGGCACCTGATCGACTTGGATACTATCAGCACGCTTCTTGCGGAGAAGCGCGTGTGTGCAATCAAGGACACCCAGGGAGACCTCGATTATATGCGGGGCCTCCTCGAACTGAAGAGTTCGTTCCCAGACTTCCTCGTATTTGAGGGGGCTCTGCCGAACCTTGCGCTCTCGGCGCCTCTCGGCACAGATGGTTCAGTTCTGGCTACGGGCAACCTGTTGCCGGGCGAGTGTGCTCGTTTGTGGTCGATGGCCGAGCAGAGGGATTGGTCCGCTCTGGGAGATGGGGTTTCCAGGATGTGGGCGTTCTTTCAGGAGATTGAGACCACGGCTGTCTTCATTGCGGCAATCAAGGGCTGCATGAGCTTACGTGATATCTGCGGGCCGACTACGGCGCACCCTACGTCCCCAGTTGGTCCGGAACAGATGTCTCGCCTGCAAGAGACGATGGAGCGATATGATCGCTATTTGATAGACGCCGGTTGACAATCGGCGTGCTTGTGGTATAATGCAGAATGTGTATACACGTCTGTAATGTGCAGACACTGCGATAGCTCGTGCAATGGCCTGAGGTGTGCGTAATACTGGGCATTGCCGGAGCCGAAGCAGAAAGGAATCGGAGGAGACATGGCTCAAGTGACGGCTTGTGCAAAGCAAGTTCCCGCGAAGACTGACAGAGTCCTGAATGTAGTTGACCCTGGGCTGGTTGCGAAGATGCAGGAGTTTCGTCTCAGGCTATCGGTCATAAACGGCGGCTACCCTGTCCTGAACGACTGGCATCCCGTGGTGCCCGAAGGCTGGGGGGAGTTCCCGCAAGTTCCCGTTCGAAAAACAACGGTCTACAAAGGAAACGAGGCGAGCTGGGCATACAGCCATCACCAGACCATCACCAAGTTTGGGGACAAGTACGTGTTGTCGTGGTCGAACGGCTTTCTGCACGAGGATTACGTTGGCCAGGAGGTCCACTACGCCTGGTCTTCTGACGGTATGGAATGGTCGGAGCCCAGGGTTCTCGTGCACACGCCGGTCGAGTCCAGGCTCGTAAGGAACAATGCCGGGCTTTGCTCGGCAGACGGCAGGCTATACTGCTATGTGTGTGTGGCGAAGGATTTTGGGCGCGATGTGGCCGAGCCGGGAATGTGCTCGCTGGTAGATCAGCACATACACCTGGACGTGTATTCCACAGAGGACTTGATTCACTGGCAGCACGAAGAGAACATCTGCGACAGCGTGTATCTGTTCGAAGGTCCAAGGAAGACAATGGACGGCAAATACATGTGCTGCGGGTTCAACTACTTTGGAGACCACCAGGCGATGGTGCTGGGTTGGGACGATGCCTCCGCGCTTGGCGGCCCTCCGCACGTAACGTACATTGACCCGTCGGAACAGGGAGTGCTGCCGGAGCAGGGTACGTGGTATCAGACTGATGACGGACGCATCTGGATGTATCAGAGAGACTCATCAGAATCTTGCCGCCTCGGACTGACCTGGAGCGACGACGGCGGCAGAACGTGGAGCGAACTGCTTCGCACCGATTTCCCCAACTCATACTCTCGGGCTTTCGCAGGCAGGCTGAACGATGGCCGCTGTTATATAGTGGGTAACAACTACGACATAATGCTCGATAGGATGCATTTGCTGGTCGCACTGAGCGACGACGGCTACTGCTTTGACCGCCAGTATTTGCTGGTGGAGGGCGACACTACGCGCAGGATCAACGGTCGCCACAAGGAGAATGGGTATCACTACCCAAACTGCATCACCGACGGCGACAAGTTGCTGGTCACCTATTCCGTCAACAAGGAAGATATCGAGGTTCTCGAGGCAGATATGAGCAAGGTGAAATGATGTCTAAACACGATTCCGGAAAGAACGAATGGGTCTTTCTCAACGGTGAATGGAGCAGAGGGGTCGGCGGCGAGTTGGCGCCTCCGGACGGGACTGATGTCGAGTATATGGCGGTGAAAGAAGGCGTGTGCTACGGCGACTTCACCGCCACTTTTCGGTACAGACTGCGCACCATGACCAGCGTAAGGTTTCTGTTTCGTCTTCAGGATTCGCGCCGGTTCTACGCTCTGGACATACCGTGCAACGGCCAGCAGTTTCGCGCGCGCACTTTCTGGGCGGGAATTGTGGTCGCGGACGGATCGCCGCTCCAGCGCTATCTGAACTTTGGTCTGGTGCCGGGTCTATGTGCCAGGCTTGAGCACTGGTACGAAGTCAAAGTCGAGGCAAAGGGAACGTCTCTTCGCGCCTGGATCGACGGAGTTCTGGTTGCCGATGTACAGGACAACACGTACGCTTCCGGGCGCGTCGGTCTTGCAAGCATCCAGAATCCGTACATTGACGCGCCCAGGTTCGATGGGTTTCAGATCGAAGGCGATCCTCTTCCGGCCTCTGAAGGCTTCAGGCTTGAGGCTCCTTCCCAGCACTGGATTACGCCTTGTCCGGAGCCGGATCCAACTACCTACCAGAGCTATGCGCAGTTGATGCAGGGCAAATCGGGCGAGGTAGTTCTCTTTCTCACGTTCGGCAATCCTAACTGGGGTGAGACGAGGAGAAGCGTCTTCATACGATCCAGAGACGGAGGCCGAACCTGGGGCGCCTCGGAACCATCTACCCTTCAGGCAGGCTTTGGAGGTTCTTTCGTTCGCGAGGACGGCACGTGGGTCTGTATCCACTCGAATCATTCGACGTTCAAGTGGCAGCTCTATGCTTATGAGTCTGTCGACGAGGGAAGAAGCTGGAAGACTCCGTACGTCCTTGATATAGATGGCGGATGGCCTGCGGAATGGAGAGTTGGCGGAGCGTGGACACCCGTAAGAATGCGGGACGGCTCGATCGTTGTTCCCGTGATGTGCGCTCTGGCAAATGAACCGGTTGCGGATTCTCAATGCCCGTTCTATGCGGCGATGGTCATAAGGAGCAGGGACGATGGCCGCACCTGGTCCGCGCCGGTTCTTTGCGATGCGAGTAATAAGGCGCCCGGTGAGCCCGTCACGCCATTGAGGTACGCTGGCAGATACTACGAAGTCGCGATGGATGAAGGAGACGAAGGAACCATAGTTGGCATCGGCAGGCCCGACCGTGATCCATATATGTGGCGGCTTCAGAGCAACGACGGAGGCAGGAGTTGGGAACCGGCGGCGATAGGCCATTTCCCTGGGTTCTGCCCGTCACTTACGGCAACGGCAAGCGGGGCACTGGTTGCGACGGTGCGGTATCCGTATTTCGCCGCCTATCTGAGCCGGGACGGGGGCAGAACGTGGGGTCTGCCGGTGATTGTGGACTACTGCGCCTGGGCCAATCAGCGGGCACTGGAGGTCGAGCCGGACGTAGTGCTGGTCACTTACATGGGCGAGATTATGGATCCCGGCAAGGCAGACAGCCGCATAGCAAGGCTCAAGGTGACCGACCAGGGACTCGTACTCGATCACTAGCCTGCCCTGTCCACCATGTCATTCCGACCAACGGGAGGAATCTCCTTTGCGATAGCGGGATTCCTCACTGCGCTCGAAATGACAGCGCACGCTATGATGGTGCGTTTCCCGAACAATCCAGGACAAAAAAACCTGCGCAAAAGCACTTGACATACCGAAAAAACATGATATACTGAGTTTGGGTGTATACACTTTGGGGGGACCTATATACACTGTGGATGGGCGCGAAGCTTGAGCTTTGGGTTCGTGCGAAGACGCCGGAGAGGGTAAGAGCTCAGACTATGTGAGAAACCACGTCATCCTGAACTTGATTCAGGACCCATCCCTTCCACGGATGGGTGCCGGATCAAGTCCGGCATGACGTAGCACTCAGCGAGACGGCAGATCTTGCTGGAGAGGAGCATGATGCTGTGGCTGTGGCCGACGATGACACGAAATCTGGTAACGTATATCGATCTTTGAAGGAAAAGCTCGAGAAGGGCCACCTCACCGCCGGGGAGCGGATTACTGAGGTAGGTATCGCCAAAGCGATGGGGGTGAGCCGAGTGCCTGTGCGCGAGGCCATACTGAGGCTCGAAGCCGAGGGGCTGATCAAGGGCAACGGCGCTTACGGCGGGAAATACGTTACCTACATAGAGGATCTCGATCCTGAGCAGGTTCTTCAGCAGTATGAACTTCGCGAAGTGGTTGAGGGTCTGGCGGCTTTCCTCGCCGCCAAGAACCTGAACGGCTGGCAGATTGACGAGCTGCGCAGAATCAATCGTGAATACAAACGAGCTTTGCGCGATGGGGACCACCAGGCCAGACAGAAGGCCTCAATGGAATTCCACGAGTACCTGGTAGGTAATTGCGGCAATGAATTGGTTGCCCAGACCTACAGAATCAACCACCTGATGCCCCTGGGACAAAGGTCTCAGGAGATTGAGGACATGATCAAATCTCGCTTCACTGAAGAGGAGCGCAGACAGGATCAAGAGACAAACTGGGAGGGCATTATTGACGCCATCGCAGCTCACGATCCAGAGCAGGCAGAGCGGGCAGCAAGAGCGCAAGTCCGCCGGATAACAGAGGCTATACGAAAGACCATCTGGAGCAAACTGCGAGCGTAGCGTCCGCAAGGCCGACTTGCTCGCGCAATCGTCTACCTTGAGAGACGAATGGAAAAGGAGGAAATCAGGATGAATAGAACATTGTGTCTCGGAATGGAGAAAGGGGTAAGCCGAATGAAGACGATCACAGTATCGACAATGGCACTGATTATGTGCCTCGCGCTCGCCGGGATGGCGGGCGCCGCAGTTGACATGGCCGACAACTTTGACAGCTACGCGTCTGGCGCCTTGACCGGCCAGACCGCGGCGAACGGTCAGGTATGGGCCAATCCGTACGACGG
>CAYSLA010000076.1:12808-14842 GCA_964431685.1 uncultured bacterium | reverse complement strand
CAAATCCCGATGGTTTGCTCGGTTTATCCGCGCCAAGTTCCTGGCACGTCTCAAAGAATGAATCCACGGCAGCGTCCGCCGCCCCCGACGGAAGATTCAGGATGAGATGCAGAGGCCTTCCGCCGGCCTGTTCCACCACGCGTCTTGTGGCCAGACTCATCTCTGCGGGAGTGCGAGTAAGGCAAGCTGGCGGTGAGAACATATAGGATACTGCGGCTTCGGGAAAAGCTTCCAGTGCCGATTCAATATCAACACCGGCCTGCTCCCTGCAATCGAACACCTTGACCGCATTGCTGTCGTTCATCTCCCCAAATACGCCAAACAGCCTGTTTACATTGCCGCATGAGTGAAAAAGCAGCGGGCGCCCATCAGCATAGTTGAGCACAACCGGCATCAGGAAATCCCGGAACTGGCTCGGGCCGATCAGAGTCGCCCCGCAGGCGCCAACACACGCCGACTTCGCCACGGGCTTTCCGAAGACCTCGCGAAACAGCGCGCCGACTTCCTTGGACATCGCATTTATCTCCTGAAAGACGTGCCGCACACCATCCGGGTCGTCATACAGCTCAACCAGGAGACGCTCGCCAAACAGCCTGTAGGCAATGGTCAGAGGGCAGTGCGCCGCTTCCATGTCAGTCATTCCGGCGTATTCGGAATAGTAGTAGGGCATAGCCACGCGCTGAGCGCCGAAAAGGTCGATCAGTCGCTTTGCCTCGCAGAGCAGCAGCCGGACTTGGCGCATTACTTCGTCTGTGCGCCAGACGAACTCCCGCAACGCTGGTATTGATGACAGAGGGTAGTCGTGGCAGTCGGGGAAACGATCAGGATAGAAAGTGACCTTGGACCCAAACAGATGCGAAGTCAGATGCACGCTGTCCAGGGTAGTCACCGAATAGCTGTCGTCCGGTTCCGGATGGCCACAGCCCCATCTGCCAAACCGGGAATTCACCCACCTTACGACTTCCTTCCACTTTTCATTCCTGTACTCCGGATCCGTATGGAAACGCTCGGAGAAGTCAAACCCCATTTCAGCATTGAGGTAGTCCGGATAAACTGAAAGCTGGCACGATATTCTTGATCTACGCATAATCACTTCCTTCTCTGAGTTCACGCTCACCGTACCAACATGTTCGACACCTGATGGCCTTTTTCCTTGATTCTATATGGGTAATCCGGGTAGAGTCCAGTCAGACAGGACTCCTCAAATCGGGGCTGCCCTGGGCGCGAAACCCGAGGCAGTCCCGTTCTCTCCGGTGCGTATCGTCAGTCGGTAAACCACTCCACAGGGATGATCCTCAACCTGCAGCCAAGGACGCCGTCTCCGAGCACGCCACACCCGATGTCGTAAGCTATCGCCACTTCGTTTCCCAAAAAGGCAATGGTAGGATAGCATATCCGCAAGATTCCAGGGGCGCGGTGATATCGCTGCAGACCTGGCTGAGGCTGATAGTAGCCGTAGGACTCATAGGGTTGCACGGCACGTGTCTCCCAGGCGGGAGGCGGAGTAACTACCGTTACGTCATCCAGCGACTCCAGGTTCTTGAAGTTCCCCCAGGTCTGCCCGTCGTCTTTCGATACAGCGCACGAGAGCCTGTGCCTGTGCAGACCGGTGGTTATCTCCTGCCTCGAGCCCTGATTCCACACCATCAGCAGATCACCCGTGGAGGGTATGCGCCGGATCGTGTGTGGGGTGTATGAAGCCGCGATCTGCATAGCTTCCGGCTGAGTCCACGACATCCCCTGGTCATTGGAGAACGACCGGTACATCCGACCCAACTCACTGCGCAGGTGCATAAGCAGCCGCCCGTCTTTGAGTTCGACCACCGTCGGCTCCTCCATGTCGTAGGCCGCCCGGTTCACGCTCACAAACAGCTCGCTCAGGCTTATCTTCCAGTTCTTGCCTTCGTCGTCCGATACGTAGCAGAAGCTGTAGGATAGTGTTGGAGAGGGTTCGTTGCTGGATAGCACCCATCCCTCGGCGTCATTGCCAGGGATCGGGCTCACCCAGCGGAATGACGGAAGAACAATCCGGCC
>CAYSLA010000076.1:0-12708 GCA_964431685.1 uncultured bacterium | reverse complement strand
AATCGAATCTTACTGCCATTCGGGCGATCCGTGTATACAAACAGCAGTTCACCGTCGCGCTGTCCATCCAGCACCAGCGGCTCGAGATACCCAGGATTACCCGGTTCGAGAATGTCCAGTTTGAAGAACTGTTCGACATCCAGCGGAGTGCCCCGGACTATTCCCTCTTCTATTGCCTTGTTGATTTCCGTGTCAAGCATTGCTAACTCCATTTCTTTGTCTTCGGCGCGGATCGCTCTTGCCGTCAACGGCCAGCATATCTGACCACCAGTTCCACGTTCTGCAGCACCGGCGTTACCGACATCTGTGGGTTGAGCGAATGGACGGTGACCTTCACCTCGTTGTTCCCTCGATCGAGCAGATCCTGGTCTATCGGATACTCGATCCACGTATCGTCGTTCATGATGAAAACCGCTCGCTCCCGGCGCGTCGCCGCATTCAGAAGCGTGCCGTTGATAGTGACATCGAACTTGTCGGGAGTGGTGTAGTTGACCAGTTTCAGCCGCAGCGTCAATTCCGGAGAAAAGCCTCGCGCACGTGCTCCCTCGATGTCTTCAGCGAACGGCAGTTTTGTCGAATGATTGCCCACAGTCATCTCTACCGGCAGTTCGATGGCGTCAACAGCTCTGAACTGTCTGTGACCCGCCCCTGCTTCCCCTCTGTCGGGCACATCGCGCGGTATCGACTCAAGCGCATAGGTTGCGTTCTCATAGGCCAGCGTCTCAGCGCATCCTATCTGTTTGAGCACTTCATAGTAGCGTGGATTGAGCTCGTCGAACCACACAGTGCCGAAGCGCTCCGATGTAGGCTTCGTATCCTTATCAAATCCGTACAGGAGATGCCCCCAGTTGAACAGGTACAGTCCGTGCGCGCCTCTCTGATACATGAGCTTCGCCCACGAACGCGTTTGCTCCGGCGTCTTCCAGTGGTTGTTGGACGGGTATATCCAGCAGTCCTTCCCCTCGACCAGTTCCAGCCAAGGGGCCAGGTCAAGAGTGAGTGTCATGTATCCGCAGCCCGGGCTGATTGCGTCTACCAGTCCTTCTTCAACCCATGTGCGGATATCCAGCCCGCGATTCCAGCAGACATCGATTTCCGGAATCAGCCGCACGTGCAAGTATTGAGGCTTGCCTCGCTTTTTGGCCTGTTCGTCCAGCACTCCGCGAATGCGGCGGATGAGCTCTGTCATGAGCCGGCAGTTCTCTTCACAGCCCTCATTCTTGAAATACCAGGGGTCGCGGTCGAAGTCCAGTGATACGCCGTCGTTATCCCAGCGAGTTATGAACTCCTCGACGATCCTGAACCTGTGCTCCCGCACCTCCTCGTGCGCATAGTCGAACATCCCCCAAGTGTGACTGTCGATTGTCCCAGTCTCCGGATAGCTCAACACCCCTTTCTCCCAGTCCACGTAGCCCTTCTCATAGCCGATAAGCAAGTGCGGATTGGCTTTCTTGTATGCGGTGACCTCATACCTGAAGTACATATCGTGAGCATCGTTCATGCGGACCACCGGAATACACTTGATCCCAAGCTGCCGGCAGTACTCCACCGCAAGCTTCGGCGGGTTCGCGTCGGCCTCAATGAGCTTCTTCGTGTTCTCACGATAACGCCAGACCCAGGCGTTTCCGACCTTCTCGAAGTTATCCATGAGTATCTGGCCGTTCTCCAGCCCGCAGCAGTAGCCATCGCTGGAGCAGAGATTGTAGAAAAGGGCATCGACTTGCGTGCCCACAAGCGGGCGTATGCTCTCCGACGCCCACTTCTCTGGAGTGAGCGGATAGTCCACGCAGGGAATATCGTTCCACTCAGCTTCGTAGATCAGGTTAAACGGTTTGTTCTTGTTCATTGTGCGCTCCTATGCTTAGTTGTATTGCTGCTCTTCGTTAGGCACCGCTACCAGTCGATTGTTGTATCCGAAACATAGCGTTCTATCTTCCGCCAGCGAGTTCCGTTGACACGGTAGTGCTCACGCTGGAAGAGCGGACAATTTGTCCCCGCCGGATCGACGTGCACCACCTCGTTTCCTTTGAAAACCATGTTGTACCGTGTCTTCTCGATCCAGATGTGGCCGCTCTTTTCCTCGATTGGAAACGTCAGCGTCACCACCTGGCCCGGCGCTGCCTCTCCACACAAGGCATAACGCCCTTCCCACCGCAGCAATCTTTCCGTGCCGCCAACCTGGCAACGCACGTCCGCCGGCTTCACCCACTCGGGGGTGCGAATGGCAACCTCTCGCATCGGCTGCTTCAGTCTGACGTCCACCTGCCCCACATACGGAATATGGCTGTCGACATCGGCCCACTGCGAAGCACGGTTCAACAGCAGGTTCACTTTCAGCTTGCCGTCCTGGCAGCCCAGTATGTCATGCCAAACGTAGTAGATGGCGCGCGTGCCGTTGCCGGTGCAGCAGTGCATGATCCCGCAGCAGATGTGCTGCATCTCCCGCAGGTTCCAACTCAGGAAATCATTGGGCGACGGCCAGCCCGCAAATGCGCCGACGTTGCGCTCGGCTACGCGATCAGTGGTGAGCGTGGGGCATTCTTCCGTGGGCACGAAGGGCAACTGCTCGGCCATTCGGTATACCCAGTCGCTGCGCATCATCTGGTTTTCGGCAAACTGGTTGCGCACCCAGCGGTCCACATCGTCCCAACAGCTATCCACCCCCAACCTCGCCAGCATGACGGCGCAGACAATCATGTCTGCTATCTGACAGGTCTCTGCGGTCTCGGCATACGGACGACCATCGAGGTATTCGGGGAAATAGCCGGTCAGCGGCTCGCCGCGCGACTTGCCGTAGTCGTAGGCGTTCTTCGCGAACTCGAGCATGCGGGTGTCGCCCGAGGCCTCGATGTAGTCCAGAATCGCCATCACCTGGTTAGTGTGCGCGTGGAAATGCGCGGCACGCTCCGGGGTGTAGACGAAGACCCGGTCAATATGCCGCTGTTCTTCCGGCTCCATCAGCTTGTCGGGGCCGAATGTACCGTCTGCTTCGAAGAACCCACTGCGAAACGCTACATGCTCCATCAGGCCGCGAGCCATCTCTGCCGCCGGCTCGTAACCCAGAGAGCGGTAGGCGTGCACCAACCCCTGCGCAAGCCAGCCGGCGCAGCCCGCCTCGTAGTGCATCGGAACGTGGTCGTTCTTGCGGCGAGGCCGACCGAGTTCGACCATGCTTATCGAGACATACGCGTCTCTCCCGTTGCGGGCGATGAGCGGATCGAGCGCGTCGGTCGCCTTCCTGACTGCATCGCCCCATCCGTTATCGGGCTCCAATATGTGGTAGGCTGAGCAAGCCCCAAGTAGCCGTCCCATCATGAAGACGGGCATGAACCTGCCCTCCGGCACGAAGTCAAGCCCGGCATGCGGAAATGGGTTGGGCGGGATAAACCAGGGTTTCTTGTCGGTCTCCCAGTACATCAGCCCGTCTTCCGCCTGCATACGCAGCATCTCGCCTTTCCAGCTCTGTTCGACCTGCCGGTTCTGCTCGCTGCCGCAGACGATGCGCAGCAAAGGCAGGGCTTCCCAGAATTTGACGATTACGTGATCGTTCGAATCGTGCCCCATCACCGGCGGATTCACGTTCAGCGAGGCCCGCCAGTAGATGTCATAGTTCGCTTCCGGATCCGTCGGTCCGGTGAGTCCGTTGATTCCCAGTTCCGCACGCTCCTGCAAGTCGAGCGTGTCGGGAACCAGGGCTTCGTAGCGTTGACCTGGATAGTTCTCAGACATGTCTTTCCTCCGATTGCTCTTCTCTACCAGACAATCCGCTTCTCAGGAACATAGCACTGCACTTTCTTCATCGGCGCTTTGTTCGCCTTCATATGTTCGCGCTGGTAGCCGGGAATACCCGGGGCACGGGTTGCGCCGATCTCTTTCCAGTTGAAGTCGATCCCAACGCATGTGTTGCCCTTGAACTGCAGGTGATAGCGCGGCACCCAGTTCATTTCCTCGAACACCGGCACAGGATCGTGAAAACCCCGCCACGTGACGTGCTCTGTCCATTCCTTCATCGGGAACTCTATATTCACGCTGTCTCCGGGCTTGAGGTCATCAATCAGCACATACTGCCCCGCCCAGAACGGCTGCTGTGGGCTGCCGTTTACGGAGCATTTCACGTCCCGCTTCGTCACCCAGCCCGGAACACGTATCAGGGCCTTTTTTGCCGTCTTGTTCTTCAATACCAGCTTGCCCTCGTATGGCAGATAGCTGTGCAGATCGGCAGAGGCGCTCACACGGTTCAGCGGCAGGTTCACTCGCACGACTCCATTGCCTTCCCGCAGCGCGGCATCATGCACATAGTAGTAGTGCTGCATGTAGACGCCGGTGTAGCCTGGGTCGATATTTGCCGGGTCGGGCTGCGGACCGTAGAACCATGTCGCCCAGGTGCCGCTGCCATTCGCGCCCATGAGTCGAAGGAGTAGCTTCTCCTCGTCTTCGGTCATCGGCTTGCCGGACTCAGCCCGCACTTTCTTGAAGACCTCAGGGTCGATGGTCTGCGACTCCGCCATCTCGTTCACAGCATAACGCTCCACATCGTCCCAGTAGTCCCCGACACCCGCCTCGGTCAGCTTGATGGCTGTGGCGACAGCGTCTCGCAGGCACAGGTTCTCTCCATACCAGCCGAGGCTCGCGAAGCCGAAGTTCCTGAGCCACTCATAACCCTGCCGGCAGAACTCAAGGAGGACCTGGTCATCCGCTGCCACCGCGTACTCCGTCATTCCTCTAAGCCCCATGTGACCACCAGCAATATGGCCGCGGAAGTGGGCCGCGGGCATGCGGTATGGGCAGGGATGGCCTACCCATTTGTCCTCCTCCCAGGACTCGATCCGGCCCAGCCAGAATCTGGGTTTGCGCAGGAACGTAGCCAGCTTGCCCGCGGTCTCCAGTGACTTCTCATCACCGCTTACAGTGTGCCAGTGCGCCAGCTGCCTGATCAGGTAGCCGTAGTAGGCAAGTACGGTTCCCTCGGTCCCCGAGAACTCGGACCTGGGTTCCTCCTGAGTGCTCCACCCGACGTTCCGCCGCCAACTGAACTCGATCCCTGTATCGTCGGTCAGCGGCACATAGGCGTAGTCATCCTGCTGCACCAGAATCTTGGCTATCGTATCCGCGTACTGCTGAGCCATCTCGGCAAATCTGCCGTCACCAGTCGCTTGGTAGCGATCTGAAAGAGCAGCAATAAACGTGAGGCATACCTGAGCCATGTCTTCGACATTTTTCATTTTCGTTCTGGTTGCACCGCCCGCCCGCCACGGCGTGGTGGGCGTGACCGGAAGCTGGTAGAACAGGCCATCGTTCCCGCGGATATCGAGTGCCGTCTCCAGCATCCGGCTCTCGATATCCAGGTTGAGTTCGCTGCCGGTGATAGAGCGCATTCGAGTAAGATCTTCCAAGTACTCAGGCAGATCGCTCATCTCCCCGCTATGGTGACCGATTCCCGGGTTCAGAAGGCCCACGTAGTGCGCGGGCGCGCAGTCGTTCTCCATGTCCACCGAACCGGTGGCGGCATTGATAATCCACTTCGCCCGTTCCACCAGATCGAATGTGTCGGGCATCTGCGCTTCGTAGCGTTTTTCTGTGCATTCAGACATCTGTTCCTCCATTAAGCCTGATTGTCGTATAGCTGAACATTTCCTAACCTCCCCCTAACCCCCTCCGAAACGGAGGGGGTTAGGGGGAGGTGTTCCGATTACCAAACATAAGAAAATCCACAGGTCACCTGCGAACACATACCGCGTCACGTGTGATCCGCAAAAGAAGTTGCGGGTCTTTCATGGCCCTCCTTCCCCGTATGTACGGCAGTCAACACCCAATCAGCCTTGGGCGCAGGGCTGCCGTATGACATCTTGCCTCCGGCCCTACCCCGAGGCAACTCGGGGTATTCATCGGCCGTGCCTCAACTCGTTTCAGGTTCAATGCATGATGCCGAACGCATGAGCTTTCTTCCAAATCGACCACAACTCCTTGCCTTCCTCAACGGACCCGACCGTGCAGTATAGAACAAGCCCCGATTGATCCTTGTAGCGAGGTACAAACTCACCCGCCCAATCGACAAATGATCCGTGGTCTTTGCGGACATAACCAAGTGCGTCGCCGTAAAACGATTCGACCGCCAATCGCCCGCGCAGTTCATCCAGATGCTTCTCGTAGTATTCAAACCCGAACTGAGAGCTTATTACCGATACGATATCAGCTTCGATAAACACCGGGTAGATATGCTCGAATCGCGAGTGCGGCAGTGAGCAGAAGTGGATGTGCCCGGCTCCATCAATCAGTTGGTTGATCAGGGAGTAGGCGGGCAGGCAGAAGTCCCGAATCATCGAGGGAGAAAGATTGACTATTGAATCGTCTCCCAGCCGCAATCCGGCGCCGAGTATTCCGAAGTTGGTCACGTGTCTGAGCAGTGGCTCCCCGGTCAGTTTCCGGATATCCTTTTCCACTTCCACCTGCAGCCTCGCGCACATCTCTATCAGTCTCGCCGAGAGTTTCGGTGTTTCGACCATATCAGTCAGAAAATCGAACCCGCGCAGCTCAAGAGCTGCGGAGAATGGGCCGGTGGGCATCGGGGCGATAACGTGCACCCAGTCGGGAAGTCTGTCCCGGTAGTAACTAACCATCTCTCGCACCCGCGGCATTATCCCCGCGTCCAGAGGCGGCAGTTCCATGCCTTCCGTTTCCTCGATGCACGAGAAGACAGGCAGAGGTGTCGGACCCACATCCTGAAGTGATGCCGAAGTTTCATCAGGCACGAACTGCTCGGCGCCAAACATACTCGTCAGCACAGCGTCTCCAAAGTGATTGATCGCAACGCACGGAAGCAAATCCGAACCGACGGCCAGTGTGTCTTGAAGCACCTTAGCCTGATACTCAAAGAATGGCTCCGGATTAAGCCACTCGCTGTATGAAAGCCCTCGCGCATGCTCGGGATCAACGACATGTATGCCCAAAGGTATCCGGCCTTGAGGCCGCCAATTGAACGCGTTTCCGTGCAGCCGGGCGATCTCGTCGAACCGTGCCTGGTTGTGCATCAACTGAAAGTCCAGGCTCACAACAAACACTCCTGCATCGCCTGCTCAGCTACTCCAAGACCTTCCAGCATCGCCGCTTCGGTGATGCACAGAGGCGGGGCAAGCTTCAATGTCCCGCGGCCGGTACTAAGCATCAGCAATCCGAGCTGAGCCAGCGCGTCCACGAACTTGGGAGCACACTCCACATCGCAGCCGCTGTGCAGCATATACGGTGGATTGGAGCACCAGAAGATCTCGAACCACATGTTGTATTCATCTTCCGGATCCATGGTGTTAGCGATGTTGCGGAGTGCGAGTCTCGCCCGATCAGCCAGATCAAGGGTGTCGGGCACCTCGGCTTCGTAGATAAAGTCTGACGGTTCGCTCGTGTTCATGACAATCTCCTACGCTTCTTTATGTCGATTCTCTCTACGCTAGATACCGCCACCAGTCAATAGTTGTATCCGCAACAAAACGTTCCATCTTCCGCCTGCGAGTTCCGTTGACACGGTAGTGCTCACGCTGGAAGAGCGGACGGTTGGTCCCCGCCGGACCTGGAAATCCGTTCCAGGACCACCTTCCCAAGGATATCCGATCCGCCGTACCAGCCATCAAGGCTCTACTTGCGCGATAGGTTTCCACAGGAATTCGGTCCGACAACATATCTGCCGAACCAACGGACCAGAAGACTATCGCTCGGCGCTCGCTTGACCATCACTCCTTGTGGCGGCGGCATGTTGCCTGCTCCCGCGGCCCCGGTCTAGCTACTCCGCTGCAATGTGGTTGCCTGATCGACTTCGGACTCGATCTCGGAAAGGATGTCAACACCCTCGGCCCAGCCGATCTTCTTCCTAACCTCCACGCCATCCAGTTTTCGCGGTTGAACGCCCCTGGCGACAGCCATACCGGCCGCAGTTCCCGCAGCTTCGCCGAGAGCCATGCAGGTCGCGGTGGGACGTACCGCGCCGAGCGCGTCGTGATCAGTGGAAATGCACCGGCCGGCGGTGATTATCCCGTCCATATCCTTCACCAGAATAGAGCGGTATGGCACATCGAACCACTCGCCGCCCTGCAACTTCTCGAACACACCCTTGTTGTCCTCGCTAATATCTATCGGATGTCCCGATCCGGCGATACCGTCAGCGAACTTCCTGCACGCGCGAACGTCATCTCCGTTCAGAACGTAGTCACCAGTAATTCGACGAGTCTCCCTTATCCCCATCAGTGGAGCAACCTCGCGGATGTATGAGTTCTCGAATCCCGGGACCGCAAGCTTGTACATCTTCGCGGTCAGTTCCATCTGCTTGTGCGATTCCTTTATGGCGTCTGTGATCTGCCAGGAGTCAGTCCCGTCTTTCTTGAATACCTCAGTCACGTTAATGTAGAGCTCGTCTCGAATGGGGGAGGGACAGGCAAAGATATGCCCACGGCTGTGGTTGCTGCTCCAGGTATACTTGTCGATTTCATCGCGCAGTTCCGCCGGTATTTGTGGACGATTGGACAGATCTCCGCTTGAGCTCAGCCAATAGCTGTGCGACCGCAGCATATCCGAAAGCAGTTCTCCGGAGGTCACCGGCGGCCAGGCAAGTGTCTGGTCAGGATATGGCGCAACCTCCGAGGCGAAGTAGCGATGCATGTCTATTCCGCCGATGGAGAACATCACAGTCATGTTAATGGCCTCACCGTCCTCCGCTCGCCCAAAGCAATACTCCGCCCCGGCTGATGCCGCAATGTCGCCGTCACCAGTGGCATCGACCACAACTTTGGCCTCGACGGCTTCCCTGTCACCCTTGCCCTGTATGATTACTCCACTAACGGTGTTTCCATCAAGGAGCGGCCTCACGCCCTGCGCGTAGAAGACGATATCCACTCCGGCCTCTTCCATCATTTTGAGAAGAAGCAGCTTCAGGCTGGGAACGTGAACGCAGACATACGCGGGCACTTCATCCAGGTAACCAGCGCCACCGCCAGTCTCAATGAGCCGGCGCATTATCTCACGCGGAATACCCTTGATGAGCTGAACGCTGTCAGGGTCTTTGCCGAGCCGCCGCCTAATCTCGGCATAATGTGCAAGGCTGCTCGGCGCAACAGTATATAGGCCGGAAGACCCTACCATACCGCCGGTGAGCATGCCGCCAAGAAAGGCATTTCTTTCTATTACGAGAGTCTTTGCCCCGCCTCTTGCCGCGGCCAATGCAGCGCAGCATCCCGCGGGACCTCCACCAGCCACGACCACATCGTAGCCGCGAGTTACGGGAGTGTCGAATGTTTCGTTAATCGTTTTCTGAGTCATCTTTCAAAGTCTCCATTACTGATGCTGTTTGCGGAACACCTCCCCCTTCCCCCTCCGTTTCGGAGGGGGTTAGGGGGAGGTAATGTCGAACCAATGGCACTCGGCACCTCGAAACGGTTCGCTATCATCGTACTAGAAATGCCCGCCGCCTGCCTTCACTCGGGGGCCGTGCCCCGGAAACTGAGACATCAGTTGCCTTGCCCCTTTCATAATGAAGCCGTGGTCGCTCGCTGTCTCAAAAAACCGCACTCCCCTGGCTATCCACGTCTGGGCCACATCAAAGCTCGGCGCCCACATTCCGGCGATCTTTCCGTGCTCGTGCGCGGCACTATGAGCCTGTCGATAGCGGCGCGCGCATCGGGATGGTCATAGGAAGCAGGACAGCCGAGACTCACGCACAAGTCGAGTATGCCAGCAAACATAATGTCCACCCTGGGCGAAGAAAGTATTTCGTCAATGTTCTCAAGACCGGCTTTGCTCTCCACGTGCGCTATCACCACGGCTTCTTCGTTGCACTCACGCAGCCACTGCGCGGTGTCAACAGGCTCGTAGTCGGAGTTGCCAAGGCCAGGACACGCCGCTCGAACTCCATCCGGAGGAAACTTCGAGTAACTCACTATATCCTCTATCTGACTTATACTCTCCGTCATCGGAAGCTGGATTCCCATAACACCGGCATCAAGCAGCTGGCAAACCGCCCCTTTGTCAACGTACGGGCACTTCGAGACTACCGGCATATCACATAGACGAGACGCAAGCACAAAACCTGCGAGATCCGCACCGTTTGTAAGCATGTGCTCACCTTCAACGAACACGAAGTCGCTGCCGGCATCCGAGTAGACCTTTGCAAGCCACGGCGAGAAGACGTGGTAGGCGCTCAGGCCGACTACGATCTCCTGTTCACGAAGCATTTTCTTCAGACTCTTCAAAGCGATAGATTCCTCTCCGGCAGACTCCCGCGCTAATCGTGAGATGTTGCCTTGTTTTTTCTTCTACTTGCGTCCAACAACAGTTTCTGACGCTGATGGTGTCAGTGCACCAGAGTTTTTCTGAGTTCATCCAGGGTGAAGTCATCGCCGCGAACAATATCCAGAACATTCTTCTCCGCATTCCGAACTTGCCCTATCAGTTCCGGCAACTGCTCAATTGCCTGCAAGGGTATGCTTACCAGCCCGTTTTCGTCTCCGTGCAGCAGATCACCCGGGTCCACCCGCAGGCCGCACACCGTGACCGGCACCTGAACTCGGGTTATGCGAAAAGACCCGTGGCTTGCAACAAGGCCGGGCGCAAAGTACCTGTAGCCCATCGCCCGAACCTCCGCGATGTCTCTTACTGCTCCGTCACTCACCAGCCCGACGCTGCCCAGCTTCTGGAACACTGTTGCCATGACCTCACCGCAGTGAGCCGAATACTCAGGCAAAGCGCCCCGCTCCGAGAGCACAACCACACTCGGCGAATGAGCCGCCGCGATTGCCTCGCACAACTCGATGAACTTCTCGTCCAAGCCGCCATCAGTGTCGGGTGACATAGTCTCTACTTCCGCCGTTACCGCATATCCACACAAGAAACCCAGTTCTGGAGTAAGGCATCGCATATCTCGGTTGCAGAACCCTGCCGTTCGATTTCTGATCCCAAGTCGCTCAATAGCGTTTGAGATTGTCGGAGTATCTACTGAACTCAATTGTTCGATTATTCGTGCTTCATCCATAGCTTGGTCACCTCACAAAACGTCTGTCATTGGTCCCGGGAGCTAAATGTACTTAACCTCTACTTCGACAGCCGTGACGTTGGTCGGGCTCTTGCCGTCCACCGAGGGACTGGTCAGCCCGATAGAGATACTGTTCAGTCCGCGCTTGAACCACGACGGCTCGGGTTTGAAAGTCAACCATCCGCCGTCGGCGTCTCTCGCAGTTGCGGACACCAGATGCTCATTCAGCCGTACGCGCACCGTGTCCACTGCCGCAGGAGTACTGAGCTGCACTCTCATCGTAAGGCCGGCCAGGGAGCCATTCTTTGTGGACCCGGCAATGTCGTCGCCAACGGGCAGCCCGGCAATCACCTCGCTGCCGTCACCTGGCACGGATACAGGCAGCACGTGGTCGTGCTCGATTGCCTGCGAGTGTCCGCCCCAGACGCTTGTCCAGTAGCTGTTGTCGATGGCGAACAACTTGTCCAACTTCGCGAGCGTTACAGGATCGCCAAGCTCCTTGAACTGCGGGCTTGGCTGGTTCGGAAAGTGGTTGAAGAGGTACATCCCATCGGCCCCAAAAAACCATGCATTCGAGGCCGCGCCTCTCCACGCCTCTATACACTCGTAGCGACTCTGCATTCCCGACGCACTTATCGTCGGGAAGACGGGCACGCCATACATATGCCCCAGCTCCACCAACTCACTGGTAGGCATGGTGAATGGAACGTAGCCGCCGCCGGTGGGAAGGAGGTCAAGCAGGTCGTATTTCAGCCATTGCTCAATGTCAATCCCCACGTGCTTGCAGGTTCTCACCGTCATCGGAACACGCGCCGCAACCAGCATCGGGCGACCTCGCCGGGTCTCGGCGCACATCGCAATCTCCCTGACTCGGCGCTGAAAGCCGGTCAGAGTATCGATCTGAGCCGCAGTAGCGGGCTTGTGCTCCAGATTCGGTCGAAAAAAGAGAGGCGACCGGAAATAGTCTATCTCGATCCCATCCAAATCGTACCGGTTGACTACGTCTTCCAGGATGGCAAGCAGATATTCTCGGACATCGGCAATATCGAAATCCAGGGCAGACCATATTCGCTTGGGGTCGGACTCCGCATACTTGTCGCCTTCTTCCTGCGTAGACATCATATACTGTGGGTTCTCTCTCATCCAAGTCGATCGCTCCGCCGCACAAAAGTCGTACGTGGCGTGAGTATCGTTAACCCTGTATGAGTAGAACACCTCGATGCCGCGATCTCTGCAGTAATCCAGAGTGAGTTTAATGGGGTCAGTGCCTGCTGCGAAAAGAGATCTCAGGCTACTCACAACGAACTTCCACATGTCGTAGTTGGGACCACCCGGGTTGACACCCAGTTCGTCGGCGTATTTCTCAAGCGTATCCGCATACGACTCTGCAACGGCGGATGGGTGGGTTAGTACGGTGGTCGCGCCGGAGCAGATGAACACGCTGTCGATCTGTGTTCCAGGCAGGGCAGTCATTCTGGAGGTCGGGCCATACAGGAAGCCCTCCGCAGTCGCACCCTCCGCAGTAAAGCACGGGCCGCAGCCGTCGTCGTTATACATGACGCGCCGTTGGCGGCTCTTCATGTTTTCGCGCAGTTCTTTCATTCTACATTCCTCCTGTGCAGGCGTGCCTAGATAGAGCGCGATTTCAAATCGCACCCTATCGGGGCGGGGCCTATCGGGCAGCACGCCATTGCATGCTA